>NZ_JBANSP010000025.1:0-84980 GCF_037167145.1 Paenibacillus sp. YIM B09110 | reverse complement strand
TGACTTTGCGGGACGGCTCTTTTTTAATGACTCGTAAGGCGCTTGAGTACAATAGTGGCTTTTCGTGAAATTAATTGGCTCTCGCATGAGACAAATAGCCAATTAGTTCGATTTCGTGCAACTAAACCGCATGTAGGGCGCGTGCTGGTGGAAATGACGCGATTTAGTTCGACGATATGCATCTATTTGAACACTCTAGATGCTGGTGCTGGAATTAGTTCGACCAAATGAAACTATTGAGGACTAAGTGGTGGTGACGGTGGCGGTGGCGGCAAATCGCTCGAAGGGACTGGAGAATGCGATAAGCAGACCATACTTGACGAAAACGTACGCAAAACGGACATTTGCACCTGCCAAAAAGGGGCAACTGTACCTAAAAACGAGCAACTGTACCTTCCTTGGCGACCCTGCTGCCCGTTATGATCAGCGGTATAGAAAGCGCTGTCATTTCATCGCGGCAAGTGACTTAGGGAGGGATCGTTCTGAAGGAACAACTAGCTTTACACACAAATGAAGGCGCTATCGGGCGAAGCAAGAAGCGAGGGCTGCTGGAGGAAGCGGGCAGAAGCATAAAGAAGCATTGGCAACTTTATCTGATTGTTGTGCCCCCGCTGCTGTTTTTTCTTATCTTCAAGTATTACCCGATGATCAATACGGTGCTCGCCTTCAAAGATTACAACGTAATTAAGGGTATTTGGGGCAGCCCGTGGGTTGGGATGAAAAACTTCAATTTGTTTTTCGATAATCCGATGTTTTGGCCGCTCGTCAAAAATACGCTGCTTATCAGTGGATATTTGCTGCTGGCGGGTTTTCCGATTCCGATTTTGCTCGCATTAATGCTGAACGAGGTGCGAAGCGGACGGTTCAAGAAGATCGTGCAAATGGTATCCTTCGCGCCGTATTTCATTTCGACGGTCGTTATGGTTTCCATCATCATGCTGTTTCTGTCGCCGAGGCTCGGCTTCGTCAATATTGCGATGAACGGGCTTGGATTGGATTCGATCAATTTTCTTGGCGAACCGGAAATGTTCCGCTCCATCTACGTATGGTCGGACATTTGGCAGACGGCAGGGTACACGGCGGTCATCTATTTGGCGGCATTGGCCGGCATCGATCCGACCTTGTATGAAGCGGCCAAGGTCGACGGAGCATCCAGGTTCCAAAAAATCGTCCACGTCGATCTTCCGGGCATTCTGCCTACCATTATGATCGTTCTTATCTTGAACGTAGGCAGCGTCATGGCGATCGGCTTCGAGAAAATCTATCTGCTGCAAAATCCGCTCAATCTCGTGAATTCGGAAATCATCGCGACTTACGTGTACAGCGTTGGCTTGCTGAACGCCAACTACAGCTTCGCGACGGCCGTTGGTTTGTTCAATTCCGTCATTAATCTCATTCTGCTTACGACGGTGAACAGCTTAGCCAAGCGGTTCTCGAACACGAGCATCTGGTAAGGAAAGGGGAGCATAAGCGCCATGTCAGCCATTAGAACCAATCATAAAATCAAGGATTCGGCCGGGGACAAATTGTTCCTATTCATCATCTATGCCATTCTGTGTCTCGTGCTCGTCGCGGTTCTTTATCCGCTTATCTATATCGTCAGCAGCTCTATCAGCAGTCCGGCGGCCGTCACATCCGGCAAAGTGTGGTTGTGGCCGGTAGACATCTCGCTGGAAGGCTTCAAGGTGCTGTTCCAAACGAAGCAGGTGGTGTCCGGTTACGGCAACTCGATCTTCTATACGGGAGCGGGTACGCTCATCAGCGTCGCTTTAACCATCATGATCGCCTATCCGTTGTCCCGCAAAACGTTTTTCGGACGGAACGCCCTTATGATGCTCATTACGTTCACGCTGCTGTTCAGCGGCGGTCTCATTCCGACGTACATGGTCGTCAAGGAAGTTGGTCTCATCGATTCCAGATGGGCGCTGCTCATTCCGAATGCGATCTGGGTATGGCAGGTCATTATCGCAAGATCCTTCTTCCAGTCCTCGATCCCAGACGAGTTGTTCGAGGCGAGCGAGATAGATGGCTGCAGTGATTTGCGCTTCCTGCGGAGTATCGTTGTTCCGTTATCCATGCCGATCATTGCCGTTCTCGTGCTTATGTACGCCGTCGGCCAGTGGAATGCGTATTTCGATGCGTTAATCTACTTGAAAACCGCAGACAAATTCCCTCTGCAGCTCATTTTGCGAAGCATCATTATTCAGAACAACAGCGCCGCGGGATTGAACGATGCCATGAAGCAGGTTGAGCGGCAGCAGCTTGCAGAGCTGCTCAAGTATTCGCTCATCGTCGTGGCAACGCTGCCCGTGCTGGTCATCTACCCGTTCGTTCAGCGCTACTTCGTGCAAGGGATGATGGTAGGTTCGGTAAAAGGTTAAGCAAATTTTGCTTTGATCAACTTTTAAGGAGGTGGGGCTTATATCCAATTGCACGTCTTGCTTCGCGTTCGCGTTAAGACAATCATCCATTTATTAAAAAGGGAGCGATACCATTGAAAAAGAGAATCGCGGGTTTGTTCGCCATCGTTTTGTCGGTAAGCTTGGTGCTTGCCGCATGCTCGTCCAACAATAATCAACCGAGTAACAACGCCACGACGCCGCCTAAGGAGTCGGGAGAAACCGGTGAGAAGCCAGCTGCTCCGGTAGAGATTAGCGTGTTTGCCGTGCAGGACCAAAGCATCGATCTGCCAACGAACAAATTCACTCAGCATGTGCAGGACATGTTCAACATGAAGCTGAACTTCGAGGTCATCCCGTCCGACGGCGCGAAGGAGAAACGTCAAATCTCGCTAGCGAGCGGCGACTACCCGGATGCCTACATTCTTACGGGTTACGTGGATCAGTTCACGCAGACGGACGTCTTGAAGTACGGAAAGCAAGGCGTTATCGTGCCGCTTAACGATCTGATCGACGAATATGCGCCGAATATCAAAGCGGCTATGGAATCGAATGCCGATCTGAAGGCGTTTAATACGGCGCCTGACGGCAACATCTACGGTCTCGTGGCTTATTCGCAATGTTTCCACTGTTCGTATCCGAATAAGCTATGGCTGAACACTTCATGGCTGGAGAAGCTGAACCTGGAGATGCCTACGACGCCTGATCAATTCCGCGATGTGCTGCGCGCGTTCAAGAACGATGATCCGAACGGAAACGGCGCGAAGGACGAAGTTCCGCTCAGCGGCTCGACCGAGGACTTCGGCGTAAGGATTCTTCCGTTCCTCATGAACGGCTTCGTCTACAATGACGACCGGAACTACTTGAACCTGACAAACGGTAAAGTGGAGTCCGCTGCCACTAAGGAAGAGTGGAAACAAGGACTCGCCTACGCTAAGTCCCTGTATGACGAAGGCTTGATCGATCCGGGCGCATTCACCCAAAACGCGGAAGCGTTCAAAAAAATCGGCGAAAACGCGGACACGCAAATTCTCGGCGCCGGCGCGGGCATGCATCCCGCCATCTTCGTCAATATCGACAAGGGCAATAAATATTCGGCCGACTACAATCCGCTTCCTCCGCTTACGGGCCCGAACGGCGCATCGTTCGCGACGCATGACGGCGGCGGCGTGGCGCCTGGCGCGAAGTTCGTCATTACGAACAAAGCGAGCAAAGAAGCGCAAATCGCACTCATTAAGCTTGTCGACTACATGTTCACATGGGAAGGTCAGACGAATGCGGCATCCGGTATGGAAGGCATCGATTGGGAGCGTCCGGGTCCTGACGACGTAGCGCTGGGCGAAGGCGTCAAAGCAATGATCAAGCCGATCCCTGCGGCTGAAGGGGAAGCGCCGCGCAATGCCGGCTGGAGCGGCATGGGCCACTTCTATATGCCTTCCGAGTACCGCGACAGCTTCGTGCAAGGAACCGACATTTACGATTCCAACGCTTACGAGCGTCGTCTCTACCAAGCGACGCTGCTTTACCAAGGCCATGAGCCTAAGGAGCTGTTCCCGCTCTGGTCGGTATGGGTTGATCCCGCGGAAGCCGACGAAGCGAGCATTCTTCAGACGAACCTTCGCAAATACGTAGAGCAGAGCGCGTTGCAATTCGTTACTGGCAACAAGGATCTGACCAAAGATTGGGACGCTTATGTCAAAGGATTGAAGGATCTGAAAGTAGACCGTTACTTGGAAATTTTGCAAAAAGCATACGACGCCTCGAATAAATAACGAAAAGCATGAATTAGCAGAAAGCCTGGATATACAACGATCCGGGCTTTCTGCTCTACTTTAACGTTAAAGGGGATGAATGAAGTGGGTAAGTCGATGAGAAAATGGCAGATGTCTTTCCTTGCTTTCGTATTGCTTGCGGTGCAGTTCGCGTATGTGCCTCCTGCAACAAACGTAGCCGAAGCTGCGGACAACGGCCTCGGACTAAAGCCGTACATGGGCTGGAGCAGCTTCAGCATGCAGGTGTACAGCGGGAACAGCAGCATTATATCCGCCGCCCAGATCAAAGCGCAATCCGATGCGATGCATACGCTCCTGCAGCCATATGGCTACGAGTACATCAACATTGACGCTGGCTGGAACGGAAGCATGGATGGATACGGACGCCCGATTCCAAGCACGACGCATTATCCGAACGGCTTCCAGGAAGTGATCGACTACGTTCATGCGAACGATCAGAAGATCGGCATCTACGGCATTCCGGGCTTGTCGCCGCAAGCTTACGAGGACGATCTGCCCATCTACGGCGCTCCGGGCTGTTCGATGCAGGATATCGCCGCTCAGCCGCTTGCGCAGGCGGACTATTGGAATCTCGGCTACAAGATCGATTTCTCGAACCCTTGCGCCCAGAGCTACATTAACTCCATCGCGGATTTGTATGCCGAATGGGGCATCGACTTTCTCAAATTCGACAGCGTGACGCCGGGATCGGGCATCTCCGACCTGTCGCTGGACGCGCGCGACGACGTGGCCGCATGGTCGGCTGCGCTTGCGCCGCACGGCATATGGCTGGAGCTGTCGTGGGCACTGGACATCAACTACATAGACACCTGGAAGCAGTATGCCAACGGCTGGCGCGTTGACTGGGATATTGAATGCTACTGCGGTACGGCAGGGCTTACGAGCTGGAGCAGCATCGCAAGACTATTCCCGAAAGCAGAGCAATGGTGGCCGCACGGCAAGCCGGGCGGCTGGAACGACTTCGACTCGCTCAACGTTGGCAACGGGGCGATGGACGGCATTACGCAAGACGAGCGCAAGACGGCCATGACGCTGTGGGCGATGTCCGCCGCGCCGCTCTATATCGGCAACGATATGACGAATTTGGACAGCTACGGCCTTGAGCTGCTTACGAACGAGGAGGTCATCGCGGTCAACCAGAACGGCCGCCCGACTCGTCCGCTGTCGACCGAGACCGATCAGCAGGTCTGGTATGCCAATAACGGAGACGGCAGCTTTACGGTTGCTTTATTCAATTTGGACGATGCGGCCGCAACGGTGGAGGTCGACTGGAGCGACATCGGATTATCAGGCCCAGCATCGGTCCGCGATCTGTGGAGCAAGTCGGAGCTTGGAAATTTCAACAATAGCTTTAGCTCGGCGAATTTGGCTGCCCATGGCTCTCGTTTGCTTAAAGTGACGCCGCAAGGCGGGACGGTTAGCGCCAATGACGACGATCACGGCTTCACCTACGAAGGGGCTTGGAGCAAGAACGGAGGTTACGAGGAAACGGGAGGCAAGCAAAACCTGCTTGTGTCCGTGTCCGACTCCCGCGTTCAGAACAGTCTCATCGAACCAAGCTCGGTGAAGTTCAACAAGAAGCCTGCCGCTAGGGCCGACATTCCGATTTCGTTGACGCTTAACGGCAATACGTTAAGCAGTGTTTCGAACGGGAGCGCGGCTCTATCGAACGGGACTGATTACACAGTGTCCGGCTCGACTTTGACGATCAAGAAGGAGTATGCCGCCGGACTTCCCCTAGGGGAGACGAAGCTGACCGTAGGCTTCAGCGCCGGTTTGGCACAGACGTTGTCGATCACGGTCAGCGATACGACGGACGGCGTCATCGTGAACTTGAACGACGATGATTCGGCAATCGCCTATACCGGCTCGTGGCATCGCAGCTGGAATCGCGGGTTAGGCGATTACGGCGATGACGTCCACTTTACGGAGGCGAACGGCGATTATTTCGAATACGAGTTCACCGGCACGGGCATCGAGTTGATCACGGAGAAACACGACTCGCAGGGCGAAATCGATATTTACTTGGACGGGGTTTTCCAAGAAACCGTCGACACTTACGATTCGAACAGGCTTGCCCAGCAAACGGTGTATGCCGTTAACGGCTTGACGGATGGCGTCCACACGTTGAAAGCAGTGAAGAAATCGGGCATCTTCATGCTGCTGGATAAGCTGAAGGTGATCAAGCCGGATCTGATTCTCCCTGCCGAAGGCAGCTTTAACAAGAAGACTGCGCTGCAAAGGGACGTAACGGTCGAGCTTACGCCCGGCGGTCCGGCTTTATCAGGCATCGCGAACGGCGGAACGGCGCTCGTATCGGGAACGGACTACACCGTTTCGGGGAGCGAGGTAACGATTAAGAAAGAATACCTGGCCGCGGAGCCGGAAGGCACGACTAGGCTTGTCTTCTCTTTCGCCGGAAGCGAAACGGCGATGCTGACGATCGCAGTTATAGATACAACAAGACAAATCCTCTCGCTTAACGACAATGATTCGGCCATATCGTATAGTGGCGCGTGGGGGTATAGCTGGAGCCGCGGGCTTGGCGATTACAACGATGACGTTCATTACACGGAGGCGAACGGCGATTATTTCGAATATGAATTTACCGGTTCCAGTATTGAATACGTCACGGAGAAAGATTCCTCGCAAGGGGAAGTGGACATCTATTTAGATGGCGTATTCCAAGAAACGGTCGATACTTACCATTCGAGCCGACTTGCAAGGCAAACCGTTTATTCGGCGGCCGATCTGCCGGAAGGCGCGCATACGCTGAAAGCGGTGAAAAAATCGGGCAGTTACATGCTGCTCGACGAATTGAAGGTGACGTCGGCATCGCAGGTGCTGCAAAGCTCGATCAGCCCTACGACGGTAAGCTTCGACCAGCAAGTATCGGAACAGGACGAACCGACCGTTACGCTTACGCTGAACGGCAACTTGCTTACCGAAGTAACGAACGGCGCAACGTTGTTGACCGAAGGGGCGGATTACGAGGTATCCGGCAATCAATTAACGCTGAAGCGGGGCTACTTGGCGGGGCTTGATATCGGCATGGCGAATTTGACGCTCTCCTTTACGGAAGGGTCCCCGCAAGATCTGGCCGTCGCGGTACGCGATACGTCTAGAGGCCGGTTCGTCTCGGTGAACGACGCGGACGCGGGCATTGCGTATTCGGGAGCATGGCAGCATAGCAGAAATCGGGCATTCGGTGACTTTAAAGACGATGTCCATTTCGCCGAAACGAACGGCGCGTTCTTCGAATATACGTTCCATGGCACGGGCATCGAGCTGTTGACAGAAATGGATACGTCGCAAGGGGACGTCGACATTTATGTAGACGGCCAGTTCCAACAGACGGTAAGCGCGTATCGCGGCAGCAGGGTTGCTCAGGAACCGCTGTACGTCATCGCAGACTTGCCGGACGGCGTCCATACGCTCAAGGCAGTGAAGCAATCGGGTTCGTATATGCTGCTCGATCAATTGCGGGTACAGAAGGCGTCGCGGTTAACGCCGGATAAGGACATTTTCGATAAAAACCTTCCCGAGAAGGAAGACGTAGTCGTTACGCTGGCAGTCGACGCAAGCAATTTGATCGGCATTTCGAACGGCGGATACAACCTGAAGCCGAACAAGGATTACAAGCTGTCTGGAAATCAGTTAACCGTGAAGAAGCAATACTTGGCAACACTGCCTGCAGGTACCGCGGCACTGACGCTCTCTTTCAAATCCGATTACCGGCAGGATGTGCAATACTCGGAATCGAACGGCGATTTCTTCGAGTATTCCTTTATCGGAGAAGGCGTGTCACTGATCGGACCAAAAGGGCCTCAGCAGGGCAATATCGATATCTATGTGGACGGCGTCTTTGTTCAGACGGTCAGCGCTTATCATGCCAGCCGATTGACGGGAAAAACGATTTTTAACCTAAACGGTTTGGCTAACGGACCGCATACGATCAAAGGAGTTAAAGCTTCAGGCGGCGTGATGCTGGTGGATCAAATCAAATACAAGGTTGACTAGCGCAGTCAAGAGATGAAGGACCGGGTTCTCGGGGCTTGAAGAGAGCTCGGTCCTTTACCGTATTACACATAGGGAAGCATGAGGACTGCAAACGGAATCGATAAGGAAGTGATGCGCATGAGGTTTACGAATAAAGTCGTGCTCGTCACGGGCGGCGCTTCGGGCATCGGCGAGGTCAGCGCGGAGCTGTTCGCGGGAGAAGGGGCATGCGTAGTCATTGCCGACCGGAACGGGGAAGAAGCGATCCGACTCGCCAATGAGCTTACCGGCAAATATCCCTCAGCAACCGGGCTTGCCAGAGCAGTACCGATACGAACCGACGTGTCGCGAGAAGCGGACGTGATCAGCTTGCTTGAGCAAGTACGGCAACTATGCGGCCGATTAGACGTGCTTTACAATAACGCCTCGATCATTATGCCGAAGCGGATCGAGGACATCGAGAGTGAAGATTTCGACCGATTGATCGCTGTGAATCTGAAAAGCGTTTACTTGATGATCAAGCATGCATTGCCTCTGCTGCGCGCATCCAAGGGAACGATCGTGAATATGGCTTCGCTCAACGGATTGACGGGCCAGCGCAACAATCCGATCTACGCCGCTACGAAAGGCGGCATCATCGCGCTGACGAAGTCGCTTGCGCTCGACCTTGCGGCTGACGGCATTCGGGTTAACGCCATATGTCCGGCGGGCGTCTCGACGCCGCTATTGGAAGCATGGACCGCGCAGCAGGAAGATCCGGCGGCAACGATTCGACTTCTGAACGATATGCATGCTCTCGGTCGCCCGGCTGCGCCGGCGGAAGTAGCGCAAGCGGTAATGTTTCTGGCTTCCGAGCAAGCCTCATTTATAACAGGCGTCGCGCTGCCGGTAGAGGGCGGCGCTTCACTCGGCTATTAATCCATTAAGGGAGCGTATGATATGAAAATAACAAAGGTAGAAACGTTTATCCTGCATGTTCCGATCGATCCGCCTATTACGGACGCCATTAATGTGGCTACGCATTGGGGGCTGTCAGGCGTACGTATTTTCACCGATGAGGGATTTGTCGGATATGGTTACACAGGGACCTGCGCTCATGGCGATTCTATGATTGTGGATACGATCGACCGTTACTATGCACCGGAGTTGATCGGCAAAGACCCGTTCATGGTCAAAGAAATATGGGATACGCTGCGTTACGGCAAAATGCATTGGATCGGACGCGCTGGCATCACCCATATGGCGCTTGCTGCCGTCGATATCGCGTTGTGGGATATTATGGCGAAGGCGTCCAATAAACCGCTGTGGCAATATCTCGGCGGGCATAAGAGCAAAGGGATCAAAGCGTATAATACGAACGGCGGCTGGCTGAATTGGTCGAAGGACCGCTTGCTGAAGGATGTTACGGAAATCGTGGAGCAAGGCTTTACCGGAGTGAAGATCAAGGTGGGCAAGCCCGATCCGCATGAAGACTACGACCGCGTGAAGGCCGTGCGCGCGGCGATTGGCGACCAAGTCAACTTTATGATCGACGTGAACCAGCAATGGAATATCAATACGGCGATGACGTGGGGAAAAAGGTTGGAGGAGTTTCATTTGTTTTGGCTGGAGGAGCCTCTGAATCCAGACGACATTGCCGGCCATAAGAAGCTTGCAGATGCATTGAACGTTCCGATCGCGCTCGGTGAGCATGTTTATTCGAAATATGCGTTCCGCGACTATATTCATCAAGGGGCGGTAGAGTATTGCCAGGTGGACGTGACTCGGGTTGCCGGCATAACGGAATGGATTCAGGTAGCCGGACTTGCCGCATCGTATGACGTGCCGATATGCCCGCACGTTGGCGATATGGGTCAAATCCATCAGCATTTGGTGGCGGCTACGCAAGGGGCGATCATGCTCGAGTATATTCCATGGATCCGAACGATCTTTGTGGAGCCGGCAACGGTTAAGGACGGCCATTACATTTTGCCGGAAATGCCGGGGGCATCGACGGAAATCATCCCCCGATATTTTGATCAATTCAGGATTAGATAGCGCTTGGACTATTCAACGTATAATATAAGAGTTAACGCCGTATTGCATGATGGGTTGCTCGCGGTGCGTTGACGGTGAGCTTATGGAAAGCTGCTTAACATACTAAGGAGCGAAGGGGCAAACAACCAAAATGAAGGTCGTGGCGATTAATCAAGAGGGACAATACAGACTTGGGGTAAAACGGAGCGACGGCATTATCGATATTTTATCCGCCCTCGAGCGCTTGCCGGATTCCGAGGTTCCGACGTCAATCATGGACGTTATAGCCGGAGGCGAGAGCGCAGTGGAAAGCTTGAACAGCTATGTGGAGCTTTTGCTCCAATCGCCAGATCACGGGAATGACTTGCTGCTTCGCGAAGAGGAGGTCCAATTCGGCCCCTGCGTGCCGGCTCCGAACAAAATCATTTGCGTGGGGCTTAATTACAGGCAGCATGCGATTGAAACGAATGCGGCCATTCCGGAATTTCCGATTCTGTTCAATAAGTTCAATAATACGCTGACGGGCCATCTTCAAGACGTCGTATTGCCGGAACAGGTGACGAGCCAAGTCGATTATGAGGCGGAACTCGTTATCGTCATCGGCCGTACAGCCAAAAACGTCGGCAAGGAGCAAGCGCTTGACCATGTATTCGGCTACTGTTGCGCCAATGATTTATCCGCTCGCGAGCTGCAGATGAGAACCTCGCAGTGGCTGCTCGGCAAAAGCTGCGATGGTTTCAGTCCGCTTGGACCTTATTTGGTTACAAAGGATGAGATCGCTGATCCGAACGCGTTGGTTATCAAATGCTTCGTGAATGGGGACGAGCGCCAGCATTCGAATACATCGGATATGATTTTCCATTGCGATGAGGTCGTCAGCTATATTTCCCGGCATATGACGCTTGTACCTGGCGATATCATATTAACGGGGACACCGGAAGGCGTCGTGCTCGGTTATCCGGTCGACAAGCGCGTATATTTAAAGCCCGGCGACATCGTAACGATTGAGATCGAAGGTTTGGGTCAATTAACGAATCGTATGGTAAGCGAGGCATAATGGCGGTAATACCCCCTATCGAAGTTGTAGGGGGTATTTGCCTATGACTTCATACATGGGCGACGTGTTCAGATGAGTGCGCATAAGAACAAAATGGTCAACTAACCATCGTTCCGATGAGCGAAAGCTGGAGAAAGCCGTCACATCCAAGCTGCCCTCGCCGGCAAACGTTCTGGCCAGCGTAATATGCGGCTTGTAAGAACGCTCCTCCGGAACAAATCCGAGCGGACTCGTTTTCTTCACGACCTCACCGTGCAGAGCGGTCAATTGTGAAAGGTCGCCGTCAACGGCTGCCCATAATACCCTTGGCGCTACGGGAGGTCCGAACGTCCCGACTTCGGCGAGATGTAATTCGAAGGTTGGATAGTGAATGTCTGCTAACGCAATGTTGAGATCCTCAAGCTTATCGGCCGGCAGTTCTCCGAGAAACTGAAGCGTTATATGGTAATCGTCAGGATGCGTCCATTTGCGAAATGGAAGACTTCCTTTATTTTGCTGGACCCATCGTTTCAACTGATCCTTTATTTGAATCGGCAAAGGCAGTGCTATAAATAAACGGATATTTTCCGCATGAGGCTTACTCATGATCAATTCCCCTTCCGATCTTAGGATACGAAAATAGTGTAGCCTAACTTCTCAGAGCACAAACAACCACTTCGACTGAAGTGGTTGTTCGTTTCTTTGCTCTACGATCCTAGCTGGTGGTAAAATAAGCTTGTCGTTCATTAAAGGTTGAGAGAGGATGTTGCGCCAGATGACATTACCCAATGAAGGAATAAAAGCGATTCAATTAACGATGGATGCCAATGGTACGCCGTTTGTGGTGTATCCGACTCTGCTATGGGATGATCAGGATGTCATTCTCGTAGATACAGGGCTGCACGGTCAGTTAGAGCTTATCCGCGAGCTGTTGGAGCAGCAGTCTTTTCCGTTCAACAAATTAACTAAAATCATCATTACGCACCAAGATCGCGACCATATCGGCAGCCTATCTGATCTTGTGCAAGCTTCAGAGGGCGCTGTTCAAGTACTGGCTCATGAAGATGCGGTACCTTACTTGGCTGGTGAGATTCCACTTATTAAAAGCAAAATCATCGTTTCATCGCCTGTGAAAGTGGACGTTAGGCTACAAGACGACGATATCCTTCCTTACGCCGGCGGCATTCAAGTCATACACACGCCCGGCCATACGCCGGATCATATATCGCTCTACCATATGCCTAGCAAAACCTTAATAGCAGGGGATGCCTTAACGTCCCGAGACGGCGTTCTCCAGTCTTTCGATCTGAAGTTCACGCTTGATCATCAGCTGGCAACGAAGTCCGTAGCTAAGTTTCAAGAGCTAGCGATCGATACGGTCATCACGTATCATGGCGGCGTGTGCACAGATCATATCGCCGATCGGCTGAGTGAAATCTTAGAAGCTGGGCAATAAACGATGTAATTCTAGACTAAACATTCACTTCTGCGCAAAAGACAGACCTCTTGCTTGGAGAGCTTCATTCAGTATTCGAATCCCTTTAGCACCTACGCCATGCAGTTTGAGGATGTCTTCCTCCGTAACCTTAGTAAACTGCTCAAGCTTAAAATAACCAGCCTGAGCGAGCGCACGAGTAGCTGGGCTGCTGATCTTAGGTAAATCAGTTTGTTGCGCAGATTTGTCGAATGTTTCCATCGTATCTCTCCTTATTTAGAACTACTCCTGCTGCATCTCGATTACTTTGGAACCGCTGCGCATGAGCAGCTTGAATTCTCTAGGCGAGCAGCCGTTATGCCGCTTGAACAGCTTGTAGAATTGGGCCATGTTGGTGATGCCGACCTCGCAGCTCACATCCATAATATTAAGATCGCTTGTCAGCAGAAGCAATTCGGCTTTCTTGATTCGTTTGTAATTGACGTATTCCACGAAGGAAAGCCCCATCGTTTTTTTGAAATATTTGATGAAATAATGATAACTCAGATTCAGCAAAGCGCATACTTCCTCTACGCTGATTTTCTCATCGAGATGCGTGTCAATATAGTCAAGAACGGGCCTGAAGCGGACTAAGTCCGTTTCCTCCGTATCCTTTAATACGCCTCGGCTATCGTTTCTTAACATGAGCAGTAAGAGACGCTTGATGGCAGCGCTTACGGCAATTTCATAACCTCTCGAGCGCTGCTGCGATTCATGGAAAATATCCATGATGAAGTCATGCGCTTCCTGCTTGGCGGCGTCGTTGCTATTGAAAATGTAGTTCAGATTATCCAGCGGTTCCGTATGCTCCGAGAAGCAGGATAAATACGGCATCGTGCTCTGGTCAAAATGTTTGCCAAGATCGATCTGGAACACAATATAGTGATGGTCGTCGGCGTTGGGCTTGTGCGTTCGATGAGGCTGTGAGGCTCCGAGCACCATAACGTCACCCGGTTCAAGGACAACGTAATTGTGCTTGCTTTGGACGCCTAAGTTTCCTTTCAATATCGCTAGAAATTCGACTTCTTTATGATTATGCCAGGGTTGGTTCTCCACCGGGCTGTAATGGCTAGCATTCGAGCTGATTTCCCATATTTTCAGAAACAGCAGCGGGTTCTGGTAGATGACCTCTTCGTTAATCGCTTCGGCATTCGTGTCCATATATGACATGATGGATGAGCACCTCCTAAAGTTTTGCGGAACGAGAGTGGAACAAAACTCGCATCGGAAGCATCCGCTTTAAGAAGAAGTATAACATTTTTGAATACAAAAGAGGCATGATTAAGCATTTCCATGATGGGCCGCGTTTTCTATACTGGGAGTAATAATAACATTAACAAAAAGGAGAGTTCTTCTACATGGTTAAAGTAACGGTATGGAATGAAAATCGTCATGAGAAACAAAATCCGCTTGTCGGCGAAATATATCCTGAGGGCATACATGGCACAATCGCATCCTTTTTGAAGGAGGCTGGATATGAAGCTGGCACAGCTACTTTGGATGAGCCTGAGCACGGTTTAACGGATGAGGTATTGAATAATACAGAAGTACTCATATGGTGGGGACATCTTGCCCACGATCAAGTACAAGACGAGATCGTACAGAAGGTTCGCCAGCGCGTACTGGATGGGATGGGGCTGATCGTCCTTCACTCGGGCCATTTCTCCAAAATCTTCAAAGTGCTGATGGGGACGAGCTGCGATCTGAAATGGCGCGAAGCCGATGAGAAGGAGCGCCTATGGGTCGTGGCGCCAAGTCATCCGATCGCGGAAGGCATCGGGGAATACATCGAGCTCGAGAAGGAAGAAATGTACGGCGAGCACTTCGATATTCCTGCACCGGACGAGCTAATCTTCACTAGCTGGTTCGAAGGCGGCGAAATTTTCCGCAGCGGATGCACGTTCAACCGCGGAAACGGCAAAGTATTCTACTTCAGACCGGGCCATGAAACGTATCCGACTTATTACAACAAAGACGTTCAACGCGTCATTACGAACGCCGTGAAATGGGCTAAGCCTGTAGAGCGCCAGCGTCCTGTATATGGCAATGCGAAACCGCTTGAGACTATATCGCCTAAATAAAGCAAGGAGACGCCGGAACGTGGATACGTTCCTGGCGTCTTTTTATATGTATAATTGTTGTAGGTACAGTCTAGTTTTACTATCCTGAAAGGAGCTAGTTATGCTGCCGCAAGTCGTTCAATCAATCATGAGTAAGTTATGTAGTGGTTTCGGTGAAGACTATTCGATCATTGATTCCGTCTATCTTTACGGTTCGGTTGCATTAGGAGACTTTATTGAAGGCTCCAGCGATATCGATTTCATTGCTATTTTACGAGAACCTCCAAAATTGTCTGATATAGAAATGATCACCGCAGCTCATAAAGCGGTTGAAATCGATTTTCCGCAGACTGACATTATGGGGGCTTACCTGCTTGCGAGCGATCTAGGAAAACCGCCCACTGAGTTAACTCCTTTACTAACCTACTATAATAAACAAGTGCATTCAAACGGTTATGGTTCCGATATCAATCCAATTACGTGGTGGGTTCTCAAAAATCATGGCATTAAGGTGTATGGTTCGGACCATTCCTTTCATTATGATGTAGCAACGGAAATTTTGGTCAGATACGTAATTGATAATTTAAATACGTACTGGAGTAGCTGGATCAATCGATTAGAAGAGATTTCGACTACGCAATTGGATGAAGCTGTTGAATGGTGTACGCTAGGCATGCTGCGGCAGCTATATACATTGAAAGAGCATGGTATAAAAAGCAAGGTTGAGGCGGGGTATTATGGAATGAAAGTTATTCCGCAACAGTGGCATGGGCTGATACACGAAGCCATCAACATAAAGAGGGGGCTTCCCGATCGTTATTATTATTCGGATGAACAGCGATTGGCCGACCTAGCGGCATTACTTCGTTATATTCATCTAGAGGCGAATCGTGTATTTGAAGAGTGGAATGATTTGTCGCATGAATGAAAAATGAATAAATTTTGCTGTCAATGGGGATTTACTATACGTATATGGATGACTAAAACCTACTAGTCTATTAAGGAGTCGCGTATGGCAGTTGACAGGAGCAAGACATCATTATTTCCAAAATCGAACGGACCGTATAGCGGTCTGTTTTTTATTGCCGGGTATGATGAAACGAATCAAAGCTTTATTGCAGCGCTGCAAGAGAATACGAACATCGTTGAAGTTGGATCATTCGGTTACGGGTTTAGTCCAGAGGAGAAACAAACGCTCATTCAGACGATTATGGCGAATCGAATCGACGTAGGGAATAACGGTGTGATTCGGATAAAGCCAAGCATTTGCGTAGAGCTGCAGTTCGAATCGATGCTGAACGATCGATTGACGCTGCCGATCTTCCGCGCATTTCGCCTATCCGCCGACTGGTCCGAATGCACTTGGAACAAGCTCATTATTGATAATGCTGCCGTTCGTAGCAAAGTGAAGCTAACCAATCCTACAAAATGGTTATGGCCGGATGCTCGCATCGACAAAGAAGAGTATGTCGCGTATTTGGTTCGGATTTCTTCTTTGATGCTGCCTTTTTTGCGCAATCGGACACTGACGACGATACGGTATCCTCATGGGGTGCCTGGGGAATCTTTTTATCAGAAAAATCGTCCCGATTACGCCCCCGACTTTGTCCGAAGCCATGTCGAAGGTGACATCGATTATATCGTATGCGATGATCTAACAACTCTGTTGTGGCTGGGCAATCAAGCTGCGATTGAATTCCACATTCCCTTTCATACGATCGGAAGGGAGCATCCCATCGATATTGTGTTCGATCTGGACCCGCCCAGCAAGGACAAGCTGTCACTCGCCGTGAAAGCGGCCTTAGAGATGAAAGCGGCATTCGATGGGTTCGGAATCGTAAGTTATCCCAAATTAACGGGTGGCAAAGGGATGCAGATCCATATCCCGCTTGGCCCAGGCTCTCGTCTAACTTATGAGGATACGAGAGTGTTTACGCAGTTTGTTGCGCAGTATGTTACGGAGAAGCACCCGGCAGACTTCACGACGGAACGGTTAAAGAAAAACCGCGGAAATCGGCTTTACGTCGATTTTGTCCAGCATGCCCCAGGAAAGACGATGGTATGTCCATACTCTCCGAGAGGAAGTATCCAAGCGACGGTGGCAGCGCCATTGTATTGGAATGAAGTGAATGGGCGGCTTAATGCGGAGGCGTTCACGCTTCGCACAGTGTTGGACAGACTTGCAGATAAGGCATGTCCGATGCTTGATTTCTGGCAGCAGGACAATTCGAGTGTGCTGACACAGCTCATTATGCGGTTAAAAGAGACCGGAGTATCCTAACTCGAAACCTGTTCGAGAAGGTGATCAGCGAATATGAAAGACCGCAAGAAAACAATATTTTTGGTTAATATACCTACATTACTAGCGGATTTAGAGAGCTATAATGTGCCTATGACAACTACACCTCATAGGAAAGAAGGTTAATTATATGTTGGTTTCAAATAAGCAACAAGATTGGCTGCAAGAAGTCATCGATAAGATTACGGCCAAGATGGATTGGGTCAGCGAGAAATCGAAACATAAAATTCCGTACACGACCGTTAACGGTACGCATGACGATAGAGGTGTCGATAATCCATCCGGGGCGGATGCAGACGGCATCAACTGGTGGACGAATGGCTTCTGGGGCGGCATGATGTGGCTGATGCACCATGAGACGGGCAATGAGAAATACAAGGAAATCGCGCAAATCTCCGAAGTGAAGCTGGATCAATGCTTTGAGGATTATTATGGTCTGCATCATGATGTCGGCTTCATGTGGCTGCCGACTAGCGTAGCCAACTATAAAGTAACGCAGAACGCCGATTCCCGCAGAAGAGCGCTTCACGCAGCCAACCTGTTGGCTGGCCGCTTCAATCTGGCGGGAGGATTCATCCGCGCGTGGAACGATCTGAACGAAGGCGATACGAGAGGTTGGGCAATCATCGATTGTATGTTCAATATTCCGTTGCTGTACTGGGCAACCGAGGAAACGGGCGATCCCCGTTACAAGCAGATTGCCATGAGACATGCGGACACGGCAATGACGGCTTTCGTCAGACCGGACGGTTCGGTGAACCATATCGTTGAGTTCGATCCTTTCAATGGCGGTGTCGTTAAGACTTACGGCGGGCAAGGCTACGAGGAAGGTTCATCCTGGACGAGAGGCCAGACTTGGGCGCTGTACGGCTTCATGATGAGTTATATCCATACCGGCAAAGAGGAATATTTGCATACGG
Source organism: Paenibacillus sp. YIM B09110 (assembly GCF_037167145.1). Taxonomy (NCBI): domain Bacteria; kingdom Bacillati; phylum Bacillota; class Bacilli; order Caryophanales; family Paenibacillaceae; genus Paenibacillus; species Paenibacillus sp. YIM B09110. The sequence continues at coordinate 66,984 of NZ_JBANSP010000025.1, read as the reverse complement.
CTAAGCGAATCGCACACTACTTCATAGCGAATATTCCGGCAGACGGCGTCATTCCGGTCGACTTCAGACAGCCAGCCGTACCGAGGCTGGAGGATGATACGGCTGCTGCGATTGCCGCTTGCGGACTGATTGAGATCGCGAAGGCGGTGGGGCAATATGAGCAAGGCGTCTATCTGGATACGGCAGTCAAGCTTCTAAAGACGCTCGAATCGCGAATCGACTGGACGGTGGCATCGGATAGTTTGGTGCAGAAGGGGTCAGCAGCTTATTACGCCAAAGCGCATCACGAGCCGATTATTTACGGAGACTATTATTTCATGGAAGCGATCTTTAAGCTGAAGGGCAATGACTTGTATTTGTGGTAAAGCACATCTTGAAATAATTATAATCATACATGTAGACGACACTTCGCTGTGTCGTCTATTTTTTCTATACAAAATCAAAATATAATCCATCACATTCCGAATATGGTTAATGGTTTGAAGTCCCGTTATCCTGTAAAGTTATAGGTATTGGAAGTCAATCATTCAGCTGAAATGCTTATAGGGAGTGAGTTTTATGAGTCAGGAAACGGTGAATTGCCGCGTATGGGAAGAAGTCGTGGAAATACCGACTTACGGAGTTGGTAAACCCGATAAAAATCCAATGTTTCTAGAGAAACGTGTCTATCAGGGAAGCTCTGGACGTGTATATCCGCATCCAGTCATCGATAAGATTGAAGACGAGAAGCAGCTCAAGCCATATAAGATTGTCGTATTGGAAAACGAATATTTACGAATCGAGATTATGCCTGAAATCGGCGGCAGAATTTATCGGGCTGTCGATAAGACGAACGCTTATGACTTCGTATATTACAATCAGGTTATCAAACCTGCGCTTGTAGGCCTTGCAGGACCTTGGATTTCCGGCGGCATCGAGTTTAACTGGCCGCAGCATCATCGTCCGAATACGTTCGGGCCGGTAGAATACAAGATGACCGAAAACGCGGACGGCAGCGCTACCGTATGGGTGAGCGAAATTGACCGTATGTACGGCACGAAAGTGACCGCAGGCTTTACGCTTCATCCGGGGAAGGCTTATTTGGAAATTCATGCACAGCTGTACAATCGGACGCAAGAACCGCAGACATTCCTTTGGTGGGCTAACCCGGCTGTAGCCGTGAACGATCATACCCAATCGGTATTCCCGCCAGACGTTCACGCGGTATTCGACCATGGCAAGCGCGACGTTTCCAAGTTTCCGATCGCTTCCGGCACCTATTACAAAATGGATTATTCGGAAGGCGTCGATATTTCGAGATATAAGAACATTCCCGTTCCTACTTCTTATATGGCCTACAAGTCGGATTTCAATTTCGTAGGCGGCTACGATCATTCCGTGCAGGCGGGCTTGCTGCATGTCGCCAACCATCATATTTCACCCGGCAAGAAGCAATGGACGTGGGGGAACGGCGAGTTCGGCCAAGCATGGGATCGAAGCCTCACCGACGAGGACGGACCGTACATCGAGCTCATGACAGGGGTGTATACGGACAATCAGCCCGACTTTACATGGCTTCAGCCGTTTGAAGAGAAATCGTTCAAGCAATACTTTATGCCTTACAAAAATATCGGGGTTGTCAAAAACGCGACAATAGACGCGGCGGTCAATCTGGAGATAGACGCGGCAACCGGAACGGTTACTATTCAAGCTTATACGACTTCCTCTATTGATGGGTTGACGATCGAGCTTGTCAGCCGGAATAGAAATTACGTTAAGGAATGTGCAGATTTGTCGCCGAGCAGCACGTTTACGGCAACGGTTCCACTGCACGCGAACGACGAAGAGCATGACCTCAGGCTAACGGTAAAGGATGCTTCAGGCAAGTTATTGGTTGGCTATCAACCGAAGAAACAACAAATCGAGGAAATTCCAGAAGCGGCGAAGCCATTGCCTGAGCCGAAGGATATTCGGACGAATGAGCAGCTTTACTTGGCAGGTCTGCATTTGGAACAATACCGTCACGCCACGTTCGAACCGGAAGCCTACTACTTGGAAGGCTTGAAGCGGGACGAATCGGATATTCGAATTAATGTCGCTTACGGTACGCTGCTGCTGCGCAGGGGATTGTTCACGAAGAGCGAGGAGCATTTCCGTAAGGCAGTTTCAAGCTTGACCTGGCGCAACCCAAATCCTTATGACAGCGAAGCGTATTATCAGCTTGGCGTATCGCTCAAGGAACAAGGGCGATTGCAAGAAGCGTTCGCCGCATTTTACAAAGCGGTGTGGTCAGCGGCTTGGCAAGATAGCGGATACTTCTCGCTGGCCCAGATCGCCGCGGAGAAGGGTTCGTACGAAGAAGCGCTCGAGCTGGTCGACCGTTCCTTGGTTCGGAACTCGCGCCATTACAAAGCAAGGGATCTTAGATCGGCTCTATTGAGACGTCTCGGCCGATTGGACGAAGCGAAGGCTTTCGCGTTGGAAACGATTGGTCTCGATATCGCCGACTTCGGCGCGTATCATGAAAGGTTCCTGGCAAGCCGGCTTGCAGGAGATCCTGATGGAGCAGATCATGCCCTTGGCGAGTTGACCGCGCTTTTGCGCAATGATCCTCATAACTATATCGCCTTAGCTTCCGACTACGCGTGTGCCGGCCTTTATGCAGAAGCGATAGAGGTATTGCATCTAGCCGCTCCTGATGAACAAGCAAACGCGTACCCAATGATTCATTATGCGTTAAGCTACTGTTACGCTAAAATCGGGAAAAACGACCTTGCATGGAAGCACTTGAACGCGGGCGAGACTGTTGCACCCGAATATTGTTTCCCGAATACGCTGTTCGACCTTTCAGTATTGGAGTTCGCCGTTCGTCTTCAGCCGAGCTCGGCCAAAGCTCATTATTTCCTAGGAAATTGGTACTACGACAAGAAACGCCCTGAAGATGCGATCGCACAGTGGGAAGCATCCGCAACGATTGATTCTTCGTTCTCTGTTGTACAGCGGAACCTCGCGCTTGCCTATTATAACAAGCAAGGCGAGCCGGAGAAGGCTAGAGTCTCGTTAGAAGCGGCATTCGCATGCGACAAAAAGGATGCTAGGGTGTTCTACGAGCTGGATCAGCTGTATAAAAAGATTCAGGTGTCGCCAGAGGAAAGGCTTGCTAAGCTGAAGCTGGAGACCCCGTTGGTTCAGGCTCGCGATGATTTGTATATCGAATTCGTGGCGCTTCACAATACGCTGGGCTTGTACGAGGAGGCAGCGGGGCTGCTCGCAGCGCGCCAGTTCCATCCGTGGGAGGGCGGAGAAGGCAAGACGCTTGGACAATATATCCAAGCTCATGTCGAGCTGGCGAAGCGGGCGCTCGGAGAGAAACAGTATGCAGAGGCGGAACAGATGCTGCGCAAGGCGCTTGAAAATCCGGTTAATCTAGGCGAAGCGAAGCTTGAAGGCGCGCAGGAAAACAATATCTATTATTATCTTGGCTGCGCGCTTGAGGCGCAAGGACGGCAGAAGGAAGCAAGCGCAGCTTTCGCAGCCGCGTCGCAAGGGCTTGAAGAGCCGGCAAGCGCCATGTACTATAATGACCAGCCGCCTGAGATGATCTTCTATCAAGGATTGGCGTGGTTGAAGTTGAACAATACGAAAGAAGCAAAACGGCGCTTCAACAAGTTGATTGATTTTGCCGAGAAGCATATGTTCGATGATGTGAAGATCGATTATTTTGCCGTATCGTTGCCGGATTTCCTTGTATTCGAAGAGGATTTGAATCATAGAAACCGCATCCATTGCCAATTCATGCTCGGACTTGGCTTGCTTGGATTAATGAGGAACGACGAAGCAGCTCAGGCATTCGATGAGGCGCTGGCATTGGATCGAAATCATCAAGGTGCAGCTATTCACCGGAAGCTGACTTTAGCTTAATCTTGAATGCTGAGGCAGAAAGGAATGGATAAGGATGTCTTATCGTGAAAATATCTCCTTAACAGACAATTGGCGTTTCCGCGTTGATCCTGACGGGATTGGCTTACACAATCATTGGTACGCCGATAAACTCGATTCGGCAAGAGAGGTAAAGATTCCTCATACATGGAATGTTGAGGACGGCTTAGAGGAGTACCGGGGAACGGCATGGTATTCGTATCATTTGTCCGTTCCCTCTGAGCTGGAAGGGAAGCTGCTACGGTTGCAGTTCGATGCAGTTTATCGGGATGCGACCGTATGGCTGAACGGAATTCGGGTCGGAGAACATAAGTATTCCGGTTATACGCCGTTTATCATTGACATTACGGAAGCTGTACAGCCGGGAAACCATAATATATTAACGGTGTCCGTTAACAACGAGAACAGTGATCAAGCGCTCCCGATGTCGAACAGCTTCGACTGGGCGGACGATGGCGGCATCATTCGAGGTGTATCCTTGATCATAACGGGTGCAACAGCGATTGATTATGCCAAAATCATCGCGAAGCCGGAATTTGAGGAGGCAAGCATGACCGCTTCTCGTGGTACGATCAGCGGTCAAATCAAGCTGTGGGATAACGGTCTGCCTTGCGACTTGCTTCCAACCGTTCATGTGAATATCTTGTATGAGGACAAGCTAATTGCATCGGAAGCCTATCCAGTTCATATCGAGAATGGCTGCTTTGATATAAACGAAATTACGATTGATCAGATTAAGTTATGGCATTTCGATCACCCCCATTTATATACGTTACAATTGATGCTTGAAACAGATGGTACGTTCACAGATGAACTGCTGATCGATGTAGGATTCCGGGAAATCACGACAGAAGGCAGCAGACTTCTGCTGAACCGCGAGCCGGTCCGATTAATGGGGGTAGAGTGGATGCCGGGCTCGAATCCCCATATCGGAATGGCGGAAACGGTGGATGACTTCATTCGAACGCTTGAACAAATCAAGAACGCGAACTGCGTCATTACGAGATTTCATTGGCAGCAGGACAGCAAGCTGCTTGACTGGTGCGACCGGAACGGGTTGCTTGTACAGGAGGAAATTCCGCATTGGCAGCAGCCGGATGAGCCTGGCGATGCACTCCTGCCCGTTGCCCTCCAGCATGCGGAGGCGATGATAACGAGACATTTTAATCATCCTTGCATCTACGCATGGGGGATCGGCAATGAAGTGAACGGTCAATCGGAACAGACTGTTGCATATATGAACAAGCTAAAAACGCATATCGAACGAATGGACAACACGCGGTTTATTAACTATGTGTCTAATTCCATCCATACCGTCCCTTCCAAAGACGCGACCGGCATCGGCGACTTGCTGATGTGGAACGATTATATCGGCACTTGGCATGGAGAGCTGGACGAGTCCGAAGTGATTGGCCGAATTAACGCCGCCTATCCGGATAAACCGTTGACGGTAGCGGAGTACGGCTTATGCGAACCGGCATTCGAGGGAGGAGATCCCCGGCGAATACAAATCTTAAAGCAGAAGACGGAAGAGTATCGCAAGCATGAACAAATTGCCGCGCTCATCTTCTTCAGCTTGAACGATTATCGCACGCAGATGGGAGAGGAAGGCACAGGGCGATTGCGTCAGCGGGTACACGGGACGACGGATGTATACGGGAACCCGAAGCCGTCCTATCAAGCATTGCGAGAGATCGGATCGCCGATAACCGTTAAAGCTGAGAGGGCACAGGAGAGCGAGGCTATCAGACTCACACTGACTGTTCGTAATGACATCCCTTCCTATAGCGTTTCAAGTTATATCCTTAAGGTGATGATGGCGGGGTCTGAATGGCAATCGCTATTCATTCCTTCTCTCTCGCCTGGTGAGCAGTGGACAATAGAATGGTCTGAGCAAGGTGCTGCGCGAGCGGACGATATCTATTATGAGATATGCCGTCCTACCGGATTTAAGGTTATAGAAGGAAGCCTGTAAGGGGCATTGAAAATAGATATATATATAAATAGCATATGGGAGGGTAAATAGGCATGGCGACTTATAAGCTGAATTTGGATGTACCGAACAAGGCGATCACACCCGGAAAACTAGCAAACCGCAACGCCGTGAGTCCAAAAGGGGATTCCTTTGACTTTACAAATTTCTTTATGATCTGGAACGGCAAACCGATCGTACCGGTCGTCGGCGAGTTCCATTTCTCGCGGTTTTCTTACCTGCATTGGGAGGAAGAGCTGCTGAAGATGAGAGCCGGCGGGGTCAATATCATCGCCACGTACGTATTCTGGAACTACCATGAGGAGGAAGAGGGCGTATTCCGCTGGGATGAAAGCCGTAATCTGCGTCATTTCATCGATTTATGCGCCAAGCATGAATTACGCCTCATCCTGCGGATCGGACCGTTCTGTCATGGCGAAGTAAGAAACGGAGGAATACCCGACTGGGTATTCGAGAAGCCTTTGGAAATCCGCTCCAATGACGAGCGTTACTTGTTCTTCGCAAGACGTTTGTATCGTCAGATTGCTAAGCAAGCGCGAGGCTCGTATTTTGCCGAGGGCGGTCCGGTTATCGGCGTTCAGCTCGAGAATGAATACATGCATTGCGGAGCCCCGCTGGATTCGTGGGGATATAAAGCTGGCGTATTCATGTCGTCCGGCAAAGGAGGCAACGAGCATCTGGCCGAGCTTCGCCGGCTTGCCGAGGAGGCGGGTATTAAGCCGGCGTTCTATACGGCTACGGCTTGGGGAGGCGCAGCGGTGCCCGAGACGGATACGCTGCCAATGCTTGCCGGTTATGCGTATACGCCATGGATACCGAATCAGCCGCCGAGCGGTGAATACATTTACCGCGACTTGCATGTGAAGCCGTCGGAAGCGGTGAATTACGATACACAGGACTATCCGGTCGCTTATTGCGAGATGGCTGGCGGGATGCAGGTCAGCTACACGGCTAGGCCGAATGTGAGCCCGGAGAGCGTGGAAGCGATGACGCTGGTGAAGCTGGCGAGCGGCAGCAATCTGCTAGGGTATTATATGTATCACGGCGGATCCAATCCGGTAGGTAAGCATGGCTATTTGAATGAATACGGCTTGCCGAAAATCACTTACGATTATCAGTCTCCGCTTGGCGAATTCGGCAGAGTTGGCAAATCGTATGATCGCATCCGCTCGCTTGCCCTCTTCATGGATGCATTCGGATCGATGATCGCGCCAATGGGAACGGTTCTTCCCGAGGGACAATCCGACATTCATCCGGAGGACAAGCAATCGCTTCGTTGGTGCGTTCGGCAGAAGGACGGTTCGGGCTTCCTGTTCCTGAACAATTTCCAGGACCATTTGGAGCTGCCCGATCGCGAAGACGTTCGGATAGAGCTAGAGACGGAGAAAGGTAAAGTTTCGTTCCCGCATCAGGGCTCGCTTACATTGAAGCAAGGAGTTAGCACGGTACTTCCTTTCCATCTCGAAATGGCCGGCGTACACATCGTGTCGGCGACCATACAACCGCTTACCGCTATTGAGAGTGGAAGTAAGCGCGTGTTAGTCTTCTACGCTCAGGAAGGCTTGGAACCCGAAATCGTTATGAGCCGAGCAACGACGGCGCAATTGTCGCAGCCTTCCGCTGTCATAACGCTCGAAACGGATGTCATCATCGTTAAGCCGCTAGTCGGCAAGCAGCATGCGCTGGAAGTTACTTTGGCCAATGATGAAACCGTTCAAATTCTCGTTTTGACAAGGGAAGAAGCGCTTCAGGTATATAAATTCAAGCTATGGGGCGAAGAGAGGCTCTTCATCAGCGAAAGCCGACTCTATACGAAAAATGAACGGTTAATGATGACTTCTGAAGGGAAGGAGCAGTGGGAGATAAACGTATTTCCTCCAGTACCCGAGGAGGTGTCCGCGGATCATGGCTTATTGTCAACAGGGCAGGCGGGGGTGTTCCAGTCGTATCGGATTGAGGTTGAGGCTTATGAGCCGAGCATCCGTATCGAACATCCGATGGAGCGAAGCGCGATCGTCGAGATTGATACGAACTGGCCGAGTCAAGTGTCCGATCTATTCCTGCAAGTGGAATACGACGGGGACGTTGCAGCTGCTTACTTGGACAACCGGCTCATAACGGATCACATTCACTACGGCGAAGTTTGGCCGATCGGCTTGAAGCAATTCAAGGACGAACTCGAGAACCGTCAGCTCCATCTTGCGATCACGCCGCTGCGCAAAGGAACGGTTCATACGTTCGTGAATCAAGCACTGGTCGAGCGGTTCGAAGGGGTGGAATTGGCCTTATTCCATCAAATACAGCCAATTCCTTATTATAGCGCTGCTCTCTGCCGCATAATAAAATAGCAACCGAACAAAAAAAGGGATACCCTTAAGCCATTAGACTTATGAGGTGTCCCATTTGTTCTGCCAAGCTTTCGTTTTTTATCCCTTATTCGGTCATGCAGCGGTCAGTGGCGGCGAGGCGGTTCAGCCCTTTGGTTGGTTACGGTATTCGGAAGGCGAGCAGCCGTTCATTTTCTTAAACAGTCTCGAGAAATAATACGGATCCTTGAAGCCGAGCATCGTGCTAATTTCTTTGATAGAGGCATTGGATAGGTCCAGCATCTGACCAGCCCGTTGTATCTTCATGCGTAAGTAATAATCAACTGGCGAATAGCCGGTGGACTGCTTGAACATAAAATTGAGATGCTGCTTGGATACTTGGACGTGACGCCCGATATCGTCCAGGGTAACGGATGACTCCAGGTGCTCGCTTAAATAACGGATCGCTTTCTCAATATGGCCCTGCGATTTGCTGTCTTCCTTGCGGGCGGCGATCGAAATGACGAAGCTGAGCAAATAACGGATCGTTTGCGATACTTCCACGAGATGGACCATTGAATAGGACTTGGACGATAGCAAATCGTAGCATTGGTGATACAGCTCAAGAAACTTCGTTTCGTCTCTTGCCGGCAGGATGACCAGCGACGGCGACGCTTCAGTATCCAGCAGAAGCAAGAAATCGGCGATTTGCGTTCCGCTTAGATGAAACCAGTAGATGGTCCATGGATTCTCGTCATCTGCGCCGTATGCATGGGGGATGCCAGCCGAAATGAAAATAAATTGCCGCTCCGTGATGCGGATTCGCTCGTTGTTCATCGTGTGAACCCAGCCTGCTCCGGCGGCGCAATAAATGAAAATATACGTATCGCAACCCGTCGGCCTTTCACGGAAATGATTATGGGCTTGGTGAAAGCAGCCAATATCGGTAATATACGCCTCTCTCGTGAGCGGATGGGATTTCACTTCATCGAGAACGTAGTGAGGCAGAACATACAGCTTCTCCCAATCGAAGCTCGTTGTCATTTGATCCATGATCCACCTGTCCTTCGTGAAAGCTCTAGCATTTATAATAAGAATATAATCTATCAACAAATGGCGTTTGTCAAAAAAAATTATTCAAACTGCTGGTGAGCTGTAGAGATAAAGATAACTGCAGCAAACTGAAGTAATTCGCCGCTATGCACCTGCAAAAATCAAAGATAATCATAGATATTAGAAGTAGGCGCGAATCGAGGATTCAATTATAATAGTAGCCTAACGCTAAAATACTCGTTCCGAGGGGGCATTCTCTTGAAACTGTTAATTGTAGAAGATGAGATTCGCACAAGAGAATTGTTAAGAACCTACATTCCATGGGAAGAGCTTGGCATTGGCGAGGTGGACACGGCGCGTAATGGCCAGCTTGCACTTGAAAGGGCGCTGGACTGGCGGCCAGACATCATTCTTTGCGACGTGCGGATGCCTAAGATGAGCGGCATTGACTTTGCACGTCATTACCGTGAAGCGGATCCGAATTGCAAAATTATTTTTTTGAGCGGATTTTCAGATAAAGAGTACTTAAAATCGGCTATTCATTTGAAAGCGCTGACATATTTAGAGAAGCCCATCATTTTGGGGGAAGTACGCGCATCTGTGGAAACCGCGATTCAGTTATGCGGAGAAGAGAGCAGGAAGAAGGAAGAGGAAATCCAACTGCAGGCTGACATCGATCGCAGCTTGCCCTATCTCCGTCAAGAAATGGTCAAGAAGCTGATTAACTATCCTGCTTCTCCGCATGTCGAGCCAGCTCTTCGCAGCCAAGATACGTTTCTGCTGCCGCTCCATGGTCCTTATACGGTAATAGCGGCGAACCTCTATTGGAATCCTGTGGATCATCCCGAAGACCCGACGCCAGTCCATGACTGGATGCTGGATGCGATCAATCGTGAATCGCAGCTCCTGTCGTTAAAGGTGATTGCCGGTTTTGATTCTTTCAACCGGCTTGTGCTCGTCTTGCCGGGGGAGTACCGAAGTGCTTACCGGTCTGGCCGAGAAACGATTGAACAGATAGCGACAATTTTAAGCGGCATAGCGGGCGCAACGATAGAATTAAAGCTAGGAATCGGCGAGCCGGTCATGGAATTAACCAGTATTCCCGCATCGTATAAGCTGGCGTCGCTTGCCAGCTCGCTCCAGTACTATTATAACCATGCGAATCCAATTTTCTCGGATACGCTTGGCGGGCATGAACCGCTGCTTACGAATTGGGAGGAAGTCCGACGTCTGAGGGATCAACTGCGAAGAGGGGAAATGGAGGCTGGGAGGAGAACGTTGAAACAGTGGACATCGTATGCACGCACCCGCATGGATCTGGATATTGTTCGATTGAAGGATACGTACTTTCAGTTTCTGTTAGCCATTATGGAGATTGCGGTTCAGCTTGGCTTGGCCGAGCTGTCGGAGGATACAGAAAGACGTTATATGTGGAAGGAAATCGATCGCATATCAAGCTTGTCGGCGTTAGAGCAGTACGTGCTAACGTTTCTTGATTTGCTGGATGAGCGCCAGGAGGAGGGCAATTCACCAGGCTCTGGCAAGATGCGCGATATCGACCGCTACATTCATGCCCATTTTCACTTAAAAGGGTTTACGATCAAGTCCATTGCGGATCATGTCGGGCTCAGCGAAACGTATTTATGCGCATTCTTTAAGAAGCAGCGCGGGCAGACGATCAAGGAGTTCATCACGGAGACGAGAATGAATAAGGCGAAGGAGCTGCTGCGCGAGTCGAACGTGAAGTTATTTGAGGTTGCGCTGAACCTCGGTTTCACGGACGCGAACTATTTTACAACCTTCTTCAAGCGCTGCGAGGGCATCACCCCAAGCGAATATCGGGAGCGTGCCGTCAAATGAAACGAAAGACGATTCGTTTCTCGAACTTAAGCATCCGTTACAAGCTTTTTGCGACTTACTTGCTCGTGATTACGATTCCGTTTCTCCTGCTGCTGTTCATTCACATTACGATGACGCAGAAGGAAAACGAAGAAGCGGCGCTTTACTCCTCCCAGAAAATGCTGGACGAGACGAAGTCGTACCTGCAATACAAATCGCAGTCGATCACGGAAGTGCTTAATTTCATTACCTTTAATCCGCTTGTTCTAACTTATGTCTCAGCTGATTCGGAGCAATATGAGGATGTAAACAAATGGCATATGGACGCGCTGCAATTATCGCGGCTTGTCAATCAGTTCCGTTACAATGATGACATAGAAACGATACAAGTGTTTATGAGGTATGGGCTGGCAGGCGCTACGGAAAATGCCGATTTTCAAAATATGAACAACTACGAGTCCGAGGTTTGGTATCAGAGCTTTGCAGCGTCGAATTCGGCATTCGCCTGGATGCCGTCCACGACTATAGATGAGGATGAGGATGAGGACAGCAAAGAGATTACGGTTGTTCGCAAAATTCCCAATGCCCACAACATCAAACAGTTTGATGGCATCGTCCGCGCCAAAGTGAAATCGACAGCGATGCAGTCTGTCTTGGATCATGCCATATTAACGCCGCATGCTTCGGCCTATCTATTCAACGAACAGGGACAACTGCTCAGTCAAGCGGATTCAAACCGAAATCTGGATTTTCCGATATCCGATATTCGCTTGCTAATGTCGGCAGCCGAGAACGGAACAAGCTATTCGAACGACAACTATGTCGTGAACGGCAAGCGCCATATGATGGGCGTAGAGCAAATTCCGAACACGCCGATGATGGTCGCGTTGATCGTCCCGTATTCGGATATTTTACAGTCAAGCACCAAAGCTCGAAATCGGATCATCTCTATCTTTCTGATCGTTGTGCCTCTTATGCTTCCGTTATCTTTTTTTGTATCGGCATCGGCCACGAAACGGATTCGTCAGTTAATTCTGCATGTCCGCAAAGTAAAGAACGGCAAGTTCGAAATCGCTTCTCTTCCCGCAAACGAGGACGAGATCGGGGAGCTTACGCACAACTTTAACGTCATGGTGCAAAATATGTCGAACCTGATCGACGAGAAATCTACGTTCGGCCGCGAACTGAAGAACAAGGAGCTGAAGGCGCTTCAAGCACAGATCAATCCCCATTTCTTGTACAACACGCTTGATCTGATCAATGTGATGGCGATCGAATCGGGCTCCCGCGAAATTAAGCGCGTCGTCGACGAATTGGCCGTATTTTATAAGCTCAGCCTGTCTAACGGCCGTGAATATGTGACGCTCGAGAGCGAGCTGCAGCATATCGAGGCTTACGTCCGCATTCAAAATATGCGATTCGGAGACGGCATTCGGCTGGAGCTGGAAGTGCCTCGGGAGCTGTATGATTGCGAGCTGCCTAAGATCTTGTTGCAGCCGCTTGTAGAGAACGCCATTTTGCATGGCATTATGGAGAAAGACAGCGAGCAGGGCACGATTCGCATATCCGCTTGGGAGAATAAAGGAGACGTCGTTCTGTCGGTATCTGACGACGGGGTTGGCATGGATGCAGCCGTATTGGCAACCGTTTTAAAGGGATATAGCGGCAAAAGCAGCGGCGGCTACGGCGTGCGCAACATCCAGGAGAGGCTGCAGCTCTCCTATGGAGCGGCGTACGGCATGAAATTCGAAAGCAAGCCCGGGGCAGGCACTCGCGTGCTGCTTCATTTGCCAGATCAGAGATTCGGCGTCAAAGGAGGACTCGCTGTTGAATAGAGTCGGCAATTGCACTCTGTTGTTAGCGGCGATCATTATCGTCCTATCGACTTGTTTATCCGGATGCTCAAGCCATAATGATTCGCAGCAACACAACATGAACGAATCGGCAATAACGGACAATAATAACGAGAAGGAAGTGAAGCTGGTCGGTTATTTGATCGGGGAAGCGCCTGCCGGCATGCCTGAGGTGCTAAAAGCTCTTAACGTTAAGCTGAAAAGAGATATCAATGCGACGCTCGAGCTGAAATATATCGGCTGGAGCGACCTTCAGTCGAAATACCCGCTCCTGTTGGAATCAGGGGAACAAATCGATTTCATATTCGCATCCGATTGGAATTTCTACGTATCGGAAGCAACGAGAGGGGCGTTTTTGCCTCTTAGCATGGAAATGCTGAATGAGTATATGCCTAGACATATGGACAAGCTGCCGCCGGAGGCTTGGAATTCGACTCTTGTCAATGGCATTTCGTATATGATTCCAACGTCCAGCCCCGACCGGAAAGTTAATGTAGCGTTGTTCCGCAAGGATGTCATGAATCGAGCCGGTATGGACGAGATCAGCAAATTTTCCGAGATAGAACCGTATTTAGCCGAAATCAAACGAAATTATCCGGAAATGATTCCGCTTAACTTGGATTCCCAATTTGATCTTTCCACGCCGTATTCCTATCTATTGTCTGAAAAAATCGCATGGGCCGGAGCGCCTTTTGATTCCGGCGAGCCGCTGGCGCAAGGGATCACGAGTGATATCGAGAATCCTTCCGGCGAGCTTTGGACGATGGTCGAGGAGCCAATGCTGAGCGTTCAGAAGTACGCGGCCGGCATCATGAAGAGCTGGTACGACAAAGGTTATATCAATCGAAATCCGTTTGCGAACAAAGAGCGGTCGAAGGATACATTCTGCGAGGGCAAGGCAGGCGTCGCGTTCGGAAATTCGAACGACATGGTGTCGGTGTTCTCCCTTTGCGCGGAAAAAGGAATCGAGGTATATCCGTTCCCGATGTTATACCCGTCAGGCAAATCGTCTAATGCGACATGGCTGAATAATGGAGTCGCGTTAGGCGTTCATTCCAAACATCCGGAGCGGGCCATGCAAGCGCTCGATCTGATTATGGAGGAGCCTGCCTATGTATATCTGACCTACTTCGGGATTGAGGGAATCAACTATGTCATGACCGACGACGGCAAGATCGGCTTGCCCGAGGGCGTTACGACCGAGACGAATACCTATCCTCCCGACGCATCCGGTTTTTGGTTCGTGAATAAGGATCTGTTCAAGCCGATGACAACATGGTCCGAACCGTACATCAAGCTGAAGGAGCAGATCGAACATTATTTGGTCCCGACAACCTATATGGGCTTTCTGTTCAACTCCAGCAACGTGAAATCCGAAATTGCCGCATTGAAAAACGTGTCGACGCAATACGCGCAGCCGATCTATTTTGGCGCGGTTGATGATATGGACGCTGCGTTCGATACGTTGACCGCCAAGCTCAAAGCAGCAGGCATCGACAGGGTGAAAGCGGAAGTTGAACAGCAGGCTGCGTTATTTATGGCTAATAAAAAAAGATAGCTTTAAAAGCTTGTCCGGCCGGAAAATCCGATCGCACGAGCTTTTTTTGTGCCCATGACTTACTAAAACGCAACTAATAAAAGGAAATCATAGGTTTTTATACTACGTTTTTGATATCGCCTAGCTATATAATGTGTTCGCAATCCATTAAGCAGAAAGGGAAGCGGAAAGCAAATCCACGTAAGAAACAGTCGTTATCATCTCAATGAGGAAGGATGTTCAAGATGATCAAAGGAGTTAAGCCTTACAGCGTGCTTCAATGTTTCCTGCTTGTATTCATTACCGCATTTTCTTTCGGCGCAGTGCCCGCCAGCGCTGCCAGTGCAACACTAACCAACGATGTATTCTGGAAAGATACTTCGGGTAATCCAATTTATTCACAAGGCGGCAATATCCTAAAGGTCGGCGGCACGTATTACTGGTATGGAGTCAAATACAACGGGGCGGTTACCTACTACAATAACCCAAGCGGCAAAAACAGCGATACCAGCTTCGCTGCCGTCACTTGCTATTCGTCGACGGACTTGGTCAACTGGACGTTCCAAGGAAACGTCATTACGGCCGGTCCTGAGGGATCGACATGGGATCCGGATTGGCTTGGCAGGCTCGGAGTCGTTTATAATTCCAACACGCAGCAGTATGTTCTGCTCACGCAATATGCGGGACCAGCAGGCTCCGGCACGGCCTTCGCCACAAGCAGCACGCCAACTGGCAGTTTCACGTTCCATCATGTCCAGACCTCGGTAACGAACGTCGTGAACAACCTGCCTGGCGACCAATCAACCTTCGTAGACGATAACGGCAAAGCATATCTTGTATTCAGCAACGCGAACGGAAGATCACGCCTGTATGTCTCGGAGCTGAGAACGTCGGATTATTTGAATATCGAGCCGGCTACACAGGTGTACCAGAGCACGCAGGGTGGACGAGAGGGCAATGCCATGTTCAAGCATAACGGCCTTTATTACTTATGCTCCTCCGACCTGCATGGCTGGAACGCTTCGAAAGCCTACTGCATTTCATCCTCCAACATAACGGGGCCATATTCCAGCGAATTCGTCATGATCAATTCAGATAAGGATTACTCGCATGTCACCCAAACCGGCTTTTTCATCAAAGTGCAAGGCAGCTCGGGAACAACGATTCTGTTCGCCGGAGATCGTTGGAGCGACTTCGCGGGCAACGGGCTCGGGTACAACCAATGGATGCCGGTTACGTTCAGCGGGACAACGCCGGTGCTTAATTCCTTGAGCAAGTTCAATCTGGATGCGGCGGCAGGGACCTGGAGCGTGGCGGCCGGCAATAACTATGTCATGAATCCGAGCTATGAGGCGGATCGGATAACGCTGAATACTCTAACTGGCTGGTCCAACTGGAAGAACGTAACGACGGATCCGAACTCCAATATTTCGCCCGGACGAACGGGACGGTACGCCATGACGCAATATAGCGCTTCGGCTTACAGCGCAAGCATGTATCAGAACATTACGGGTTTACCGAACGGAACATACACGCTGAAGGCGTGGGTGAGGAGCGGCGGAGGGCAGTCAATCGCCCAAATCTATGTGAAAAACTTCGGTGGAACGGAGAAAAACGCGGCAATAAACAATTCGCTAAACAACTGGACCGAGATTACCATATCCAATATTGCCGTCACGAACGGATCGGCACAGATTGGCGTATATAGCGTTGCTAATGCGGGCAATTGGCTGCGGGTGGACGATTGGTCATTGACTAAGAACTAATCGGGGATTGGAATAGGGGCAGTCGGGAGCATATCAGCTTCCGGCTGCCTTTTCTCATACGAAATAGCAAAGCCAGCATAGGAATTCAAAGGTAATCGTAGGTTTGTCGCATTACGTCGATATAGTCGTCTCCCTTAGAATGAAGAAAGAGAGAGCGACACAAGAGAACAGAGACGGAAGGTGATGAACGTGAGCATGAAAGCACAGCCGAGAGCAGGAGCAGAAGCCGTAATGGCAGCGAAGCGGCCTCGGAATAGAAAGAAGAGCGGACTGTTCAGAGATATGAAATCCAATTGGGTGCTTTACCTGATGTTTGCTCCGATAGCCATATATTTCATTATATTTGCTTATGTTCCGATGGCCGGCATCGTCATGGCGTTTCAATCCTACACGTTAAAGGGCGGCATCTTTGCAAGTCCTTGGGTAGGCTTCGATAACTTCACTTATTTTTTCCAGTCCGGCAAGGCATTGCTCGTTACGCGAAATACGATCGTATACAACGTCATTTTTTTGAGCTGTTACACCTTTTTCTCGATACTGGCAGCAATCGTCATTTCCGAAATCCAGAAGAAATGGTTTAAAAAGCTGTCTCAGACGCTTATGTTTTTACCTTATTTTATTTCTTGGGTTACCGTATCGGCCTTCGTGTACAACTTCTTGAACTACGAGTACGGTATCATCAATCGTATTTTAGCTTATTTCCATGTTGATGCGCTCGATATTTACTCGACGACCTGGTACTGGTACCTGATATTACCGTTTCTGTATGTATGGAAGTGGGTCGGCTACGGCAGCGTTCTCTACTTGGCGGCAATAGTCGGCATTGACCAGGAAGTGTACGAGGCCGCGACAATCGACGGTGCGACAAGACTCCAGAAAATCACGAAAATAACGCTGCCGCTTCTGAAGCCGACCATGATCATATTGCTGTTGTTAGGGCTTGGACGGATCATGCGGGGCGAGTTCGATATGTTCTATCAACTGATCGGTAACAACGGCTTGCTTATGGATGCGACGGATATTATCGATACGCTTGCATTTAGATCACTGATGGGAACAGCGGACTTTGGAATGGCATCTTCCGTTGGTTTCTACCAATCGGTACTGACACTGATTATTATATTGAGCGCCAACTGGCTCGTACGCAGATATGACAAGGATCAAGCATTGTTTTAATCAAAACATACCCATTTCATGACAAGCAGGTGACTAATATGAGCAGCAATGTCGTTAAAAAGAAGTTGAATTCGTCACCGGTCTATACGGCCGTATCGTACGTCATCGTTTCCATCATCGCAATCGTGTGCGTGTTGCCGTTCATCGTGCTCATCTCTGGCGCGTTCTCTTCGGAGAGTTCGGTTATGAGAGAGGGCTACTGGTTCTGGCCGCGCGAATTTTCCCTGGAAGCATTTGCTTATATCTTTCGTTACCCGGAGGATGTGTTGTCAGGATACAAAGTGTCTATTATCGTTACGGGCATTGGCACAGTTGTCTCGCTTTTCATCTCTACAATGGCGGCATACGTGCTTTGCCGCAAGGAGCTGAAGTACCGCAACGCGCTATCCTTTTTCCTTTTCTTCACAACGCTGTTCAGCGGCGGGCTCGCGCCTTACTATATTTGGCTAAGCCGCAATCTTCACTTAACGAATACGTATTTGGTCCTCATTCTGGCACCGATGTTTAACGTCATGTACATTTTGATTTTGAGAAGCTTCATTCGCGGCTCCGTTCCTGAACCATTAATCGAATCGGCCAAAATCGATGGTGCCGGCGACTTGCGTATCTTTCTGCAAATGGTGCTTCCGCTCACGAAACCGGCGCTTGCATCCATCGGCGTATTCACGGCGCTCGCTTATTGGAATGACTGGTGGACAGCGATGATGTTCACGAACAAAGACTATTTGATGCCGTTGCAATACTTGCTGTACAAGATGCTGTCGGCGATTAATTTATCAGCGGCCATGGCGCAGCACGTATCGAATCTGGACACGCCGAAAGAGACGTTCAAGCTTGCGATGACCGTCATTGCTACGGGCCCAATCGTGCTCGTGTTCCCATTCGTTCAGAAGTACTTCGTAAGCGGCATTACGATCGGTGCAGTCAAAGGCTGATATAGGTTCCGGAATTATGACGGAGTTTATATACAAATGATTTGAACATAAAAAGGGAGGCAATCAGATGAAAGCAGTAAAAAGAAGCAGTCTTGCCATCTTAGCGGTAATTATGTTTGCAATGGTACTGGCCGCTTGCAGCGGCAACAACAAGACGAACAGTCCAGCTACGAATGCTCCGGCAGAATCAAGCAATACGCCAGCATCGACGGAGGAGGCAGCGGGGCCGGACAATTCCAAAGAAGTCAAACTCGTCGGATATTTGCTAGGCGAAGCACCGAAGGGAATGCCCGAAGTGATGGCAGCACTCAACGAGAAGCTTAAGAACGACATAAATGCAACGCTAGAAATCAATTACATCGGCTGGGGTGACGTTGCATCTAAATATCCGCTTATCCTTGCATCCGGCGAAGACGTTGACTTCGTGTTCGCCGCGGATTGGAACTTCTACAATTCGGAAGCGAACAAGGGCTCGTTCAAGGAGCTGGATGAGAATTTACTAAAGACGAACATGCCGAAGTACTACGAGAAGCAGGATCCGGCAGCTTATCAAGCTGCGCAAGTGAACGGCAAGCAATATATGATCCCAACTACGACACCTGACCGTAAAGTAAACGTAATCGTTCTGCGCAAGGACATTATGGACAAAGCGGGACTAAGCAATCCGACGAAAATTTCTGAACTCGATCCTTATTTTGCGGCTGTTAAGCAAGGTTATCCGGATATGATACCGTTGAACCTGGATTCGCAATACGACCTGCCGGCTCCATTCGGCGCGCTTGTTAGCGAGAAGTTCGCCTATCAAGGCGCTCCGATGGATTCGGGGGATCCGATGTCAATCGGCGTGTTTACCGACAACGAAGATCCTTCCGGCAAAGTGATCAGCTTGGCAGAGGAGCCGATTCAAAGCTCGTATAAATATGCAGCTGATATTATGAAAAAGTGGTACGACGCGGGTTACGTCAACAAAAATCCGTATTCCAACAAAGTGCGTTCCAAAGACAACTTCTGCGAAGGCAAGGCGAGCGTGGCGTTCGGCAACTCCATCGATATTCAAGCGACATTGGCGAGCTGCCAAGACAAAGGAATCGAAACGTATATTATGCCGGTGCTTTCTCCAACGGGTCATGCTCCGTCAAGCAGCTGGCTGAATAACGGCATTGCGATAGCTGCAAATTCGGAAAATCCAGAGAGAGCCTTGCAAGCGCTTGATCTAATTATGCAAGACGAGTCTTATGTGTATCTGGCTTATTATGGCATCGAAGGCAAGCATTACGCTATTACGGGCGACGATAAGCTTACACTTCCAGAGGGAGTTACGCCGGATACGAACACTTACCCGGCCGATGCGGCAGGCTTCTGGTTCGTTAATAAAGATTTCTTTAAGCCAAGCGCATCGTGGACGGATTCGTACATTGATTTGAACGGCAAAATTAAAGACTATCTTGCGCCAGCGACCTATCTAGGATTTGCGGTCAATACGGAGAGCATAAAGTCGGAAGTTGCCAACTTGAAAAACGTTGCGGCTCAATATTTCCTCCCGATTACGATCGGGGCCGTCAAAGACGTTGACAGCGCGATTGCAACGCTGAATGACAAGATGAAGGCGGCAGGCATCGACAAAGTGAAGACTGAAGTCGAGACGCAGGCATCCGCGTTTCTCGCAAACAAAAGCTAATAGAACAACCTATATTTTGAGAAAGGCAGGCTCATCGAGCTTGCCTTTCTCATTTTATGCCTAGTCTGAATTTTCACCGCAAAGCAACGGTATTTTTGCGCAAGATGAAGTCACAATTCGTGTGCTGTCCTTGTTACGATATAAGCATCAAATCCATGGGAGGTTAAGAGATGCTTAAGGTTGCTATTATCGGCGCAGGGGCCATCTCCAGCGCACATATTGAGTCGTATTTAAAGTTTCCGGACCGCTGTAAGATTGTGGCTATTAGCGACAGTTATGAAGACAAAGCATGGGCCCAAATCGAGAAGTTTGGGCTTGAGGCCAAAGGCTATAAAAACGTTCAGGATTTGCTGGCGGAAGATATTGATCTCGTATCCATATGTACGCCTCCTTACACGCATGCTTCTCTGGCAGTCGATTTTATGGAAGCGAACAAGCACGTACTTGTGGAGAAACCGATGGCATCCTCTTTGGAAGAATGCGATTTAATGAATGATGCTGCCCGCAGAACCGGGAAAATATTGTCCGTCGTTGCGCAAAACCGTTTCAGAACGCCGATGATGAAATTAAAAGCCGTTCTCGACAGCAAGCTGATGGGCGAAATCGTGCATGTTCAAGTGGACTCTTTCTGGTGGCGCGGCCATTGCTATTATGATTTGTGGTGGAGAGGCACTTGGGAGAAAGAGGGCGGAGGGCCCACGCTAAACCATGCTGTACATCATATCGACGCAATGCTTTGGATGAACGGCAGGCCGAATCAAGTGCAAGCTTTCATGAGCAACGTATCCCATGACAATGCCGAAGTGGAGGATCTGTCTATCGCCATGCTCAGGTTCGATAATGGGGCATTGGGACAAATTACGAGCTCCGTCGTCCACCATGGCGAAGAACAGCAGTTAATATTCCAAGGAGCCAAAGCGAGAGTGTCCGTCCCTTGGAAAGTAACGGCGTCGACTTCGCTCTCCAATGGATTCCCCGAGAAGGATACCGATTTGGAGAAGCAGCTTCATGCTTATTACGAGAGCTTGCCTGAAGTCATTCACGAAGGGCATGCCGGACAGATTGACGATGTTCTGACTGCCATCGAGAAGAACGCTTCTCCGTTGATCGATGGCATCAGCGGTAGACAGACTCTGGAGATGATTACGGCAATTTATAAATCGGCAAGCACAGGTAAGCTTGTGGAGCTGCCGTTGGAACCAGATGATGCTTTTTATTCAAGAGAAGGCATTCAGGCCAATGCGACCCATTTCTATGAAAAAAATAAATCCATAGAAAACTTTCAAACGCTCTCGATATCTACCGGCAGCGACTACAAAGCATAGGAGAGAAGCCATATGGATAAGATTAGCGGTATGCATTTTGCGCCGGTTGGCACATTTAATGCGGTATGCGAGCCAGGCGAATTTATTTTCGCGGCTGCAGCTTTAGACCACGGGCATATCGGCGGGATGTGCAACGGACTTCAAGAGGCGGGCGGTCAACTGAAATGGGTGTTCGATCCTGACTCTGTGAAAGCAAGCGAGTTTGCCAATAAATTTCCGGGTGCACGCGTCGCAACGTCTTTGGATGAGATTTTACTTGATCCATCCGTTATCTTAGTCGCGGGGGCCGCGATCCCGTCGGAGCGTTGCGCGCTCGGCTTGCGCGTCATGGCGGCAGGAAAAGATTATTTCACGGATAAAGCTCCTTTCACGACATTGGAGCAGCTGGAATCGGCGCGCGCGATGGTGAAAGAAACAGGCAGGAAATATGCGGTATATTACTGCGAAAGGTTACACTCGGAAAGCGCGATTTATGCGGGGCAACTGATCGAGCAAGGCGCGATAGGCCGCGTCCTGCAAGTCATCGGTCTTGGACCCCACAGAATGAGCGCGAACCAAAGACCGGATTGGTTTTTCAAGATGGAGTCCGTTGGCGGTATTCTGTGCGACATCGGAAGCCATCAAGTCGAGCAGTTTTTGTATTACACCGGCGCTCGCCATTCGATCTTCTCTCATAGTAAAGTCGCCAACTACCATCATGCGCAATATCCGGACTTTGAAGATTTTGGGGATGCCACGTTCATCGGGGATAACGGAGCAACCGGCTATTTCCGCGTGGACTGGTTCACGCCGGACGGCCTAAGTACGTGGGGAGACGGCAGAACGACCATTTTAGGCACGGACGGCTATATCGAATTGCGCAAGTATGTCGATATCGGCAGAGAAGCGACGGGAGAACATGTGTATCTCGTCAATGGGGCAGGAGAGCAGCATATTCAGGTGCAAGGCAAGGTAGGATTCCCGTATTTCGGTCAGCTGATTTTGGACTGCTTGCATCGCACGGAAAATGCAATGACCCAAGAGCATGCCTTCATGGCGGCCGAGCTCAGCTTGATCGCGCAGCGAGACGCGATTCGGATTATTTGACGTGATCCTGCCATTGCCTGCGATATTGGTAAGGCGTCGAGCCGAAATGGTTTTTGAATAACTTGCAGAAGTGGGAACTGTTCGTAATGCCTACCTCCTCGGCAATTCGGGAAACGGCATAATCGCTCGATTGAAGAAGAATGACGGCTTGCTGCATTCGCTTGGCGGTTAGATACTCCGATATTGTGCTGCCCGTGCAATCCTTGAATAAATGAGACAAATGATACGGGGAAAGGTGCAAATCGGTGCTCATTTTCTCCAGGCGCAAAGGTTGATTGTAATGGCTCTCCAGCCACTCCATGATCTTCTCGGCTTGGTGCGGTTGACGGGTTTGCTGCTCCGCCCGCGAATCCAAGCGCCGGCTCTCGTACAGAGATCTGAAGGTACGGAAAAAAGCGATCAGGAAAAGAGAGAACTCCTCGAGATATTGATCCTTGGACAAGCTCTCTATCGATTCTTGCAGACTTAGCAAAATATGCGATAGCCGCTCCATCTCCTTAGGTTCGTAATACCCGGGAGTGGGCGGCTTTCCTTTGTGAAATTGCTTAAAGAAAGCATGAAGAGCAGGCCAGTTCTCGAAGAAGGCCTCATATCGCGATGGCTCGAATTGAATGACGGAGCGCACGAAGGGCGTATTTTCGCCAATTACCGTTTGCACATGATGCAATTGGAAGGGCTGGAATACGCAGATCATGCCGGGCTTGATCTCGTAATTCCGCTGATTGACGATTATCGAGCCCTGACCTTCATGGATCATCAGAATTTCGAATTCTAGATGGGCATGAAATACGCCTTGATATTGTTCTTCGTAGCTGCTTTTGCGTTCATATGAAAAGTATAGTGGCGCCATGCGCAGATCGGTTCTCACTCGGATATCTCTCCTGTGCCGCTTTTTTTGGCAACTATCTATACCTATAGTTTATGTTTAATATTTCAAAAAACAAGAGGCGAGGAATCATAATGACCACTACATGGAGCGAATACGAGGAACAAGGCTATACGTGCTTAATCGGTGAGAACGAGCGGATAATCGTTCATATCGTTCCGGAGCGGGGAGGCAAAATCATTTCGCTCGCGGACAAGCGCACCGGAAGGGAGTGGATTCATCGTACGGACCGTCCCTGGCAGGAGCTTCATTATGGCATGCGCTGGGACGAGGGAGACCGGGGAGGTTGGGACGAGATGTTCCCGACGATCGAAGCTTGCCCCTGTCCGGACGAGCCTTGGACGGACAAGCGATATCCGGATCACGGCGAAGTATGGTGTATGCCATGGAACCGAGAGTTTGATGGCGATCGGTTAATACTGTCGGTCGAAGGCGTTCAAGTGCCCTATCGGCTGACGAAGACAATCGCGCTTGATGGCAATGAACTGAAGATCGATTACCGTCTAGATAATAATACGCCGCATGTGTTCTCTTATTTATGGGCAGCCCATCCGCTATTAGCCGTTAGTCCCGGCATGAAGCTAGATACAGAGCCATCGAGCGGCAATATTCAGATCTCATACTCTCATCTTGATAGAATCGGTAAACAACTGGACGTGACATGCTACCCTATAGCTCCGACAAAAAACGGAGATGAAGTCAACCTGTCCGTTATTGAGGACGGCTCAACCTTGGCGGCGGAGAAATATTATTTCACGGATGCTTTGCAGGAAGGATACGCAAGCTTGGCGGATCCAGTCACAAGCGATCGCATTTCATTCCGCTTCTCTCCGGAGGAGAATCCATATTTGGCCATCTGGGCCAATTACGGCGGCTTCGACGATTACACGTTCGCCATCGAGCCTGCTTCCGGCTATATGGACAGCGTTGACTATGCGCATCGAATCGGCAAGGTAAAGCAAGTGCAAGGGCATTCCACGAACCGTTGGACGCTTCGGGTAGCGTTGGATTAATAGGGGGCTGCATACTATAAAAGCTCAATCCACATGGCCTATGTCGGCCTAGGAATGAGCTATTTGGGTTGTCGCTTACGCAATGGTTAATGCTTTGCGTCCGATCGCATCAAGACGCTTCTTCGCTTCCTCATACACATCGGCAGACAATGGCCCCATCTCGGCATAGCGGATATTTTCCGCCAAATGATCAGGATTCTTCGTTCCGACGATCGTCGTTGTCATGGATGGATGAGACAAGGTGAAGCGAAGCAGGAAGCCCGTTCGCTGCTCGCCATGCTCCAGCAGTTCGTCAAGCTTTGCTTCCTCCCAAGCGCTCCATCGGTCTGTCGATCCGCGCCCGACTCCCGGCTCGCCTTGGCCAACGCCGCCTCGGACGATGATTCCAGCTCCGGTGCCGGCAGCTTTCGTTACCCAATCTTCATGCTCTCGCTCCAAGGCTGAGTAGGGAAGCTGGAACGTATCGAATGTGCCCCAATCGACAAATGGGGGTAAGTTGGGGAGGTAGGAGGACACACCGATATAACGAACCTTGCCGCTTGCTTGAATTTCCTTCAGAACATCGACCAGTTCGCCTTCCTCGGCCTGCTGCGGTGTTGGGCCATGCAGTTGGAGGAGGTCGATATAATCTGTATTTATTCTTGTCAGGCTCGTGTCTATATTATGCAGCAGGTTGTCGCGCGTCCAAATATGAGAGGTTTCATCATGGTCGCCGCGATCGGTGACGCAGCAGCCGCACTTCGTGGCGAGAATGTATTCATCCCGGCGATGGCTGATGAAACGGCCGATTAATTCCTCGCTTCTGCCATAGTCGTAAGAGGTATCGATGAAGTTGATGCCTAAGTCCAGTACGGTATTCAATATGCGCTCCGCGTCTATATCCTCGAAGGGCCTTCCGCTCCATACGCGTGGACCTCGAATTTCCATAGCGCCGTAGCTAAGTTTCGTTACCGGCAATCCTGTCCGGCCAAGTAGAGCTTTTTCCATTGTCGTATACGCAGCTCCTTTTCTTCCAAATATAAGAAAGATAAGTTCGTTTTATCACAAAAACGATAGACTGGCAACTAAACTACGAAACTATTTGTTGGCGCTGTTGATTGGCGAGAGAGCAGCCTCATCCTCGCTTTGGTTATTCGTCTCTTTCATATAATCGATATGGATAAAGCCCCAACCGCACATATCGGCCAGCACCTGATGAAGCGAAAGGCCATGCTCGGACAACTCATATTCGACCTTCGGCGGAATTTCCTGATATACCCGGCGAACGACAAGACCGTCGCGTTCCATTTCGCGAAGCTGGCTCGTCAGCATGCCTTGCGTAATATTCGGCAGCAAACGCCGCAGTTCTCCGAATCGAAGCGTTCCTTCATTCAGCAATAAGAATAAGATAAGCGGTTTCCATTTGCCTCCGATTACTTGCAGCGTAGCGATAATACCGTTCGTTAGTCCCATTACGATTCACTCCCGACTATCTAGTGCTAAGACCGATACTTGCATTTTAACAGATGAATCCCGTTATTGTGGAGTACGATTTTCCAGCGTACTAAGTATGGTTAACCGTACCAAGTACGTAAAAACTGCGTACTTTCCTAAAATTTGCATCGGGTCCATAATGGGGGTGTAGATCGCGATTCTGCAATTATCGAACAAAGGATGGTTGTTATGAACATAATGATTATTGCCGTGCATCCCCATATTGGCGAATCTCGGGTTAACCGCGCGCTGTCAGCTGCCGCCATGGAGGAATCGAACGTTACGTATCGCGATCTAAGCGCGGAGTATCCGGGTTGGGACATCGACGCGGAGAAAGAGCATGAACGGCTGCTTGCGCATGACCGTATTGTGCTGCAGTTCCCGTTATATTGGTATAGCAGCCCGCCGCTCTTGAAAAAATGGTTCGACGACGTGTTAACGTACGGCTGGGCATACGGTCCTGGAGGAAATCATCTCCACGGCAAAGAGTTCGCAATCGCGACAACTGCAGGGGGCACTTGGAATTCATACCGCTCCGGCGGGGACAATGAATATACGCTTAGCGAGCTGTTCCGGCCGATCGAGCGCACGATCAAGAGATGCGGAGGCATCTATTTGCCGTCGTTCGAGGTATACGGAGCAATGGAGATAACGGATGATCGACTCAAGCAGGAAGCGGTTAATTACGTTCGATTCATCCAATCTTCCGCGCTTGCGCTCGCGCATTAAGGGAGCTGCTGATTTCAGGAGTATCCTGAAGTCAGCTTTGTTATGGCTGAGCTTACGTCTGCGGGTCTACCTGCAGAGGTTCTAGCGACATATGATGTTTATGATTTGGTTATGATTTTACATGATATGACTTGGGAGTCTTTCCTAAGCCAGCCCGGACGTTATTTGGATCAAATTGTCGAGTGGGATTATGAACCAGAAGATTTAGGATTAGACGTCGAAGATGACGAAGTATAGGTTTCCGCATTAAGGTAGGTAGCATTCAACTATTTTAATCGAATGTTCTATTTGCGTTCGCTAGTAATGAACAGAGAGCAGGAGGGCTAGGTGCTCTGCCTGCTCTTCGTCGTTCTAATCATAGTTTCTAAGGACGGAAAGAGAACGAGTTCGTTTTAACGAACAACATTTTGCTGACAATGTAATAAAAAAGATTCCATGCAACGTCATCTATGCCTTAACGAATTCAGATATGCTAATTCATGAATTTCTGAGGTTTTTGGGTTTGTAGGGAATCATGGGAGTCTTATTTCACCAAGATGGTACTCTTATGTATTGAACTGAGTGAAATAAGAGTACCAGAGTTCGTTAGGGATGAGGATGGGAGGAAAATCAACAATTAAGGTTTCTGACGTTCGTTACTAAGATGTACATCCGTTAGATATTCGTCAATTAGTCAGTAGTAGAACAAAAGACGATTTCCGTAGAGTCTCGTGGACTGCACGGAAATCGTCTTTTTAGAATGCGATGGTATTAGGTCGTTGATTTGCTGCGTGTGATGGAGCTGAGCGTAGCCATCTGCTCTTCAATAACGTTGCTTGCTTTGTCTAGAAACTGCGTGATGAGTGTGAGTTCTTCATCTGAATAAGTGGAGGCCAGCTCCATCATGGCGTCGTTAAGCGGCATGTAAATATGGCTGACGTCTTCCTTCTCTTCGTATATCGGAACGATAATGACTTTGCGGCGATCATTGGGGTCATTCTGCCTGCGGACAAAGCCGTTCTTCTCGAGCCTATCGATTAGCGCGGTAACGCTGCCGGTGGATAGGCCGGTTAACTTGGATAGCTCGCCTGCCGTAATTGGACCTCTTTCGCGCAAAATATCGACGGACAGAAAATCGCTATTGTACACCTTGAGCGCTGCAGCGACGTTTTGTTGATACAAGACGGTACGACTTCCGAGTCCCCGCATGCGAAGAGCGAGCTGCTCCTGCAGACGAGTTGTTGGCGTAGGTTGTTGGCTTGACAAAAGAACGAACCTCCTTTTAAGATATAAATATCTTGATAAACGAGATATTAGATAATAGAGATATTTGATGAACCGAACAATTAAATACATTCTATACTAAACGTTCTTTAAGTGCAAAATAAAGCGAGGGAGGCTCTATTTCTAATGAAAGATATGATCATGATCAAGGGTGCGCGGGAAAATAACTTAAAAAATATAAATGTATCGATTCCAAAGTACAAGCTTGTCGTTGTTACCGGGCCGTCAGGTTCGGGCAAGTCAACGTTAGCGATGGATACGCTCCAACGTGAATGCCAGAGGCTGTACTTGGATTCTATGGGGATGACATCCGATTCCATCAGCAAGCCGAAGGTGGATGCGATCGAAGGATTGTCGCCCTCCATAAGCGTTGGACAGCATGTAACCAATCGCAATCCGCGTTCGACGGTCGGGACAGTGACGGACATTTATACGTTCGTCCGCTTTATTTTCGCCAGACTGGGCGAAAGGGTATGTCCATCATGCAGCGAAATAATCGCGCCTTCATTCGAGCCGCAAGGAGCCATCACGGAGGAAGACGATTGGATGGAGCGTCAGACGATAGGCTGCCCGCATTGCGGCACGCAGCTTGAGAAGCTTGGTATGTCGCATTTCTCCTTCAATAAGCCGGAAGGCGCATGCGAGTCATGCGGCGGGCTTGGCCATGTGGCTAGCATCAATGAAGCGGCGGTATTCAACCCGGAGCTAAGCTTGCGCGAAGGAGGCGTTGCTTCGCTTAACGGCGTTCATCGCGATATTCAGATTCGTATTCTTGCAGCGGCGGCTAAGCATTATGGCTTCGAGCTCGATCCCGACCAGCCGTTGAAGCACTATGGCGAGGTGCAGCGGGATTTGCTCTATTACGGCGTGGAAAGCGAAGCATTCAAACGTCATTATCCGAATGTGAAGCCTGTCCAGGGTACGAAGTTCGAAGGTGTCATCCCTGGTTTATGGCGGCGCTATAAAGAGAAGGAAGCGGAAGCGGGCGCACAGGAGAAGGAGGGCGGCTTCTTCCATGAACAGCAATGTCCGGCTTGTCTCGGCGCACGATTGAAACAAGAGGTGCGTCAAGTTCGCGTAGCAGACGCATCGATTACGGAAGTATCGGACTGGTCGCTTGGCGAAGTATACGCATGGACGAAAACGCTACGGGATACGATTCCGTCAGAGGGGCTGCATCTGCTTGAGCCGATTCTTCACGATATGCCAACCCGGCTTAAACGGATTATGGATGTAGGGCTTGGCTATCTCTCGATGAACCGTCAGACGGTAACGCTGTCCGGCGGCGAAGCACAGCGTCTACGGCTCGCTTCGCTGCTTGGATCGGGACTGACCGGAGTGCTGTATATTATCGATGAGCCGACGACCGGACTTCATCCCCGCGATACGGTCGGCCTTATTCGGGTACTGCAGGAGCTTCGCGATCTAGGCAATACGGTGCTCGTCATTGAGCATGACGTCGAGATGATGCGCGCGGCCGATCATATTATCGATATCGGACCGGGGGCTGGTCTGTACGGCGGCACCGTTGTAGGCGAAGGCAGCTTGGAAGACTTATTGACAAGCGAGTCGTCGGTTACGGGCGCTTATTTGAGAGAAGAGAGGCAGGGGCTATCATCTTCCGCATCAGTTCGCGTTCGGAGGAAAGGCAATGGCAAGCAGATTACGATTAAGAATGCGAAGCTTCGCAACGTGAACATCCCGGAAGTCCGTTTTCCGCTGGGGCAACTAGTGTCTGTAACGGGGGTATCGGGTTCCGGCAAGTCAACGCTCGTATTCGATATTCTCGCAGAAGAACAGACGGGAAATATGATCATTTTCGATCAGACGCCAATGGGAAGAATGCAGCGTTCGAATGTCGCAACGTATACCGATGTATTCACGCATTTGCGTCAGCTGTTCGCGGCTTTGCCGGAGGCTAAGAAGCGTAAGCTCACTTCGAAGCACTTCTCGTTCAATACACCCGGAGGGCGCTGCGAGACATGCCAAGGCTTAGGCGTGTTAACGGTAGACATGAACTTCATGCCGGATCTAGAGGTCAAGTGCCATGACTGCAAAGGCAGAAGATTTACTGACGATGTGCTGGAAGTACAATATGAAGGCTATTCGATCTCCGATTTGCTCAATATGTCCATACAGGAAAGTCTGCCCATCTTAAGCTCAGAGACGAAGATTGCAGCGCTTATCGCAATGCTATGCGAGGTGGGGCTCGGTTATTTGAAATGGGGTCAATCGGTCAAAACATTATCCGGCGGTGAAGGTCAACGAATCAGGTTAGCGAAGGAGCTGAGCAAGCCGTCGAAAGATCATACGCTGTATTTGCTGGACGAGCCGACAACCGGTCTTCATCCTTTGGACATCAAGCGGCTGCATGTGCTGCTCGGCAAACTCGTCGATTCGGGTAATACCGTTATTGTTGTTGAGCATAGCCTGGAGCTGATCCGAGAATCTGACTGGGTGATCGATATTGGCCCTGAAGGCGGCGCAGCAGGCGGCATGCTTGTAGCGGAAGGCACACCTGAGCAAGTGGCTGAAGTGAGAGCTTCTTATACGGGACGGTTCTTGAAGCAAATGCTGGCAGAAGGCATGTAAGGTAGAGATAAGACGCAAGAGTGCGTGGAGGGAGTAAGCAACGTGGTTAAAAGAAACAATATGGGGATCATCATTGCGGGTTTGCTGCTGGCCATCCTCATGGGATCGATGGACAATACGATCGTGGCAACGGCTATGGGAACGATCGTTGGGGAATTAGGCGGTTTTGACAAATTGATGTGGGTAACTTCCGCTTATATGGTAGCGGAGATGGCGGGTATGCCGATCTTCGGCAAATTATCGGATATGTACGGACGCAAGCGTTTCTTCATATTCGGTATCATCGTGTTCATGATAGGCTCTGCCTTATGCGGCACTGCGGAGTCTATCGTGCAGCTTAGCATTTATCGCGCGATTCAAGGGATCGGCGGCGGTGCAGTATTGCCGATCGCGTTCACGATCATGTTCGATGTCGTGCCAGCGGATAAGCGCGGCAAGATGGGCGGGTTGTTCGGCGCCGTATTCGGCCTATCCAGCCTTTTCGGACCGCTGCTAGGCGCTTATATTACGGACTACATCAATTGGTCGTGGATTTTTTACATTAACTTGCCGCTCGGCCTTATTTCGTTCGGCCTGATTACGTTGTTTTACAAGGAATCTATCGAGCATTCTAAGCAAAAAATCGACTATATGGGCGCATTTACGCTTGTAGCCGCGATCGTCTGCCTCATGTTCGCGCTTGAGCTTGGCGGCAAGGAATACGCTTGGGACTCCGGCATGATCATCGGATTGTTTTTGGCTTTTGCAGTCCTTATCGTTGGTTTCGTCTTCATCGAACGCAGTGCGCAAGAACCGATTATTACGTTCGGCATGTTCAAGAACCGTCTCTATTCAACAAGCAATATGATGGCTTTGTTCAGCGGCGCAGCTTTTATTACCGCCTCGGTCTATATTCCGATCTTCATTCAAGGCGTTATAGGCGGATCGGCAACGAATTCGGGGCATATTTTGCTCCCTATGATGTTAGGTTCAGTCGTTACTGCCGCAGGGGGCGGTTCGCTGCTTACGAAGTTTAAGTACCGCTCCATCATGATCGCGACATTAACGCTGCTTGTCATAGGCATCGTACTTCTGACGACTCTTACGCCAGATTCGTCGCGTTTCATCCTTACGATCTTCATGAT
The DNA here is from genome assembly GCF_037167145.1 of Paenibacillus sp. YIM B09110. NCBI lineage: Bacteria > Bacillati > Bacillota > Bacilli > Caryophanales > Paenibacillaceae > Paenibacillus > Paenibacillus sp. YIM B09110. The sequence goes on along the minus strand of NZ_JBANSP010000025.1, from coordinate 35,439 downwards.
CTTGATCGGTCTCGGCATTGGCGCATCATTCTCCGTGCTGAGCAACGCGGCGATTCATGGCTTCACGGCAAGACAACGCGGTTCTGCAAGCTCTACGCTGAACTTTACGAGGGAGCTTGGAATGACGCTGGGCATTACAGTATTCGGTATTATCCAGAGCCATATCTTTACGAATAAGCTGGCTGCCAAGTTCAGCAGCGGCGGTGAAGTGCCGGAAGGCATCGATCTAGGGGATCCAAGTCAAATTCTTACTCCGGCGACGCGGGAGCATATTCCGACCGAAGTTCTCGATCAGATTACGGGGGCGCTGTCCTCGTCACTCGTTCAAACGTTCGCATGGGCTATTATCCCAGCGGTCGTCGCGCTTCTGGCAGCACTAGCTATGAGCAAGGAAAAGTTCGATCCGGCGTCCGAGCTAGAGGAATATGCTTCTGGACATTAATGGATGTACGTTAGGAGCAAGCTCGGCAACTAAACTGCCGAGCTTGCTTTAAATTTATATGGGAATGATCACTACCGTATCTAGAAACATGAAGGATGGTCCTATTCCGGCCCCATTCACTCGGAATTGCAACTCGACACTTGAAGCGTTGCCTACGTTTGCAGGTGTAAAATCAATGATTATCGTCTGATAGTTGGCGGTAGCCAACGTTCTTAGCGGGAAAGTTCGACTAACGGCGGTATTCAAGAAACTAACCTGAAGCACACCGCCATTATTGTTGCGATCAGCAAGCACGCTGAAAAATAACCGATGCTTCCCTTCAGCTCCGGTGTTTCCCAGCGTAACGCGCTGTGTGAGAGAGGCGGAACGACCGGGTTGAACGGCATAAAAAGCGGATTGTGCTCCTACGTTAGGGCGCAGCGTCGATAAATAAACATCGCCTACGTCACGCCAGGGGGTGAAATAAGGATCTGTAAAACCAGGGTTGATTACTTGCTTCGCACGAACTTGTTTACCGCTGGTCTGACGCTTTCGAACGATTTTTGCGTTTGGCGGTTTGATTTTCGGTTTTAAAGGCATGAGCATTCTCCTCTAGCTGTTGATATCTATTAATATATGAACAATTAGAGTAGGAAGTGCTAGCCAAATGCTAGAGAAGCGAGAAGGCAGGTCACTAGACCTGCCTTCACTATACGATCGAATAGGGTTATGCCTGGGCCAATATAAGTTCAAGCTGAACAGACAGATCGTTTTCCGTTTCTAATACGACGGTGTGCGGGCTGGTCATTCCAAAATCAGCGAACGTGACTTTCGTTGTGCCGGACAATAGAAGCTGACCGTTCTGATACATGGCATTGGAATCAAAAGTAACGGCTTTCTCGACACCTTTAACCGTTAATGTTCCCTCGATTGTTAGCGGAACGGCCGTACCTTCCGTGAACTCGGCTGCTTGAGGCGTAATAGCCGTTGCTGTGAATGTCGCTTCCGGGTACTGGCTAACGGCAAGCAGGTCATCGCGATCCTTAACATGACCGTCGCGCTGGCTGTTGCCGGAATCAAGCGCCGTCATTTCGAGGACGCCTTCACCTGCCATTTTCGACGCGTCGTTCAAGTCTACAGTCCATGAGCCGCTTACAGATTCGTTAACAAAATTGACCGTTTCCTTCGATGTCGTGACTGACCAATATACCTTCGAGCCGCTAGCGATATTCCATTCACCATTAAGCTCGTCCACCGATACGGCGGCGCCGGCCGTAACGCCTTCGCCAGAGCCCGTCTCCTCTGAAGCATTTTCATTGTTTTCCGCCGATGGAGCCATGACCGATTCGATCTCTACATTGTTGCCGAGATAGTCGTTCATTAGCGCGTATCCTCCCACGCCGATGACAATGACCGCCGCGATGACGCTTGTCCAGATGATTCCTTTTTTCTTCATGATTTCCCTCCATTTATTGGGCTGATGCCCTCTATTTAAGTTCATTGTAACGGACGAATAAGTCGGGAAGATGTCGGAGCATGATCGGAAGATTTCTTTGTTTCGACGGCATTGCCGCCTGACCTGACTGTTGCTACAATAGAGGGCAACGATCATGAGAGGGGCGTATGGTGTGCAAACGATTATGGTTGTCGAAGATGAACCGGCCATTGCCCGCGTGCTGACCGTTTATTTGCGCAAAGCCGGCTTTGCCGTTGCGTTGGCCGCGGATGGGCGACAAGCTTTGGAATTATTCGCAGCGGAAGCTCCAGCGCTTATATTGCTTGATGTCATGCTGCCGCATATGGATGGCTTTGAAGTGCTTCGCAAAGTCCGCGAGACAAGCAGTTGCCCGGTTATTATGTTGACGGCGCGAGGCGGTATAGACGACAAGTTAAACGGTCTAAACGGCGGAGCCGATGATTATATGCCGAAGCCTTTCATTCCGGAGGAGGTCGTTGCCCGCGTCCAAGCGGTGCTGCGGAGGCCGGCGCATTGGACGGACGGGGGCAGACAGAGGCGTTTCGGGAGCTTAAGCATCGATTTTCTAGCGCAGTCCGTTTCTTTGAACGGCGCCGAAGTCATGTTAATGCCGCGTGATTTGGCGGTACTGCTATTTCTGGCGGAAAATCCGAACCGGATCTATACGAGGGAACAGCTTATCGAATATGTATGGGGCGCGGACTATGAAGGAAGCGATCGCGCGGTTGATCTGTCGATCAAGCGGCTGCGTCAATCGTTGTCCCATTGGCCGTCTGAGCAAGGCGAGATTCGGACGTTGCGCGGAACGGGGTATCAATTATGGATCGAAAAGTAAAACAGGCTTCATTGTTGTCCTACTGGACGATGCGATATTTTATTATACTGCTCGTTGGACTTCTGCTTCTTGCCGCCGCCGCAATCTGGTGGACGAACCGAGAGACGCTGGACAGCCGGCTGCAGACGGTTGAGCTGCTCGCGCAGGAAATTGCCGATCGGTTGAATGGGGCGGAAGGAACGATTGAAGTACCGGCTAACTTGGGACAATACATTGACAAAAGGTCGCGCTTCTTCAAGCTCGGGCCGGGCATGTGCGTCATAGTGACCGATACGGAAGGCAGGCTGCTGTATTCAAACGATCCGTTGAGGCAAGAAGATTTGAAGACGAAGCTGAACGACAGGCTCGATAAGGCGAAGCAGCCAGGAATGAAAGCGATCATAGCGCCGATCGAACATGACGGAAGCAAGATCGGACAGGTGACGCTTCTCCAGCCGACCCAATCGTTAACCCATATTCCCGAGCTGAAGTGGGCAATCGGTCTTCTGCTAGTTAGTTTGACAACACTCGGCTGGCTGACGATTTACTTGCTGTCGCGCAAGCTCGTACGTCCGATCCGCAATGTTGCGTCGGCGGCCCGCGAGATCAGCTTAGGCCATTACGACGTCCAGCTGGAGGCAAATGCGAAGGAGCAAGAGCTGAACGAAATGATTATTTCGTTCAAGGAGATGGCCGGCCGCCTCAAGCAATTGGAGCATTCCCGCAACTTCATGCTGGCCGGCTTGACGCATGAGCTGAAGACGCCCGTTACATCGGTGAAAGGGCTCGTCCATGCCGTGAAGGAAAAGGTGGTGCAGGGCGAGGATGCCGACGAATTCCTGTCTATCGCCCTCGAAGAGACAGGCAGACTGGAGCGGATGGTTGCCGATCTGCTAGATTATAACGCCTTGGAAGCCGGGCTCGTACGCTTGAATCGCGAAACGCTCGACGCTGCCGTGCTCATACCCGAAATTATTTACCAATGGTCGCTGCATCAAGACGAGACCATTGCCGAGCCTTCATTGTCGCTGCCAGGTCAGCCGGTTCGGATCATAGGCGATCCGCTGCGCATTCAACAAATAATGGTCAATTTGCTCAATAATATCGTACAATCCCGTCATCCGGATCGTCCGCTTAGCGTTCGTGTCTCCCTAAGCGCGCGAGAGGATGGGTTCGCCGAAATTGTCGTTGCCGATAACGGCCAAGGCATCCCGCAGCCGGAGCAGGATCTCATCTTCGAGCGATTCTTCCGCGGCGAGAACAAGAAACATACCGTACGAGGCCTCGGATTGGGCCTCACGTTCAGCAGACTTCTAGCGCAAGCTCAGGGCGGGCAGCTTTCACTTAGAGAAAGCTCCGGAGAAGGCAGCGTATTCGTGCTAATGCTGCCGATTTCCGTATATAGGGCTTAGACCCGGTTTGTTTTACGGTATGAGGAAGGGCTGATCTTCATCATCTTGGTGAACACACGGCTGAGGTAAAAGCCATTGTTGAAGCCGCATGCCAAAGCGATTTCTTCTAAATTGAGCTCTGTATCGACGAGCAAGGATTTCGCTTGCTCCAGTCTAATATGACTTAAATAACGCGAAGGGGGCATCCCCGCGCTTCTGGTGAATCGGCGGGTGAGCTGAACGGGACTAATACCCAGCTCGTCCGCAAGCACCAGCAAGCTCATATCTTCAAAGGCGTTCTGCCGGATATAAAGCTGCGCCTGTTCCATCAGCGGATCGGCAGGCTGCATATCTTCGTTGACCGACCCGGCAGCTATTGATTGCAGACAAAACAGCCATATATCGTTAAGCGCATGGTTTTGCCAATAGTTTCGCCGATCGATCTCTGCGGCGGCTTCGTTCTGCCCCTTGAAATACTTCAAATTATCGGCTAGCCGCTCCTTATGCGTGACGGCCGGCTTGTAGGCGGAAGCCGCCAATCGAGAGCGGACGTTCTGCTCTTCCTCTTGCCCCGCATCCTCATCTCCCGATAGGGAGCTAAGCGAAAATCCAATGAAATGAAAGGAAGCCGCATGGATAACTTCGCGATGAAAATCGATGCCCGGCGGGCATAATATGACGTCGCCCATCTGCGCGATCCCCTCACTGTTTCCAATCCCATAACGAAAGCTGCCGCCCTCCACCGCAAATAGAACCCAATGTTCGTAAGTGTCTACGCTGTATTGAAATTTCTCTTTATGATTCCAAAAGACATGATGCTGCAGCGTTGGGAATAGGACGGAGCTTCGAAACATCAACATCCCTGCAATCAGCCTCCTAAATGAAATAAAGTATATGCTTATATGATAGCGCAGTGCATGTTAAATAACGACCCCCTAGGGTTAAGATGAAAGTAATTCTTGACTTGGGGGGATTCGAATGAAGCTTGAATCAGTAAAATCTGACATTACCGTTATTGGCGGAGGCTTGGCTGGCGTATGCGCTGCCGTTGCTGCCGCGCGCCTCGGACAAACCGTGTCGCTCGTGAACAACAGACCCGTACTTGGGGGCAATTCCAGCAGCGAGGTTAGGGTGTGGGTATGCGGCGCTACGGCGCACGGTACGCAACGTTACGCAAGAGAAACGGGCATTATGGGCGAAATGTTCGTCGAGAATCAATTCCGCAATCCCGATGGCAATCCTTATTTATGGGATCTCGTCGTATTAGAGACGGTTCGCGCCGAGCCGAAAATTACTTTGTTTCTTAACACGGACGTGCACGAGGTGGAAGGGGACGGAGCGGAAGATGAGCGCGTCATTAAATCCGTTACGGGCTGGATGATGGGCTCCGAGCGAAGAATCCGGTTTGAAAGCGATATGTACATCGATTGTACAGGGGATGGGCTTGCGGGATTTTTGGCAGGCGCCAAATACCGGATCGGCCGAGAGGCTAGAGACGAGTATAACGAGGAATGGGCACCGGAGACGGGTGACGATATTACGCTTGGCAGCACGCTCCTATTCTATACGAAGGAGGCCGACCGGCCGGTTAAGTACACTCCGCCGAGCTTCGCGAAGGACATTACCCAAACGACGATTCCGATGAAGCGCGTCATTCGCAGCGGCGATTCAGGCTGTCATTATTGGTGGATCGAATGGGGCGGCGAGCTGGATACGGTGCATGACAACGAACGAATACGCGATGAGCTTTGGTCGGTTATTTACGGGATATGGGATTATATCAAAAACTCGGGCAATTTCGATGCCGATCGCATGACGCTGGAATGGGTCGGGTCGATTCCCGGCAAACGGGAGTACCGCCGTTTCACTGGCGATTATATGCTTAACCAAAACGATATTATCGCCCAGAATCCGTTCGCCGACCGCATCGCCTTCGGAGGCTGGTCGATTGATCTTCATCCGCCGCAAGGCATGTATTCGACGGAAAGCGGTTCGAAGCATTTATTTTCAGACGGCATCTACCATATTCCATTCCGGAGCTTATACTCCAGCAACGTCGGCAATCTGCTGTTCGCCGGCCGCGACATCAGCGCAACTCACGTCGCCTTCGGCACAACGAGAGTAATGGCGACCTGCGCCGTCATCGGCGAAGCAGCCGGAAGCGGCGCCGCGCTGTGCATTCAGAAGGGGATATCGCCGCGTGAGCTGCACCGTGACCATATGAACGATCTGCAGCAGACGATGCTGCGTCAGGATGCGTCGATTATCGGGATCGCGGCAGACGATCCTTACGATCTCGCCAAGTCGGCCCGCATTACGGCATCAAGTACGATGACCCAAGTTGATTTAACGCACTCGTCCTATACGTACCCGCTGGACAAAGATCTCGGTATTCTGTTTCCGGTAAATCCATCGCTTGAATCGGTGGCGCTGCTGGTCGATGCGTCGAAGCCAGCTACCCTTGAAGCGGAACTGTGGCATACGGGGAAAGGTGAAAACTACGTACCGAAACAAATGGTGACTTCCGCATCGGTAACCGTATCCGAAGGCGACGGTCAGTGGGTGAAGCTGGACCTGGCTTGGAAACCCGATGCTGCCTGCAATGCATTTCTCATTATTAAGGCGAACGAATCGATTGCGGTCCACGGATCGGATCGTCCGATGACCGGCGTGCTTTGCTTTGAGAAGGGACCGACACCGATCGTCTCTACGCTTCTGGAGGATCGTCAGCCGGATCAGCCGGTCGTGCAGTGGAGCATGCGCCTTTGGAACCGTCGGCCACTATGTCTTCAAGTTACGCCGAATACGGAAGCATACGCTGCCGCAGCGGTGACTGACGGGTATAATAGGCCGTTCGCCGGTCCGCATTCGTGGATGTCCGAGCCGATGTCCCCCGGCATGCCGGAATGGCTGCAGCTGGAGTGGGCCAAAGAGCAGTCGATCGCCGAGGTTCACGTCACGTTTAACGACGACGTTAATGAAGACTTAATCAATTTGCACCATCATCGCACAACTTTCGAAACGATTCCCGAGCTCGTCCGAGCTTATCGGATAGAGGCGCTCATCGGCGAGGAATGGGTCACAGTGGCTGAAGAGAAGCACAACCATAAGCGCAAAAAAGTGCATAAGCTCAGTAGTTCCGTCATGTCGCGAAGGATTCGATTATGGATCGAGGAAACGAACGGAGGAGTACGCGCGGAGGTTGCCGAAATAAGAGTCTATGCTCTATAATGGGAAAAAGTAATTGACAGCGCTTTCATTTCATATGCATTTAAGACTTGAAAGGAGAGGATATCATGGCTGTGAAGCCGCTTGGCGTATTAATCGTCGACGATGAAATTCCTCTGCGGCAAGAGCTTCGGATCTTTCCATGGGAAGCGTGCGGCGCCGAATGGATCGGTGAAGCGAGCAATGGCCAGGAAGCCTTGCAGTTATGCGCCGACTGTGAGCCGGATGTCGTTATAACGGATATTACGATGCCCGTTATGGACGGCATTGCTCTCATTCGTGAGCTACGGAAGCGGTACCCGAGCGTTCAAATCATCTTGTTGACCTGTCATAGCGATTTCCATTATGTACAAGAAGCGCTCCGACTCGGAGCGCTTGAATATATTTTGAAGGTGTCAATGGAGGAAGAAGAGCTTAAGCTGGCGATGGACAAAGTGAGAGCTGCGATCTTCAAGGAGCGCATGGCGCAAGGGCATGCGAGAAGGGAGCAGAGGCAGCTCCAAGCCGCCTTATTCGGCAAGCTGCTTCACGGGCAAGAGCCGTCCAGCTCCGACTGGCAGCCGATGGCGCTTAGCGCAGATCGTTCGATTCGATTAGTACGGCTTCAACTGGACATTCCTCCACTAGTTTATCTGCCTGTGAAGGAGACGGTTCAGCAGTGGCTGACCGAGCGGGAGAGCAGGGATCCGAACTGGCTGACGTGGCTTACGGTTCGGGAGCGGGAATATTTTATTGTAATCGAAGGGGGGCAACGTTCTGAAACAGTAGTCCAAGAGTTGCAATCGGATGTTCTGCATTTGGCAGAGCTGATAAGCCGGGAATCGACGGTGCTGGAACGAAATGCAACGGCTTACGCACTTGTAAGCGAATCGGTCACATCCAAAGAAGGATTTGCGGAAGCGCTGGTTGTCTCCAGTGAATGGAAGGATGCGCTTTTCTACGATCGATGCCCTGGCGAAAGCACCGTGTTCGCTGTACAATCACGGCCGCTGACGGAAATGACGGATAACAAAGCGAAAGGAATGGGCGAGCTGCTTAGAAAAGCGTCACGGTCGGCCGAAAGCTTGAAGGAATGCTTGCAGGGTGAATTCAGGGATTGGTGTTTCAGAGAGCGCGTGAAGCCAAGCCAATTGAAGGAGCGGGTCATTCATTGGCAGATTGAGTGGCACAGGCAACAAGATGGCGCGGAGCTGAATGCAACGCGAATTGGGCAATTGATGGATGCAGGAACGTTGACCGAGATGATTGCCAGCCTCGTACAGGACATGGAGACGGCCGAGCTTGGGAAATCGCGTTCGCGCTATGAGATTCGTTCGGCCGTGCAATGGATTAAAGACCATCTAGGGGAGCCGATCTCGCTGCCCGTAATTGCGGAGCAGGTAGGTCTAAGCCCGCATCATATCAGCAAACTGTTTCGCGAGGAAACGGGGAGCACGGTCAATCAGTATATTACCCGTCTCCGCATGGAGAAGGCGATCGAGCTATTAAGGCATTCGAACAAGAAAGTGTACGAGGTTGCGGAAGAGGTCGGCATTCCGAGCTATCGCTATTTTACCATTACGTTTCGGAATTGGACCGGAGTGTCGCCGACGGACTACAAACGGAATGGCTGATATCAGGGGAGAGAGAACGGGCGCGGAGGAAGGGTGGATATGACGAAGCTGTTTCATTGGTATGCCAGCCTTGGTCTCGCTACCAAGCAGTTTATTTATTTGTTCATCGTGACGCTGCTGCTCGTTCAAGTGCTTGCATGGCGCAACCTCCACGAGGCGGAGAGCCTGCTTCAGAATCAGGTCATTCGCGATGCCGAGCTGCTCGTTAGCCGGACGAATCAGTATATCGATGCAAGCCTGGACAATGTGGAAAATATGCTGCTGCTGCTCTCGACCCGCGCCGATTTGCTGGAGGACGGGAACGAGGATGCGGCGGTCGAGACGCTTCGCAAATTCGCGGGCATTAACAACTCGATTGCCAGAACGCTGTACATGATTCGAGCCGATGGGCAAGTGTTCGCAAGCTCGCAGGTCGTTTACGACATCATGGGCAATCCTAGGCTGAGCCAGCTTTATGAGCTGGCTCTCATGAACTATGGGGCCATTAACGTGAGCGAGCCTTACGATTCGCCGATGTCGGGCCGTACGCTTGCTTACGTGCTGCCGATTGCCGATGCCACCAATAAGGTGAAGGGCGTTGTGGTCGCCGAGCTTAATCTTGATTTGCTCACGGAGCGCATTGCGCCTATGATCTATCAATCTTATATTTTGTTCACGAAGGAAGGCAGCGTCATCAACCGGCTTGATTCCCGGGATAAGCTGCTTCCCTTCCAAACGGCTTCCTATCCGCCGACGCTCGAGGAGAGCTTTCGCGGGCAACTCGTTGGTCTCAAAGTAGGCGTCAGCGGCATAGAGGGGGATTCCTTGAATCCGCTCGTTGCCGTGAAGTCGACCAAAAACCGTCTAGGCTGGACGCTTGCGGCGTTCATTGAAGAGGATTATTTCTATCAGGACCTGCAGAAGCTGAACAACAACTACCGGACCGCAAGTATCGTATGGATCATTATGCTGCTGCTAAGCGCGTATCTGCTCAGCCGGTCGTTCACGCATCCGATCCGCCGATTCGTCGAGAAGATGGACCGACTTAACGATCTTCAGGTCGTGGCGAAGCTGCCTGTCACGAGAAGGGACGAAATCGGCAGGCTTACGCAAAGCTACAATGCCATGCTTGAGCGAATTCAAAGTTTGCTCCAGAAGACGAAGTCGGCGGAGGAGCAGAAGAAGGAATACGAGCTGAAGATGCTGCGAAGCCAGATTGCGCCCCATTTTCTGTATAACACGCTTGCCTGCATTAGCAGTTTGGCCAAGCAGCAGCGCATCGACGAGGTGCGCGACACGATCCGTTCGCTGGTCAAGCTGTTAAGCTTCAGCTTTGACAAGCAATCGGAATACGTAACGCTTGCGGAAGAGCTGGAAGGGCTGCGCATGTACATGCATATCCAGCAGGTGCGCTATGGGGATCAATATCAGTTCAGGATTGATATCAATCCTGACCTTCTGCAGTACCGCATTCTTAAGCTTACGCTGCAGCCGCTCGTGGAAAACGCGTTGTTTCACGGATTAACGCCTAATCATGGCGGTCTTATCGTCGTCAAAGGCGGACTTGAGAACGGAATTCTAAGGTTATATGTTCGCGATAACGGGATAGGCATTGCGCGGGAGAAGCGGGGCAGTCTGCTGCAGGATCAGGACGGAGGGCGGCGCTCGGTGTACCGATTTACGGGCATTGGATTGCGGAACGTGCATGAGCGGATTCGGATCCATCACGGCGAGACGTACGGCTTGCGGATCGGAAGCGCGGAGGGGACAGGCACCGTCGTCCGCGTCGATATGCCCGTCCTGACGGAAAGCGACGAGCAATTGGGCATTTGGTAAATGAGAATCGATTGCGGATTTGGGAACATAAAAGGAGATGCACGTATAGCCCTCGGCTATCCGTGCATCTCCTTTTGTCTCATCTGTTGATCGTTGCCTGTATTCCATTAACGGATTACTAATTAGTCAATTTATACGGTTTTTCACACAAGACCAGTTAAACAAGATGGGATTAGTAAAACTTATACGATATATCGTACAAAAGTGAATAATCCATCCGCACGGCCGATGATTTTGTGTGAATTTTCGATCAAATGCCTTGATTTAGCCTATCCGTTGCTTGGTTTATATGATAAATCGTACAACTATTGGTTAGTCGCAGTTATCTTGAACACCTAGCCTTTTGATTGTATGGAATCCATTCAAAAGTTTAGCACACCTCTAAATGAGCCGGCCGAGCGCCTGAAATGCGTACATTTTTTACGTTTTTGTGCATATCGGGGAAACGCCGCGCCCTTTATACTTACCTTATTGGAAGCGCATTCACACTAGGAGGGATACGATGGAAGCCAATCATAGCCTAACGCCAGCCCCTCGGATACGGCCATCTCCGCGGACCAAGCTGCTCATGATTGCAAGATTGGCATGGCGCTTTAAAGCCTTTTACGTCATGCTTCTGCCCGGCATTATTTATTTCGTTATATTTCGGTACTTCCCGATGTACGGCGTCATTATCGCCTTCAAGGATTTTGCCATCCTGGACGGCATAACGGGCAGCTCGTGGGTCGATCCGTGGTATAAGCATTTTCAGAGCTTTTACGAGTCGCCTTATTTCAGTCAGCTGTTGACCAATACGCTATTGATCAGCCTCTACAAGCTGGTATGGGGGACGCTTCCTCCGATCGTTCTGGCCGTGCTGCTGAACGAATGCCGCGTTCGCTGGTTGAAGTCGATCGTACAGACTCTGACCTACATGCCGCACTTCTTGTCTTGGGTCATCATTTTCGGCATTCTTCTGACGCTCTTCTCCCAGAACGGAGGCCTCATAAACCGTTGGATCGTGGAGGCGGGCGGAACCTCGATTCCGTTCCTGACCTCGACGGAGTATTTCCGCAGCATACTGGTCGGCTCGGAGGTATGGCAAAATCTCGGCTGGGGTGCGATTATCTACTTAGCCGCAATGGCCGGCATCGATCCCACCCTCTACGAAGCGGCGAAGGTGGACGGCGCGAGCCGGCTGCGCATGATCTGGCATATTACGCTGCCGGGCATTAGAAGCATCATCGTCCTGCTGTTCGTTCTGAAGCTCGGCCATCTGCTTGACGCCGGCTTCGACCAGATCTACATCCTGTACAATATACAGGTGTACCCGGTCGCTGACATTATCGATACATGGGTTTATCGAACCGGTCTGCAGCAGCTTAATTTCAGCTTGGCATCGGCAGTCGGATTGTTCAAATCGGTCATCGGGCTCATCCTCGTACTGGGCGCTAACCGCGTGGCGAAGAAATGGGGGGAGGGCATATGGTAAGAAGCCTCGACGATAAAATTTTCAACACGATCATATACGTTATTCTCGGACTGTGCGGACTTGCCGCCATTCTGCCGATCCTGTATGTCGTATCGGTATCCATTACGCCTTTCGGGGAAGTGCTTCGCAACGGCGGATTCATATTGTTCCCGAAGGAAATTACGTTTTCCGCATATCGCACTCTGCTAACGGAGTCCAACATTCCGAAGGCATTCCAAATAACCGTCCTCATTACGGTCATCGGAACGGCGGTCAATCTCGTCTTGACGGGGCTGATGGCGTACCCGCTCAGCCGCCGGAACTTGCCGGGAAGAAACTTTTTTCTGCTCATGATCGTATTCACGTTATTGTTCAGCGGGGGACTTATTCCCACCTATCTGGTCGTGAAGTCGATGGGGCTGCTCGATTCCATCTGGGCGATGATTTTGCCAAATGCGGTGTGGAGCTTCAACGTTCTTATTATGAAAAGCTTTTTTGAAGGGCTGCCGGAGGAACTGTTCGAGTCGGCCCGAATGGATGGCGCCAAGGAGTTCCGCATCCTGCTGCAAATCGTAACGCCGCTTTCCGTTCCCGTCTTGCTGACGGTTGGATTGTTTTATTTGGTCGGCCACTGGAACGAGTTTTTTCAAGCGATTTTTTATGTGACCGATCGCACGCTGTATCCGCTGCAGGTCGTCGTCCGCGAAATTCTGATGCAAAGTCAGCAGCCGCTGGAGAACGCGGAAAATATGATGCCGACGCAGACGATGCAGATGGCATCCGTCATGATTGCGAGCTTGCCGGTCATCGTGATCTACCCGTTTCTTCAGAAGCATTTTACAAAAGGGATGCTGCTTGGTTCGATAAAAGGTTGACCGATGAAACTATTCAGAGAGGGGTTATGATCATGAAGAAATTAGGGACTTTGCTAGTAGCCGTTTCATTAGCGGGAGCCATGCTTACGGCTTGTTCGGGAGGGAACGGCAGCAGCGATAATCCGGGAAATAATTCGGGGGCTACCGCCAAGCCTGGAGCGGAAGCGACGGAGCAGCCGAGCAGCAAGCCGGTTAAGCTCGACATTATCGAGACGGGGAACAATTTGCCGTCTCCGGATAAAGACATGATTAAGCAGGCATTGGATAAGGCGCTGAATATCGACCTGAATCTGACGGTGTATCCCGCAGCGGACGATTATAACAATCAATTAAACGTTCGGATGTCGTCGGGCAACTTTCCCGATCTGTTCATGGTTAGCCGCCAGCAGCTCATTCAATTCTCCAAGCAAGGGCTGCTGCTCGATCTGACGCCTTACATGGATAAATTGGAACAAACGGTGGCATTTATCGGTGAGGACAGCGTTAAGAAGGGGATGGTCGACGGGAAAGTTTACGGCATCTCCAAATCTCCTCAAATCCCTTATAACACCTTATGGATCCGCAAGGATTGGCTCGACAAGCTGAAGCTGGAAGTGCCGACGACCGTGGAGCAATTGGCCTCCGTTGCGGAAGCGTTCACGAAAAACGATCCGGACGGAAACGGCAAACCGGACACCTTCGGACTAACGGGAAGCAAGCTGTTCGCTTTCTCGACCGTCTTCGGCGCATTCGGCGTCGGCATGCCGGGCAACTTCTACGAGAAGGACGGCAATGTCGTTAATTCGCTGCATGAGCCGGCAATGAAGGATGCTTTGGCCTTTATTAAGAACATGATTGCGTCTGGCTCCGTCGATCCTGAGCTGCTTGCGAACAGCGGCTTGCAACATCAAGAGAAGGCGATCAAGGGGCAAGCGGGCATCGTCTATCTCGACTGGCCGAACATGACGAAGGAGCAGTTCGTGGAACAGATCAAAACCGTTAATCCGAATGCGGAATGGCTGCAAATCGCCGCTCCGTCGGGTACTGGCGGACAATTCGACGGTTCATGGGACATCGGCGCGGCGCCTGGCCGTTACGCAATTCCGAAAGCGCTCGAGAAGGATCCGGAGAAGCTTCAGCGGGTGCTCGATATGCTCAACTATATTTCGAATCCGGACGGGGGCTCGCTGCTCGTGCAGTTCGGGGTGAAGGATACGCATTTCACACTGGTGGACGGAAAGCCGAAGATGACGGACAAAGCGGGCGAGGTCGGCCATTCCTGGCTGTACCAATTCACCGGCAGACCGGAAATGGAATATTTGCAGGCGAAGTTCGCCGCGCAATCGGCTGCAATCGAGTTCGCGAACGATCAGCCTCGCATCGAAGCGTTGAACGGATTCATCGACAATCCGGAGGGGTATAACCCGGCCGATGCGGACCGTTATATGGAAGAAGAGATCGCGAAGTTTATTTACGATAAACGACCATTGACCGAATACGATGATTTTATCAAGACGCTGGAAACATCCATGAACTACAAAGCGTTAGCGGACAGCGCCATGGAGCAGCTTAAGGCACTCGGTTACGGGAACTAAATAACAGGAACGAAAGCCGACCTCTCATTCGATGCAGGTCGGCTTCTTCGATTAGATGTTATGTGTTTTTCGGTACGACGAAGGATTGACGCCGCACAGCTTTTTGAAGCTTTTGCTCAAATGATGCTCGTCGGTAAACCCGCAATGCTCGGCGATTTGGGAAAGGGTAAGCGAGGAGTGTACAAGGAGTTGCCTGACTCTGTCCATTCTAAGATTAGCCGCGTAAGCACCAGGCGTTATACGGAATTCGCGTGTGAATAGTCTTGTCAGCTGTACTTGTGTGAGGCCAAGCTCCACAGCGATTGACTTTAGCGAAATGCCGAATTCAGCTTGCTGCTGCAGCAGATGCAAGGCTCGCCCAAGGGTCGGATCCTCGCTGAACAACGACTTCGTATGCTGCTCGGATTGCTCGATCTGAATCAAATAGAGCAGATCTTTAAGAAGATGTTTCTTGTAGGTATGGCCAACACCTGCATGCAAGTATTGGGCCTCGCGAAATTGGGAGAGGGTGGACAGGAATCGTTTGTTGTTCAACAGCCGCAGCTTGCCGATAGCCGGGAAGCCCGCCCCATGCCGAGGCTCTTCTAGGGAAGGGACCCATTGAAACCCCATGAGATGAAACGATAAACCGTCTGTATGCCGGTAGAAGGTTAGATCGGGCGGGCATAATACGAGGTCATCCTTGACCGCCCTTCCGCTTTGGCTGCCCATTCTGTATTCGAACCCGCCTTCTTCGACGACGAACAACGCCCAGTGATCATACGTATCATGCGTTTTCTGAAATTGAGGCGTATCCTTCACGTAGACATGGTATTGCAGATCGGGCTCTAGAAATCGGCTGAACTCCATAGCGTGACAACACCTTTTCGCAAAGTGAAATTATTTACAAGTAGAATCGATTTTTCTTACATTATAACATGATCATTCGCAATATATAATTAAATTAAATACAAGTAGGAGGTATGAAGGATGAAAACAGCCCAATTGGAATTACCGAAATTTATGGAGAAATTTCACGAACAAGGGTATTTGGTTATCCCGGATATTTTGTCTCAGGAACAGGTGAACCGTCTGAATGCAGCCATCGACGAAATTGTCTTGACGGAACCGGAAGCGCTTTCGCATAATATCTATAACAGCGTAGAACGCCATGCCGAGATCGCAGCATTAATCGATCAGCCTGCCATTCTTCCGTTAATCGTTAATTTGCTTGGCCATAACATTCAGCTTCACATCTCGCACCTCACGATCAGACAACCGAATCCAAGCGAAGCCCAAACGGCGACGCACAGCTTCATCGATTGGCATCAAGACGGCCCGCATCCGCAGTTTCCCGTCATCAACGGCTTGACGGCAACCTACTATATTAAGGTTTGCTATATTTTGAGCGATATGTCGGAGCCGGACCGCGGCAATACGAAAGTGATTCCGGGCAGTCACAAGCAGCCCTACAACCCGAATCACAAGGATGTGCGCCAGCAGCTTGACGGTGAGGTTCAAGTGTGCGGCAAACCGGGCGACGTCTTCGTATTCGCCCAAAACCTGTGGCATGCGGGCTCGCCGAATAGCTCCGCTTTCACGAGAAGGCAGCTGTTCCTAGGCTACAGCCCGATCTGGATGCGTCCTATCGACTATCATTCGGCATCGGAGACGCTGCTGAAGGACGCCGATCCGATCCGGCGCCAGCTGCTTGGGCAGATCAGCGACAACAAATTCAAGTATTACGTTCCGGAGGATTCGATGGTGCCTCTTAAATCCATGCTGATCCATCCATCCTCGCAGTAGCTATCATAATCCATTCAGATGGGAAGGATGAACGAAATGACAGTATTCAATGCCGCTTCCGATGTTGCAAATCCGCAATCCGGCCATAAGCTGGCCGACATTCCGGCCCATGATCCGTTCATCGTTGCCGATGCTCAGACAGGCATTTATTATTTGTACACCGGGGGAAGCCCGCGGTTGCATGGGATGGATCGTTACGGCGTCCTTGCTTACAAAAGCACGGATCTTGCTAAGTGGGAAGGGCCGTACGTCGTCTTCACCATTCCCGATGACTCGTGGGCTCATCCGCAGCATGGCGCTTGGGCGCCTGAGGTCCATGCGTATAACGGGCGCTACTATTTGTTCATTACGCTTCACCATAACGACAAGCCGCTTGAAGGCGTGGGACATGGCGGTTATCCGCTCCAGCGGCGCGGAACGGTAATTGCGGTATCGGATTCCTTGGAAGGACCGTTCGAATTCATGGATACCGATGAACCGATCGCGCCTTCCGAGCATATGACGCTGGACGGATCGTTGTATATCGACGAGGAAGGCAGCCCATGGATGGTCTATTGCCATGAATGGGTACAGACGGCCGACGGCACGATCGAAGCGGTTCGGCTGCGCGACGATCTATCGGGCCGCTCGTCCGAACCGATCCATCTGTTCGACGGTTCAGCGGCTCCTTGGGACAACGGCGATCATCGGGCAGATAGCTCGCAGCGCTCCATGTATGTGACGGATGGCTGCCAATTGTACCGCACATCGGGCAATCGGCTCGTGATGTTATGGTCTACGTACGAAGCGGGAAGCTACGTCCAGACAATCGCGCGTTCCGTCAGCGGCAAGCTGGAAGGACCTTGGGAGCAATTGGAGCCGCTCGTTCGCGGCGATAGCGGACACGGAATGCTGTTCCGCACGTTCGAGGGTAATTGGATGCTTATCGTTCATTCTCCGTTCAAAATGCCGGATTCCCGCTGCAAGCTGTACGAAATGACCGATACTGGGGAAACGTTTGTCGTGAAATCGCCGATAGGCGACGCTTAAGATCGAGGGCACACGGCGCCAGATTCGAGCAAACGGTCGAGCAGTTCGAGGTGTTTAGTCCAACCGAACATTAATGTTGAACGAATAAGGCGTTTCTCCGGCTTGCCTCGCGATAGGCGGCCGGGGGGACGCCTTTGGCTTGCGAGAACGTCCTTGTAAAGTAATGGACGGTGGAAAATCCGACCTGCTCGGCGATTTCCTTGATCGGTATTTCGGTTTCGCCGAGCAGCTTCTCCGCGGCGCGAATCCGCTCCAACCGAACGGTTGCCGAGAACGACTCGTGGATACCCGAAGCGAACAACCGGGACAGATGTCGCTCCGATATGCTCAGATAACGGGCGATATCCGGCAGCGTCAAGCTGCTTGCCAGATTGTCGCGAATGTACAGCTTGGCCCGCCGGATCAAATGCGCGGCGTTGGCACGGGGAGACGGCAGCTCGGCTTCATGCTCAAGCGGACTGAACAAATTCGGGAAAGAGGCAAGTAAAGAGCTTGCAAGCTGAGGCAGCACGGATGAGGGAACTATTCCGCCCGGTTCGCTTTGCGCAAGCATCGATTTCCATAACTGAACGATCGGCGAGAGTTCCTTCTTGTCCAGCCATACGGAGCCGCGTTCCAACCTTTCATAGTAACGGCTGAATTTCTCTGCGCTGGAATGCTCTTCGATCGGCTCGAAGGTGACGAACAGCAGGTCGAGTCCGTTTACGTCTTTGATCTGATGATAGATACCCGGCCTGGAGCAAAAAGCTACCCCTTCGTACAACGGATACGTTTTGCCCTCCTCCGTGTAAACGCCCGAGCCGCCGTCGACATAGCATATTTCGAAAAAAGAATGTTTATGGACGACGTTCGCGGGCAAATGCTGCTCCGCTCCCCAATAATAAGTGTGGAAAGTAAGTTGATCGCCTTCCAGTACCCTTGGAATCCGGTTCAATCGATCGACGCTAACCTGCCAATTAATCATGATCATGTTCACCCCTTTGGCGTAATATTGCAAAAAGATGTCCTTCGGCTGCAAATACGTTTTGACTATAGAATACCTATAATAAAGACAGATTTGCAACCTTCACTTACAAAGGAGATTGAATATGATTACGAGCCAAGATGTGCAATTTTACAAAGAAAACGGTTATCTGCTAGTGAAGGGAGTGTTCTCTCAGCCGGAGGTGCTTGAGATGCGCGAATCCGTTGAATGCATTATCCAGCGTGCCGCGCGGGCCAAGGCGGATGCGAACCATGCTTGGCAGGGGGACTTCTTGCCGCCGGACCAGCTGAAGAAGCTTGTTTTGAAAGGATTCCATGACGTGCATTACCACGATGCAGCATTTACTCGGGCGGCGACGCATCCGAATATGGTGAGCGTTTTAAACGGAATTATCGGGCCTAACGTGCAACTGCATCATTCGAAAATGCTCGTAAAGCCTCCCGCGAACGGCGCGGCATTCCCGATGCACCAAGACTATCCTTACTTCCCGCATCGCGATCATTCCATGCTGGCGGCTAGCGTGCATCTGGACGATGCCGATATGGAGAACGGCTGTCTATGCGTCGTTCCAGGTTCGCATAAGCAGGGGCCAATCCCGCATATCGGGGTTCATTATCTCAACCATAAGGAGCATCCAATATCGTCGGGAACACCTTGTCCTGCTGGGGCGGGTGACGTGCTGTTCTTCAACTACCTAACGATTCACGGCTCTGATGTCAACCGCAGCGAGCGGACGCGCAGAAACGTACTGTTCCAATACCGCGACGCGGCCGATCTTCCGACGGAGAATGTTCATTTCGATTGGGGCATGGGCCTGATGGTAAGCGGCGAAAATCCGGACTTCAACAATGTGAAGCCAAACTATCGGATCGTCGAAGAGTAATTAAAAACGGCAGTGCGGGGAAGTCATCCTGCTCTGCCGTTTAGATGTTCTAGGGCATAATTCATCTCATTGGTTGTTTTCCTCAGAAGCCTGGTCGGCGTAGACGACAGCTGTGACCTTCTTCTCGATCTCCTTTATGGCCGTTTCGGATGCGGCAACATCGGTTAGAACGGTGTCGATTTCCTCGATAGGTATAGAGGAGATGAACATCCGATGTCCTACTTTCTCATGCGGGGCCAAGCAGATATTTCTACGGGAAACTCGCGCGACTGCCCTGGCGAATGCCGCTCCTTCGGGCGTAGCCGTGCTTAATCCGACAGCGTCCAAGCTGCCGCCGGTCACGAAGCCGATGTCCAGCGTGAACTTGCTGATCATTTCGATGGCGATCGTGTCGATGATGCTGCCTGCCGACTCGGCTCTTAATCTGCCTCCGATGAGGTAAGCGGCGATGTTCTCTTTCTTACGAACCTCCTCCGCGATTTTGATCGAATTCGTAACGACAGTGAAAGGGATATCGTCGCGCAAATATTTCAACATGCCGTATTGAATGCCGGCACCGCCGATAAACACTGTGTCGTTCTCTTGAATATACGAGGCCGCCAGCTTAGATATCGCATTCTGATGCGCTTCGCCTTCACCGTAACGTCTCGCCTCCCCTTGCGGGAGAGTGCGAACTTTAGGTGATACGGCGAGAGGGATCGCCCCGCCGTACGTTTTCTGAAGCGTACCTTGATCTTCCATAATCGTTAAGTCTCTTCGTATGGAATCGATGGACATTTGGAAGTGCTCCGATAGATCCTTGGCGATAACGCGTCCTTCCGCTTGCAGCAGTTCCAAAATTTTTTGTCGGCGTTGCTCCGCTAACATGGCTGAACCCTCCCGTATTATCGTCTAATATTTACCATCTTTCAGCATAATGATATTCCTGTTTTATCTGTTTTGTCAACATTAAACTTCATGTTTATTCATTTTTATTAAGTTTTGTTCTGTTTCGTGTAGCTATATCGGAAAGAGTCATCGTACAAACAATCATCCAACAGCGAATTGCGCTGTGGTAATATATAGGTGCGAACAGTCGACGATGAAGAGTGGAGGACATATAAAATGGAGACAAAAGTGATTGCTTATTTGAAACGGATCGGCATCGAAGGTCCTGCAGCTCCAACGCTTGATACGCTTAACCGACTTCAATACGCCCATCTTCATCACATCCCTTACGAGAACTTGGATGTAATGAACGGCATACCAATATCGCTGGAAATCGAACGCTTATTCGATAAAATCGTTACCCGCGGTCGGGGCGGCTATTGCTTCGAGCTTAATGCATTGTTTGGCTGGCTGCTTGAAAGCCTTGGGTATCAGGTCACGAACTATTTTGGTCGATTTTGGCGGGACGAGGAGGTCGTACCTTCGAAGCGTAGACATCATATTTTGCAGGTGGAGCTGGATGGAGCGAAATATATCGTGGATGTAGGAGCGGGAGCGGCTTCGCCACGCTGGCCATTGAGGTTTGCTGCCGATATCCGGCAAGCGCAGCAGGAGGAAGCCTATCGGTTGACGAGAGATCAAAAATTCGGCTGGATGCTGGAGGAAGAGAAGGGGGAGGAATGGCGCGCGATTTATTCGTTTACCGAAGAGCCGAATCTAGCGATCGACTACGTAACGACCTCTTATTGGTGCTCGACTAATCCGGAATCGAAGTTTAAGAAAGCAGCCATGTTGGCCATCCGGACGAATGAGGGGCGCAATACGGTGGGGGGGAACGAGTTTCGCATTTTCAATGCGCAAGGCGTTACGGTGTTTATACCTGATTCGCAAGAGAATTATAAGGAGAGCTTGCGCCAATATTTCGGCATAGAGCTATGAAACGAAGGTGCCCTTCAGGGCCCCTCTCGTTTATGCTTCGTTCATAAGTCTTCGGTTGAGGGCTGATGCTTGAATGGATTTCATACAATCAAATGGCTAGGCATGAGAAGATATCAGCGTTTGATTGGATTTTGTGCAGGCAAATGGACGGAAATAGGATGCTGAAGGCTAGAATGCCGGTTTTGACTGCATGTTTTCCAATCAAAAGTCACTTAGCAAACGATTGGCATCGATTTGCCTGTAAGAAATACAGGCAAACGTAATAGTAGTAACAGTAAGAAAAAACCAGTCTACCGCAAATCTGCGGAAGCCTGGTTTTTCTTACTTAATAGCCCAAGATGTGATAGCCCGAATCGACGTGAATAACCTCGCCTGTAATGCCTCGGGACAGCTTGCTTAACAGGAACATCGTCGCATCGCCGACCTCGTCCTGATCAACGTTTTTGCGCAGCGGCGATTTCTCTTGGATCGTAGAGAACAGATCAGTAAATCCAGCTACGCCGCCTTTCGCGGACAACGTGCGGATGGGTCCGGACGAGATCGCATTAACGCGGATATTGTATTTGCCGAGATCATCTGCCAAATATCTTACGCTTGCTTCCAGCGCGGCTTTGGCTACGCCCATTACATTATAGTTTTTCACGACGCGCTCGGCGCCGAGATACGATTGAGTGACGATGCTTCCGCCCTCCGTCATGAGCTTCTTGCATTCCTTAGCCATCGCAACGAGCGAGTATGCGCTAATATCTTGGGACAGGCGATAGCCTTCGCGAGTTGTTTCGACGTATTCGCCCTGCAAATCTTCTTTCTCCGCGAATGCTACAGAGTGGGCGAGACCGTGAATAACGGACACTTTTGCCTCAATCTCGCGGAAAGCCGCTTCGATGCTCGCATCGTCAGCAACATCGCAAGATACGCATAGCAGCGGCTCGATGCCGTTGGCCGCGAGCAATTGCGTCAATTTGTTGTAAGAACGTTCCTTTCTATATGTGAAAATTAAGTTAGCCCCCGCCTCATGCAGCGACTTCGTAATTCCCCAAGCAATGCTTCGTTCGTTGGCGATGCCCATTACGATAATATTTTTTCCGGTAAGTAATCCTGACATTTGTAAATAACCTCCAAGTGCTGGTCTGGTCGCATAAAGCGCTGCAATGAGTATAACATAAATTTAGTACCTAGTACTAATCTAGATTATCGTTCTCGATTTATGTGATAGAGACGCTTGAACGGAGAATGGAATGAAAATAGCTTGCCCGGGCAAGGCGAATGTATGAGCAGTGTCAACAGGAAGGCGGAATAGGGCAAGGTTGCCGGAGCTCCAACGAGATAGAAATCCTTCCAGTGCGGCCCAAATTTATTTTTATACTCATACAGTCCTTTAAAGTTGTATAGCTTGTTGCCGTAATGATAAACGAGTTTGGCAACTGCGGAATCGCAGACGTTCGCCAAGGGCGCTGCTCCTAGGCTGCAGGCTGCGTACTTCTGCTCCTTAGCCCATAGCAAAATCGACAGGAACAGGAAATCCATCGTTCCATGCGGACAAGCTTGCGAATAACGCATCAGATCGAGCGTAATTTGACCTTGAGCGGCAACTTCCTCGGAAGTAACGGTTTCTTTCGGAGACGGGTCCCCAGCGATTGTAACAAAAGCGACGACTTGGTCATCTGGGTCAATAAGAACCGCTATAGGGAAGCGGCTGGCATATTCCGGAGAAAAAGCGCTGACCGAAAAACTTTTTTCTTTGCGTTTTTGAAGCCAATTATCCGATATCGTCTGAAGCTTGGACAGAAATTCATCCGAATACGGAGGCTGAAGAACGTTAAGCGAATAGCCGCTGCGATGAAATTTATTAAGCCGATTGCGCAACTTGAGCCAGGCTTTGCCGTTCAAGTGAAAAGCGCCAAGCTCGACACGCGCCTCCTGCCCGATCATCTTGGCTTGCAAGCCCAAATTTTTGAATAGGGGGAGGAAAGCGGAACTCGTTTGATAGAAAACCGGCGTTCGCCGCTGTGCATGACAATTAGTAACGAATTGCTTAATGACTTGGTGATGCGCTTGCGGGTTGCCCACAGGGTCCCCCAGCACAATGTTGCGATTGCCTATCGCTCGGTAAGCGAGAAACGCCTGTTGTTCCGAATCGCAGAACCATTGTTTGTCGCCAAGAAAATAAAGATGAGTATGCGAATTGTGGCCGAAGCCGTCCATAAGCTCGCGAAGCTTATTTTCTGTCTGAATAAAAGGCAAATGCGTACCTCCGGTATGTAGAATCTGCGTTGATAATCATATCGATTACATACGTCACTACTATTCATCGGAGTTTCATGGCCTAGATTCAAGAAAAGGATTATGGATACTCAGGGAAATGCAGGAAGGCTACGTTCAGTGTCGCGCGATTTCGAATAGACACTTATGCGTTATCGGTTATAATGGCTGTACAAATATGTGTAGGCTTGGAGGCGTCATGATGACCGCGCTCAATTATTGCAAAGTATTAATCGTCGATGACGAACAACTCATAAGGCAAGGGATTAAACACTTCATGAATTGGGAGCATGAAGGCTTCCAGATCGTGGGCGAAGCGTCGAACGGCAGCGAGGCTCTCGAACGGATCGAGGAGCTGCGGCCGCATATCGTGATTACGGATATTGTCATGCCGGTGATGGACGGAGAGGAACTGACGAGAATCATCAAGCAGCGTTATCCGGAAATCGAAGTTATAATTCTCAGCAGCTTCGGTGAATTCAGTTATGTGCGTTCTACGTTCCAAAGCGGCGTTGCGGACTATATTCTGAAACCGAAGCTCGATATGCGCCATCTGCTTAGCGTGCTTAAGGTTGCAGCCGACAAAATCCCGGGTCTCGGCAGCGGGAAGCTGGAGTCGGACAATAGACTGTCGCTGGATTCGCTGCTGGAAAAAATAATATCCGGTTACGACATGGAGGAGGGCTTGCCGGAGGCCAAGGACTATTTGCCGTATTCCTATTACGTTCTGATAGGATCGAAAGCAGTCGAAGGAGCGGGTGCGCAATTCGTACAGGATACGCGCAAGCTGCTGGAATCGTCCATTCCGGAACAATTGCTCGTTACCCCGCTGCCCCATATAACCGATTGTACCGTGCTTCTCGTAAATACGGATCAAAGCGGATGCGATAGACTCCTTCGTCAAGCCGAACAGTGGTTCGCGGAGAGCGCGGACTTCGGCGCCGGCAAGGCGGTAGTCATTGGAGAGCCCTTCGAAGAGCTGGCAATGATCCGTGAACGGTACGAAGACAATATGCGGAAGCTTCTGGACTACGGCTTCTTCCTGCCCGAGGTTCAGTTACTCATCTACGATGAATTGCCTAAGCTCCCAGCGTCGACGATCGAGCCGTTCAACTTGAACCGGTTCACCGATGAATTCAAGCGAGAGCGATTCATTGAGGCGTTCGACTATTTAAGCGGACATGTGCTTGCCTTATCGTCGAATTACACAATGAATGTATTCGAATTCAAGTCCTTCTTAGGCAATCTTATATTTAACATGACGGTGCTGCTCGGCAATATGAAGTATGACAATAAGGAGCTGGACAACAGCAAGTTCGCTTATTTCAAAGCGATAGAAGACGCGGCGACTGCGAATGAAGCGATTGCTGCGCTAGAGCAATTCATCGTTCTCGCGAAGGCCTGCATTGCGGACAAGTCCGAACAGTCCCAGTCCGGCAACGTCAATATGAAACGGCTGCTGGATTATATCGACGAGCATTACGCCGAGCCGCTTAACCTGACGGAGATGGCGAAGCATTTTCATTTCAACCCATCTTACTTATCGAGTTATTTCTCGACGCACAACGAGGAAGGGTTCATCGAATATTTGCACAAAGTAAGGACGGACAAAGCAGCATCGCTGCTGCGCAAGGGAGAGGCAATGATCTCCGAGATAAGCGGCATGGTCGGCTATTCGGATCACAGCTACTTCTGCAAGGTGTTCAAGCGCCATACCGGACATTCGCCGAGCAGCTACCGCCGCCAATATATGAAATAAGGAATGAACCGATAATGATTAGACGGCTAAATGATCGATTCCGCAACAACAGACTGTTTGTGAAAATGTTTCTTGTCATGCTCCTGAGCATCGTTGCAGTCGCGATTGCCATCACATGGGTTACGCTCAATACGTCCGAGCGGCTCTTCATGCAGACATTCAGCATTACGAATTCGAAGGTGCTGACCCAGATCGAGAAAAGCTTCACCTCGCTTAACTATTCGATCGTTCTAGCGTCCAACACGATGCTTCAAAGCGGTTCGATCAAAAACTTCCTGACGGAAAGCGAAGGCAATTCGAAGTCGATCGCCAAAACCTATTTCAACATGAATCAGCAAATGAAACGGATCACCTCTATCGTGGATACGTATGAGGTTGGTCTTACAATAACGGGCATCAACAAAAGGAGCTACGCTACCGACCGCTCGATATGGCCATTGACCGATAGCGAGCTGCAGGCGCATCCGATTACCCAGCAGACGCTTAAAGAACCGAGGAAGCTGCTTTATCAGTTCGATTACGTCGAGCCTACCGACACGACGACCGGGCAGGCTTCGATTGTCGCTTCAAAGGCGTTCATGGAGAGAACGACCGGTTACGTGTACGGGGCGATGTATTTCTCTTTTCGCGAGCGTGAATTCAAGCAACTCTATGAATCGTATACAAGCCTAGGCAACGATGTCGTTATACTGAACGGCAAAGGCATGATTATTTCATCTAATCGTACCGACTGGATCGGCCAGTCCGATCCTGAGCTACTCGTCAAAGCCCGTGAGATTGTGGAGCAATCGCTGGAGTACAAGAGCGTGGAACGATTAGGCAAGGATGAATTGCTGATTGCAAAATATTTGGAAGCACAAGATCTGTATCTCGTAAACGTCATCGATAAGAAGACGGCGATCGGTCAACTGATGGATACGCGCGCGATTGTGCTTATCGTAACGGCAATCGTATCGATCGCGCTTCTGATCGTGTTCCTCATCTCTGGCCGACTGACGAAGTCTTTATCGAGACTGGTGAAACAAATATCGACGATTTCCAAATACGAGTTCGATCATTATGTCACCGTTGGCGGCAGCTATGAGACGAGGCAGCTCGGGCAGGCGTTTAACGCGATGCTCGACGAGCTTCACGATTACGTGGACGAGCTGGTAGAGACACAGAGGCGGCAGCGGAACGCGGAGCTTGAGGCGCTGCAGCAGCAAATTAATCCGCATTTCCTTTACAACACACTGGCATCGGTGAAGTTTATGGTGCAGCAAGGCAGCAAAGATAAGGCGGCCGATACGATCAATGCGCTTATCTCGCTGCTGCAAAATTCGATCGGCAACGTCAGCGAGACGATTACGATCAGTCAAGAGCTCGTTAACATGAGGAACTATGTGTTCATTAATCATGTGCGCTACGGGGAGAAGATAAAGGTCAATTATTTCGTCTCACCTGATTGCATGGGTTATATGGTACCGAAGCTTATTATACAGCCGTTTATCGAGAACGCCTTTTTCCATGGGTTCAACAAGAAGTCAGAGGGGCATATTTACATTCTGGTCGCCCAAGAGCTGAACGCACTCGTCTGCGAGATCGTCGACAACGGCGACGGCATGGTCATAACCGCCGAGCAACTGCCTGATCAAACGAAAGGTACTAGGCAGCTGTTCACCGGAATTGGCGTAAGAAACGTTCATGATCGTATTAAGCTGCTGTATGGAGATGAATACGGCGTAACGATTTCAAGCGAGTTAGGAGAAGGAACGAAGGTGAAAATCCGGTTGCCGCTGCTCAAAGGATAAAAATTGTCCAAGTTTCTAAAAATCGTGCAAACGACTTAGAGGCTTGGACTTTTTTTTATAATAATTTCACTAAACGAAGCAAAGATTATCCTAACGGGCACGATATTCAAGATGCTACGATAAAACAGTAAACGGGAAACCGCTTACAGCATTTTACAAAGAGAGACGGAGGTCTTCAAAAGTGAAAAAATTATTGCCATTGCTGGTTGTGTGCATCATGATCTTCACAGCCTGCTCGTCCAATACGGACAACAAGAACAACAATACAGGTACTGACAATGCTGCAGGTGAGACAAGCAAAGTAACAGTCTGGGCTTGGGATCCGAACTTCAACATCAAAGCGATGAACCTTGCGAAGGATGCTTATGCACCTGATCACTCGGATGTAACGATCGACATTATTGAGAACGCTCAGAACGATATCGTTCAAAAGCTGAATACGGGTCTTAGCTCCGGCACGACCAAAGGTCTTCCGAACATCGTATTGATCGAGGACTACCGCGCGCAAAGCTTCTTGCAAGCTTATCCGGATGCATTCTACCCGCTGACGGATTCGTTCAAAACAGAAGACTTCGCTGATTACAAAATCGGCCCGACAAGCTTCGACGGCAAGCAATACGGTCTTCCATTCGACTCCGGTGTAACTGGCGTTTATGTAAGAACGGACTATCTCGAGCAAGCTGGCTACACGGTAGCTGATATGCAAGATATTACTTGGGACAAGTACATCGAGATCGGCAAAGCGGTTAAAGAGAAAACAGGCAAAGACTGGATTTCCCTTGATCCGAACGATCTGGGCATCATCCGCGTAATGGCGCAATCGGCCGGCTCGTGGTACATGAAAGAAGACGGCAAAACAGCCGACATCGTAGGAAATGCGGCTTTGAAAGAAGCTATGGAAACATACAAAAAAATGATGGATGCCAACATCGTTAAGATTCATGCGGACTGGAGCCAATTCGTTGCTAACTACAACAACGGCGACGCTGCTTCCGTACCAACAGGCAACTGGTTCACTCCATCCATTACGGCTGCTGCTGATCAAGCCGGCAAATGGGCAATCGTTCCGCTTCCTAAGCTGACGAACAACGACAAATCGGTACATGCTTCCAACCTTGGCGGCAGCTCATGGTATGTCCTTAACGTTCCAGGCAAGGAAAAAGCGGCTGAATTCCTCGGCGCTACATTCGGTTCGAATGTTGACCTTTACCAAAAGCTGGTTACAGAAATCGGCGCAATCGGAACTTACAAGCCTGCTGCAGAAGGCGAAGCTTACAAAGCGGCTAACGAGTTCTTCGGCGGACAAACTATCGTAACTGACTTCGCTGCTTGGACTGCTCAAATCCCTAATGTCAACTACGGTATGCACACTTACGCAGTTGAAGATATTATGGTTGTGGAAATGCAAAATTACCTGAACGGCAAAGCAATCGATCAAGTGCTTGCTGACGCTCAGAAACAAGCAGACTCCCAATTGAAATAGTGTAATTATGTGGTACGGCCTTGGACATCGGCTGCCGGCGGATAAGCGGGCGGCTGGTGTCCAAGGTTATTTAGAGATTATAGAGACAGACAGTAACAAAAACGAATGCTGGAAGGAGATGACAGTAAAGTGAGAGAAGCCAAAGCTGTAAATTTACGCAACAAAACAAATGTCATTGGCTGGTCATTTATCGCTATTGCGGTAATAATGATATGCGCCTTTTATTTCTATCCGATGATACGAGCATTATTAATGTCATTCCAATCGGGTACTGGAACGAATCTGTCATATGTCGGGCTCGACAACTATACGCGGCTGTTCAGTGATTCCACGTTTATTACGACACTGACGAATACATTCCTGTATCTGATTGTGCAAGTGCCGATCATGATCGTGCTTGCGCTGTTTATATCCGTACTGTTGAATGACAAGGACTTGAAGCTGAAAGGTTTTTTCCGGACGGCTATTTTTCTGCCGGCGGTAACGTCGCTCGTTGCCTACTCGGTTATATTCAAATATTTGTTCGGCGCAGATGGACTCATCAACGAGATGCTGCTCAAGCTTCATCTGATTTCCGTGCCTATCCAATGGATCACAGATCCGTTCTGGGCGAAGATTACGATCATAATCGCGATTACATGGCGCTGGACCGGTTACAACATGATTTTCTACTTATCGGCGCTGCAAAACATAGATGGCTCAATTTACGAAGCTGCGCGCATCGACGGCGCATCCTCGTTCAAGCAGTTTACGAAAATAACGGTACCGCTTCTGAAACCAATCATTCTGTTCACATCCATTACGTCAACGATTGGTACGCTGCAATTGTTCGACGAGGTAATGAACATTACGAAGGGCGGACCGGGCAATGCGACGATGACGCTATCGCAATACATTTACAACCTGTCGTTCAAGTACACGCCTGACTTCGGTTACGCGGCGACTGTATCGTATGCCATCGTTATCCTGATCGTTATCTTCTCGATTCTTCAGTTCAAATTGGCAGGTGATCGCAATGACTAAGCTCAAGCGGATATTTATATATGTATTTCTAAGCGCGTCGGCGATCGTATCGATTTTCCCATTCCTATGGATGATTACCAGCACAACGAATCGTTCCATCGACATTACAAAGGGAAAGCTTCTGCCGGGCAAATACTTGTTAGAGAACTTGGACAAAGCGTTTAACGACGTGGACATCCTGCCGTCGCTGATTAATTCGGCGAAAATCTCGATTTTGACCACATTGCTTGCGATGCTGATTGCTTCGCTTGCCGGATACGGCTTTGAAATATTCAAAAGCAAGGCGAAGGATGTCGTGTTCAGTATCCTGCTGCTCTCGATGATGATCCCGTTCGCGGCGCTTATGGTACCGTTGTACCGCATGTTCGGAACGATTTCGCAAACCGTGCCGTTCGTCGGCATCGATACGATTTCTTCCGTTATTATGCCTACGGTAACGACGGCGTTCTTAATTTTCTTCTTCCGTCAGAGCACGAAAATGTTCCCTAAGGACATGCTCGAGGCGGGAAGAATTGATGGCCTGAACGAGCTTGGCGTGTTCTTCCGCATCTATATGCCGACGATGAAGACGACGTATGCGGCAGCGGCTATCATTACTTTCATGTCGAGCTGGAACAACTATTTGTGGCCGCTCGTCGTACTGCAATCTCCGGAGAAACGGACGATTCCGCTTCTGATCTCCAATATGGGCTCCAGCTACGCGCCGGATTACGGCGTCATTATGACCGTTATTTTGATCGCAACGCTGCCAACGGCTATCGTATTCTTTTTGATGCAGAAGCATTTCGTAGCGGGTATGACAGGATCGGTCAAGTAAGCGACAACAATGCAGCAACAACTACAGACAGAGTCAGCACGATAGGAGAGGTTTGTCGATATGAAAGCAACGAGCGCAAGCTTGGACTGGCTGAGCGACCCGGCGGTATTTGCCGTCAATCGTCTGCCAGCCCATTCCGATCATAAATATTACGCAACGTTGGCGGAAGCTCAGCGCAAGGAAGCGATGCCTTGGAGGCATTCCTTGAATGGAGCTTGGAAGTTCAATTACGCAGTAAACCCGGCCAGCAGGCCTGTTGATTTCTATAAGACCTCATTCAGCGTATCGGGATGGAATGAAATTATGGTTCCCGGACATATTCAGCTGCAAGGCTACGGTCAGCCGCAATATGTGAATACGATGTATCCTTGGGATGGACACGAGGACTTGCGCCCGCCGCAAATTTCCTCGGATCATAATCCGGTAGGCAGCTATGCAAGAAGTTTCTTCGTACCGGAGCATATGGCCGGCGGGCCGCTGTTTATTTCGTTCCAAGGCGTGGAGACAGCATTCTACGTGTGGCTGAATGGCGAATTCGTCGGATATGGCGAAGACAGCTTCACGCCGTCGGAGTTCGAATTGACGCCTTTCCTGAAAGAAGGCGACAACAAGCTTGCTGTCGAAGTGTACCAGCGCAGTACAGGCAGCTGGCTGGAGGATCAGGATTTCTGGCGCTTCTCCGGCATCTTCCGCGACGTGTACCTGTATACCGTACCTGAGGTGCATGTACAGGACGTGTCCCTGCGGACGGATCTCAACGATAGTTATGACACTGGCTCGCTCAACGTAGCGCTCGCGTTCCGCTCGGTTGCGCCAGCTGGAACGAAAGCGGTTCTGGACTTATATGATGTCAATGGCTTGCCGGTCTTATCGGAAGAGATTGTCCCAGGTGATTTGGAGTCTGAACGTACTTCTCTTCGAGTGAAAAGTCCTTCGTTGTGGAGTGCCGAACAGCCGAATTTGTACAGCTTGTATATTCGACTGATAGACGCGGACGGCAATGTGATTGAAGTCATCCCTGTGCGCGTCGGCTTCCGCCGCTTCGAGATGGAAGATAAGATTATGAAGCTGAACGGCAAGCGCATTGTGTTCAAAGGCGTTAATCGCCATGAATTCAACAGCCGCCGCGGACGTGCGATTACGAACGAGGATATGCTGTGGGACATCAAGGCGCTGAAGCGCAACAACATGAACGCCGTACGGACATCCCACTATCCGAATCAGAGCTATTGGTATGAGCTGTGCGACGAATACGGCGTTTACGTCATCGACGAAATGAATTTGGAGACACATGGCTCTTGGCAGAAGATGGGCGCCGTTGAGCCGTCGTGGAACATTCCTAGAAGCAATCCGGAATGGCAGGACATCGTGATGGATCGCGCGATTTCGCTCTATGAGCGGGACAAGAACCATCCGTCCGTAATTATTTGGTCGCTTGGCAACGAATCCTACGTAGGCGACGTGCTCGTGAACGTTGCAAGGTACTTCCGTACGGTCGATCCGAGCCGTCTCGTTCATTACGAGGGCGTATTCTACGACCGCGCATTCACCGAAGCAAGCGATATGGAAAGCCGGATGTATGCGAAACCTGCAGATATCGAAGAGTACTTGGACAATAATCCGGACAAGCCGTATATCAGCTGCGAGTACATGCACGCAATGGGCAACTCGCTTGGCGGCATGCGCAAGTATACGGATCTCGAGCAGAAGTACCCGATGTACCAAGGCGGCTTCATCTGGGATTACATCGATCAAGTCATCGTGAAGGAGAACCGTTACGGCGACGAGTTCCTCGCTTACGGCGGCGACTTCGACGATCGCGCGACCGATTACAACTTCTGCACGAACGGCATCGTTTATGCGAACCGCGAGCTGTCGCCGAAGATGCAGGACGTGAAGTTCCTTTATCAGAACGTGAAGCTTGTTCCAGAGCGCGACAGCGTGTTTATTCGCAACGAGAACTTGTTCGTGAATACGGGGGCATTCTCGCTTGAGATAGCTTTGTTCCGCGAAGGTCATGAAGTACATCGATTCCCATTGGAAGCGGCTGTTGCCGCAGGCGAAGAAGCACGGATAAGCTTCAATATCGAGGAGCAGATTGCTCTGCCAGGCGAATATGCGGTACATGCTCTACTTACGCTGAAGGAGCAGACGCTTTGGGCGGAAGAAGGTTATGAGATCGCGTTCGGTGAGCATATCTTCAAGGTTGAAGGCGAGGCTGCTCGCACAGCATCGTCTTACGGCAAGCTAAGAGTTGCGAACGGGGACGTAAACATCGGCGTGCATGGCGCAGATTTCCGCATTATGTTCTCGAAGCAGGCCCATACGATGACGTCGATCGTATTTGAGGGACGCGAGATGATCGCTGCGCCGCCTGCGCCGCTATTCTGGCGGGCGACGACGGACAATGACAAAGGGTACGCTCAAGGTTATGATTCCGGTCTATGGTATGCAGCAAGTCTCACTCGCAAATGTGTAGGCATCGACGTGTCCGAGGCAGAGGACGGAAGCTCGATAACGGTAGCTTATCGATTCCGCTTCTCGATTAGCGATACGGCTGAAGCTAAGATTGCGTATACCGTTAATGCGAACGGTTCGATTCGAGTGCAAGCGGAATACAAAGGTGCTGAAGGGCTGCCTCGTCTGCCGATCTTCGCCGTTTCGTTCAAGGTGAAGGCCGATTACGATCAGTTGGAATGGTATGCAATGGGTCCCGAGGAGAACTATGCTGACCGAGCGAACGGCGCGCGGCTTTGCATATTCGAGAATACGGCGGCAGACAATGTGGCTGCTTATGCCGTGCCTCAGGAGTCAGGCAACCGCATGGGCGTTAGACGTCTAAGCGTACGCAATCGTGATGGACAAGGCATTCGCATCGTCTCGAGCGGTGAGCCGGTGGAATGCAACGTATCGCCTTATACGGCGTTCGAGCTGGAGAACGCGCAGCATCATTACGAGCTGCCGGAGGTGCACTACACGGTTATTACGGTAGCTGGGCGCCAAATGGGCGTCGGCGGCGACGACAGCTGGGGTGCTCCGGTGCATGAGGAATATACGATCTCGGGCGAGCAGGATCTTGCTTTCGAGTTCACGATTGAACGAGCTTAAATACGGGAAATGGCGGTGCAAGGGTGATCCTTGCGCCGTTTTTTTTATGTACGGCTAACCACGCCAGAAACCTTCTCGCATTAAGCCATATAAACAGTAGCATCATGACATTTATTATGGGTTGGCCGTGAAGTTATACTTCTCATATGGACGGCAGTTGTCGTTCCTAACCATAAGAGGAGGGATTTAGTAAAAATGTTGATGTTCAGTCGCAGGTGGAAGCTAACGTTTATGTTTACCGTACTGCTCGCTCTAGTCATTCCTTTCGTCGCACCGCAGCCGACTCATGCCGCTAACGGATTTTATGTAAGCGGAACCAATCTGAAGGATGCCAACGGAAACAACTTCGTCATTCGCGGCGTCAATAACCCGCATATTTGGTTCGACACACAAGCTTATTCAGCTTTGACGACGATTGCGAATAACAAAGCGAATGCTGTGCGCATCGTATGGCAGACGAGCGGCTCGGCAACGCGGTTGCAACAAATAATCGACCGTTGCAAGGAGCTAGGGATGATCGCCATCGTAGAGCTTCACGATGCAACGGGTTCGAACAGCGCTGCGTTGCTTAATCAAATGGCGCAATATTTTACACAAAGCGCTGTTAAGACGATATTAAACAATAACGAAAAATACGTCCTCGTGAATATCGCCAACGAATGGGGCGGCAGCGACTTGGCCGATACCGCCTGGCGAGACGCATACAAGACTGCCATATCGACGATTCGGAATGCGGGCATCCACAATACGATCGTTGTCGACGGATCGGGATGGGGACAGAATGCATCGCCGATCAAAGCGTACGGCAATGCTCTGCTGACGCATGATCCGGATCATAACGTGATGTTCTCCATCCATATGTACGGCTCGTGGAACAATGCAAGCAGCATCGGCACGGAGCTGCAAAATATTAAAAACCTGGGACTCGCCGTGATGATCGGGGAATTCGGCTATAATTACAATAACGGCAACAACAACTTAGGCAGCCAAGTGAATGCCCAAGAGGTGTTGAATCAATCCCAGGCCAAAGGAATCGGATATATGGCATGGTCTTGGACGGGGAATGATTCCTCCAATTCATGGCTCGATATGACGACCAGCGATTGGCAGACGCTTACTTCGTGGGGTAACCTTGTCGTTAACGGTACGAACGGCATTAAAGCGACTTCTGTGAAAGCTACGGTATTCAACAGCGGCGGAGGCAGCAGCTCGACGTTATACGATTTTGAAAGCGGCAATGTTCAAGGATGGTCAGCACTTAATGTCGGCGGCGGACCATGGTCAGTAACGGAATGGGCGACAAGCGGGAGCAGCTCCTTGAAGGCGGATGTCACGCTGGGCAGCGGCGGCCAGTTCACGCTCAAGTATACAGGCGCGAATAACTTCAGCGGCAAAAGCTCCGTCACCGCCAAAGTGAAGCACGCAGCTTGGGGAACCTTTGGCAGCGGCCTGCAGGCTAAGCTGTTCATCAAGACAGGATCAAGCTATGCTTGGTATGAATCGCCAACCGTAAATTTGAACGCTTCATCGGCATCGACGCTTACATTAAGTCTTAGCGGGGTGGCCAATCTTGGCGATGTAAGGGAAATCGGTATCCTATATATGTCGCCGAGCAACTCGAGCGGAGCAACTTCCGTGTACGTAGACAGCGTCGTTCTGCAATAGCTGCTACCATCAAGAAAAGGCCATCTTAATAGCCGGCAGGCTGTTGGGATGGCCTCTCGTTGTTAGGTAAGGTTGTTAAAACTATTTGTCCCAAGAAAGTAACCTATGTTTGTGCGAATAGGATGGATTCCCCATCCTATTCTGTCTGTAGCCCCGCCCGGTCCCAACACAATCGCCGTTTTCACCAACAATAAGCTGGGTTTCCCATCTTATTGACCTTAAGTAACCTATGTTTGTGCGAATAGGATGGATTCCCCATCCTATTCTGTCTGTAGCCCCGCCGGTCCCAACACAATCGCCGTTTTCACCAACCATAAGCTGGATTT
>NZ_JBANSP010000024.1:0-86378 GCF_037167145.1 Paenibacillus sp. YIM B09110 | reverse complement strand
ACAAAAAAACAAACGGCAAAGGAGGTTCCCCATGCCGTTTCGGATTACATTCATATTCCTGATCTTGTCTTAGAGGTTATCTTAATGACATTGCCACTCATGGCCGCCCTTTTCCGATTCATACTAATTTACTTCAATAATCTGCCACTTCTGATTTGCTCCGCCCCAATAGTCGTATTGTATGACGGCCGAATTATTAGCTGTACCGCTTGCATCCAGCGATTTGCCGCTATTGCGGTTAATAATCCGGTATGAATTGTTGCCGACATAGGTGAATGTCCATTGCTGATTGTTCCCGCCAGAATACGTGTATTGAATGACGGTTCCGTTATTGGCAGTTGAAGCGTTGGCTACATCGGCCGCTTTCCCGCTATTCACATTCACAATCTTGAAGTAATTGCCTGCGGCCTGAATGTTCCACTTCTGGTTGTTACCGCCCCAGTTGTCGTAAATCTGGATTGCTGCGTTGTTAGCGGTTGATTGCCCTGCTACATCAAGCACCCTGCCGTTGCTTACGTTAACGATCTTATATTTCTTGGCGGGATCGAAGATTCCTCCGCCTGCGTTCCCTGCGATAACACCCGTGGCCGCATCGATATCTACGCTCGGATACCAATCCATCTGCAACGTTGTGCTCGTCGGGAAAGTAAGCGGCAGCCATACGTATTGAGAATTATTGACCGCTTCGCCCCAGGCGCCTGCCCATCGATCGCCCATGAACAGATACGACGTCGTTTGACTGCCAACGACCGGGATGACATAAGTGGATTGCGAACTGTAAGTGACGGAATCGCCGAAGTTAACCGGATTCGTCCAAGTCCCTTCGATACTGGAAGCGGTAGCGTATTTGGCTTGGTTCGGGTTCCAGCCCGTTGCTCCAGAAGTAATTAAGAAATAGGTCGAGCCGCGCTTGAAGATAGCAGGCGCTTCCCTGTAGGCTCCAATCCATAGCGTATGAACGAGCGCATCTACGCCAAGGAAATCAGACGTTAATCGGAAAATGTTCATATCCGCGTTCACTCTCGTAGAAGAGATCAGATATGCCGTACCATTGTCGTTGTACACGGTCATGTCTCTCGAGTCCTTATCGAGCGGACGGAAGCTGCCGTGATACGTATACGGCCCTTCAATTGAAGACGATGATGCTACGGCAACTCTCCCTTCCCCGTAATCCACTCCATTTTCCTTATGCATCCACATGACAAACTTGCCTGTCGAGCTGTTGTAGAGCAGCTTAGGCCGTTCAATGTTAGCGGTAGCAAGCTCTCCTCCCATACTTTTGCTTAGCAAATGGGCGCGGAATTCCCAGTTTTTCAGATCAGTCGAGCGATAAAGAGATACCAGATTTGTTCCATCGCGGTTTTCACCTAACCAATAATAATAGTTACCATGCTTGAGCATGCCGCCGCCATGCGCGTGTACGACATTTCCGTTTGTGTCTGTAAACTGAACGCCACTCGTCACATTTACGTTTGCCGCTTCTGCAACAGTCGGGAATTGAGACAAGCCAAGCGAGCCTGCAAGCAATACCAGCAACAGCATACACAGAAACATTTTGTTACGCGTGTTCAACCGTTCAACCAACATCATCAAATCTCCCTTCATGGTTTGGATTTGTAAAGCGCTTACATTTTATATTATAGGCCTGTCCTTCAGATGTGGAAATCGTACAATTCGGACTTTTATGAACTATTGTTACATTTTTTACCTATTCACAAAAAATTTCTTTGCTAATAACCAAAAGAAGACTGCTGCCGCAGTCTCGTATTTATGGCTTGAGGTCTTTCATTTCTTCCAGCTCTATTAAGCGATACAAATACTTGATTCCTCGCATACGGTTACGGTTAATTTGGTTTAGAAACTGCAACGATTCCTTCGCGATACGTCTAGCCTGCTCGATATTGTTATGATCAAGCTCTTCAATAACCTTCCTGATCGTATCTAGTGACCATACAGCCATTCGCAATGTTCCAATTATAAGAATTTGTCTGATCTGCGACGGCCTGAACACGCGGTATCCATTCTCTTCATTGCGAGAAACCGTAATTAAGCCCATCTTCTCCCAATGGCGAATCGCCGATGCCGGTACGGATGTGGCCTTCGAAACTTCGCCAATGGACATCCACTTCCGTCTTCCCCACTGGTCAAGATGATCGAGCTCTTTGGAATCCAATGCTTCGATCGTTTTCTCAGCCATCTGTTTATCGCGCTGCAGCGATGCTTGCGACTCGTTCACAACCCATAAAGCTTCATCGGTGTTATTGTTCAGCAGCAACTTTAATACTTCTACCGTTTTCATCATGCCGAACCCTTCGCCCATTGCGCGGATGCATTCAAAGTAAGCGAAGTGAAGCTCCGAATAATTCCGATATCCGTTGTCGCTCCTCTCTACCGGGGGTAGAACGCCCCATGATTCGTAATGCCTCAGAGCACTTGTGCTAATGTTTAATTTCTTGGCAATGTCGATCGGTCTCATATAAAGAACGCCTCCTTGAGGGGCAAGTTTGCTCAGTTCGAAAGAACGAAGGTTCAACTATAACCTTAAATAGCAATAACAAACTTTCAAAGCACGTAAGCATGAGTAGTAAGATAAAACTAAGCTCAACCTTATCACTTGCATTAATATTATAAGATTAAGGTATCAAAGGAACGAAGGAGGAGCAAGTTTAATTTAATCCTAATCTATCTGATGGAGGTACAGCTTTGAACGACTTCATTGAAATACGAGGTGCGCGTGAAAATAACCTCAAGAACGTTACGCTTCAAATTCCGAAGTACAAGCTGGTCGTCCTTACAGGTCCCTCGGGCTCCGGCAAATCAACGCTCGCTATGGATACGCTGCAGCGCGAGTGCCAGCGTCAGGTATATGGAATCCATGGGGATGACCTCGGAATCGCTGGCTAAGCCGAAGGTCGACGCCATTATCGGTCTCTCCCCATCGATTAGCGTCGGGCAGCATGTGACGAATCGAAACCCGAGATCGACAGTCGGAACCGTAACTGATATTTACACGTATTTGCGCATTATTTATGAGAAGCTTGGGGAACGTTCTTGTGTGCATTGCGGTACAAGGTTCATTCCGAGTCCATCTGCGGAAGCGGAAGCTTCTACGAACGAAGACGATGATACGACAAATATGTCCGCTGTTCGATGTCCAAATTGCCATGGAGAGATGGAACATTGGACGCGGAGACACTTCTCCTATAATACACCCGACGGCGCTTGCGATACCTGCGGCGGCCTTGGGCATACGGTGAGCTTAGATCTCGATGCCGTGTTTGATCAGGAGAAAAGCGTTCTCGGAGGCGGCGTATCGATATGGTTCGAGATGCTGGCCAACTACCATACTTCCGTTCTGAAAGCAGCAGCAACGCACTATGGATTACCCTATGATCCAGAGCAACTCCTAAAAGAATACAACGAAGCTCTGCGGGATCTGTTGTATTACGGCGTCGAGAGCGATGCGTTCATTCGTCACTTCCCGGATATGAAGCCGCCTAAGACGGTGAACGGAGGCAAGTTCGAAGGCGTTGTAACGGGAATATGGCGCCGCTACAAGGAGAAAGGCGGCGAATCGGGCGAAGGAGCATTATTTCGGGAACAGCTCTGCGTAGACTGTCATGGAGCTAAGCTCAAGAAAGAGATTCGGGACGTAACCGTAGGCGGCTCCTCCATCTCCGATATCGCAGGCTGGGCACTGCAAGACACCGTGTCGTGGCTGGATGCGTTGATGGGTCAGCTCGGACCGGATGATAAGGAACAGGTCGAATCGATGCTGCATGACCTGACCGTTCGGACGAAACGTATCGTTAACGTCGGACTCGGCTATCTTACGCTCAATCGACAGTCGGTAACTCTCTCGGGCGGCGAAGCTCAGCGGCTTCGGCTGGCTTCTATTCTTGGTTCAGGCTTGACGGGCGTGCTCTATATTTTAGACGAACCTACCGCGGGACTTCATCCGAAGGATACAGCCGGATTGATTCAAGTGCTCGGACAGCTCCGAGATTTGGGTAATACGGTTCTTGTCATTGAACACGACGTGGAAATGATGAAAGCTGCAGATCATGTCATCGACATGGGTCCAGGTGCCGGCAGCTTCGGAGGCAGCGTCGTTGGCGAAGGCACATTGGAACAGCTAATCAACAACGAGCATTCGGTAACAGGCGCATTTCTGCGAGAGTCTGCTAAGATGAGCGGTAAAACGACGAGACGTATTGGAAATGGGAAATGGCTTACGGTTCGGGACGCCTACGAACGTAATTTGAAACATATCGATGTTTCGTTCCCGCTCGGACGCCTTGTTGCCTTAACCGGCGTATCAGGATCGGGAAAATCAACGCTGCTGTTCGACCTCGTTGCTGCCGGAGGCAGTGACGATCTGAAGCGTAATGGCTGCGGCAGCATAACTGGCTTCGACGCAATCGGCAACATCGTAACGGTCGACCAATCGCCTCTCGGCAGGATGAGCCGATCCAACGTTGCAACATATACCGATGTGTTCACCTCTATGCGCAATCTATATGCCGGGTTGCCCGAGGCGAAGAAAGCGGGACTAACATCCAAGCATTTCTCTTTCAACACACCAGGGGGACGATGTGAGCATTGCCAAGGGCTAGGTGTTGTACCGATGGATATGTTCTTCCTTCCTGGCCTTGAGGTTCGTTGTCCTGTATGCCGCGGCAAGCGGTTCAAGGAAGAGGTGCTTCGCGTCACCTACAAAGGGCTGTCCATTTCCGACCTGCTTGACCTAACCGTTCAAGAAAGCTTGTCGCTGCTCGAAGGGCAAGGCAAGATGGATGCTCCGATCTCGCTCTTGAACGAGGTCGGTCTTGGCTACTTGCATTGGGGTCAATCCATCGTGACATTATCTGGCGGCGAAGGCCAGCGAATTCGACTGGCGAAGGAACTAAGCGGCAAGTCAAAGCAGCATACGCTGTACCTGCTCGATGAACCTTCTACCGGCTTGCACCCGCGGGATACGAAGCAATTGCTTCTGCTGCTTGGTAAGCTTGTCGACGCAGGCAACAGCGTAATCGTCGTCGAACATAACCTAGATATCATCCGAGAATGCGACTGGATTATCGACATCGGTCCCGAGGGAGGACATGAAGGAGGCGAAGTTATCGCCCAAGGAACGCCGGAAGACGTGGCCCAAGTCGACAACTCGCATACTGGACGATATTTACGAGAAGCGCTGCGGTAAACAGCCCATATAGTTAGATAGGACCTCATACTCCACGCAAGTGTGGAAGATTGAGGTCCTTTTTTTAATCGTATGTTCGTACACGCTTAACATCAAGGTGCATCCGTATCAATGGTCCGCCCGGTGAGTTGGCGACACCGGTGACGACGAACCCCACCGATTCGTAAAACGCTTTGGCGTGATTGGCGGAAACCTCTATACGCAAACCGCGACCCGCAATGTCTGCAATCAGTGCACTCGCAACGCCTTGACGCATCCAGTTAGGATCAGTGAACAGATCTTCGAGTTCGAGGAAGTCGTCGACCTGACGCGCCGATGCGAAGCCGACGACCCGCCCGTCAACAACAGCAACAAGCGCGAACGGCAGCATCGCGTCGTTCCAGGCGAGCCACTCAGGATGGGCGGCGATTAGGTCGTGGTCGGCTTTGTTTGTTAGAGATGCTCGGCGATACACATCACGGATCGTATCGACATCTCCAATGACAGCGCTCCGAATGCCGAGGTCTGAAGCTTTGGGTCGAGATATCGCCATACCATCGTCTAACTGATGCATCCACTTTCCTTCTCTTTTAAGGTTTTCGATCCTTTCTCGGATCAATAGGGAGAACTGACTCTCCCCTTCTTTATTTACTAATGTTTTCTCTAAGGCTTGAATCTCGATTGATAGGATAAATTGCTTAAGCTCAGCCATATTCATATTGAGCCAACGCTCCTCGTTCAACAGATAAACCGTCCAGTATACTGGATGTATATTATCTCTGAGCAAGTCTTAGTCATTCGTTTCGACTAGCTCCGTTAGCGTAACAGTCGATTGATTTAGCTTTCATCTTTGAAATGAAAATGTTCATGATAGATCGAGTCCATTCCAACCAACTTACCATTCGTTTTATGGTAAAATGCAAAGTTATTATTTAGTGGCATTCGAAGTATTTGATAATTGTGATCTCTTGGCAAAGCTTCAACTTCTTTGATGGCTAACTCATGTGTAGTGTAGATACCTATTGGAAAGAAATTTGGAAAACCAGTTGAGCCATCTGCAACGAAAATTCCCCATACGTAATCATTTGGCATCATATAATTCCCCTTATCAGTTGCGACTGTTAGCGTAGAACGTCAGTCAAATTTCACGACTCTTCTCGGTGTTCTCTTCTATCTTTTTGGATAAAAGACTTATTTCATTTCTAAGCAATTGTACTTCATCTTCAACCTCACGAACAAACCGTAATAAGGTGTAACCAATTATGCTAAGTAGGAGACCTAATATAGGAAAAATAACTCTTCTCGTAGTAATCGACATAAACACGCTTTCTGGAGTATCAGATGAAAATGATTTGGGCATGTACTGCCATAACCCTAGAACAATTAATAAAATTCCTGCGACAATCATTAAATACGACAATGTTTTAGTCTTATTGAAATACAATTAAGCCACACCTCCATAACATAGCCCCTTCTTCTTCAATTCTAATTACTTACATAACGGTTATCAATTATTATAAGTTCCAGAGTTGATGAAATTTATTTTACTAACTCAAAAGCGATAGTTCTTTTATAAACCAAGCGTCCGTAGCATTGTGCTCTGAACCATCTAGTGGTGTTTCAAGTTGTTGGAAACCTAATTTCATGTAAAGGAGATTTGCTGCCTCAAGTTTCTTCAATGTTTCTAAGTAACAGTGTGTATAGTGTTCCTTCGCGAACTCGAGCGCTACTTTCATAAGCTCCTTCGACAGACCCATACCTTGAGCTTCAGGTGCAATGTATAACTTTTGCAACTCGCAAATTCCCGACTGCTGTCCAAATGATGCAATACCCACACCGCCTACCACTTCATTTTGTTCATTCACTGCAACCCAATATTTTGCATTCGATTGTTCCTTGTAATATTGTGCCAGCCTACTCAAATGAGGGTCAAAATAGGCTGTTCCCGGAATGTTTAGATTAAATGATTCCAATGAGCGCTTAATAATTCGCTCTATTGTTTGATTATCCTTTTCTTCAATTTCACGAATTTGCATTGTTTCATTCCCCCAATATCTAACTAAATATTATTTGTTAACTTAAATATTATTCGACAAATCATTCAACCTATTCGAGTAACCTACTCATTAGCTCAACAAAAAGGCAACCGTTAGTATGACCGGCTGCCTTGGTGTAGTTATTATGCTAACGTTCACCGTTAGTTCAATAAACTACTCATTGATTATTGAGAGGGAATCGATGTAATACTTCAACATTCTCTTCACTCATGTACCAATCATTTACTACAAACTCCAAATCAATGAGTTTGCTCGTTCCAAAGTCAAAATCTCTATTTTTCTTTAGAAATCGAAGGAATTGATCAGAATTCTTTAAGTTCGGATTTTGAAAACGGAGACAAGTCATATGAGCGGTATGAGTCTTATATCGTTCGTCCAGGGTGTTCTTAATTCCAGCTTTCTTAAAATTTTCTCTGATTTTATTACGTAATTTTTCCA
Source organism: Paenibacillus sp. YIM B09110 (assembly GCF_037167145.1). NCBI lineage: Bacteria > Bacillati > Bacillota > Bacilli > Caryophanales > Paenibacillaceae > Paenibacillus > Paenibacillus sp. YIM B09110. The sequence goes on along the minus strand of NZ_JBANSP010000024.1, from coordinate 78,701 downwards.
AAGTGGACCCATTAGGAAATCCTTGAATCATTACACAATCAGGCGATCCAGTTATTCCACGATAACTGATATCAAACGAAGGAATAGATATAATTGACTGGGCAAGAATCTCAACATAAGAAGCAATGTTAATTTCACTTAATTTAAACTCGGCATTATTTGTAATGATCGAGAGCACTGTCGTGTGGAGTTCGTTAGGTTTATAGTAATACTGGTTAGGCTCAATCAATCTAGCTTCTTTCAAAAAATTCATTACCGAATCCTGCACGTAACGTGACGGACGGCAAATTAACGTTAAGCCTCTTCTTAAATCAACAGTCTTACTCAAAAGATTGGAATCGATCCTCACTGAGTTAGTCTGTATGGATTGAAGGGCTTGACTCCACAATTTATCATATGTGATTTGAATCTCAGTAGTGCTAATTTGAATCCTCACCTTTCCTTGTCACTGTATTGTATCAAAGTAGCTATTAAAAAAACTATAATCCTTATTAATTATTCTGCCCGTTAGAATAATGAAAACAGCAGCCGATTTTCTAGTCGGCTGCCGCAGTTTCCTTATTCAACTATCGTTTCCCGTCAGTGATCGTGCAACAGAGTTTAATCGATATTATGCAGGTATTGCAGGAGCCTCTTCAGCATGACCGCCGCCTGCGCCCGCGTCGCATATTCCGTCGGCGCGAAGCGTCCGTCTTCCATCCCCTTCATAATGCCGGCTTCCGATACACGGGCTACCGCCGATTGCGCCCAGGAAGAGATGGAGTCGCGATCCGTGAACACAGCCAACGGACTGTCCGCTTGCCCATCTCCACCGGTTATATGGCCGGTGAAGGTTAAAGCTCTGCCGATAATCACGGCCATTTGCTCGCGGGTGATCGGGTCGTTGGGCGCAAAACGGTCCGCACTGATGCCGGTCGCCAGTCTATTCGCCACCGCCGCATTGACCGCTGGTGCATACCATGCGGAAGCAAGGACATCTTCGTAATGGGAACTTTCCTCGTCCTCCTTCACCGACAGCCCCAGCCCTCGAACGAGCAAGGCCAAGAATTCCGCCCGAGTAATGGTACCATCGGGCGAGAAACGGTCGGCCGTCACGCCGTTCACCAACAGCTTGGACGCTAAATGTTCCACATCCGCTTTCGCCCAGTGTCCGGTTAAGTCGGCGAAATTTCGGGCCTTCACGTCTACGACCGTGTAGAGGCTGTTATGCGCCACATTCAGAATCGCTTCCGTTGAGCCGTCCGGTCTAGTGCCCAGCCGCGCGGGAACAAAAACGACTGTTCCGGTCGCCGGATCATACTGAACGGCAACCAGGTTGCGGTTCGCCGCCTCCCCGTCCAGTTTAATCGTCCGAACCATATACGTTCCCCCGAAATCTTGCACCTCCAACGTTTGCCCGTTCGCTTCCGCCGTCACCTTGTAATCGATGACGTCACCGAATACGGTAAATCCTTGAGAGACGCCGATCCGTTCGATCTCATGTCGAATATCCTCGCTGGCCTGTTCCTGAATAATGCTCACGGTCAAATCCGATGCTTCCGTATCGAGACGTTCCGCTAAACCGGCCAGGTCGAGCGCACTTATTCGCAATTGGTAACTGGATCCATTCAGCTTCGCCTCAATGATCGCATTCGGATAAGTTTTGGCCATTTCCACGATCCAAGCAGCCGGAAGCCGTGTCTGCACGGCATGCTCTCGATCGTTTATTTCAATCGAGACAAGCGGTTCCTTCGCCTCTCTCAGAAGCTCCAGCACTTGTTCCCGCATCCGTTCGGAGAGGATGACCTGTTCGATCACCGTGCCGTCAGGACGTGTGACTTGTTCGATGTCGGATGAATCAACAATTGCGGTAATCCCGCCATCCGGATTAATCTTCACGGTGGAATTCGATGCCGGTCGATCACCGCCAACCGACGAAGACGGTGTTGAGATACCGGTGACGGCAAACACCTTTACCGCTTCATTGCCTGCCTCGTCTCGCGCATATACGGTATAATTGCCGTTCGCAGAGACAGTAAATCGACGCTCAGACAAAATATCGATTCCGCCTGTTCCGTGGTTGAAATCAGTCGCGTTGTGCTTGTCCTTCAGCCATCGGAGCACCGTCAGTGCATTGCCGGCCGATTCACCGTACACGCTTGCCGCCGCTCTGATCACTCGCCGCGTCGATCCGTCAGGCTCAGCAGTCAGTGTAACATCGGGCGGTATCGCCACGATGTAGATTCCGCTCGTATCCGGTGTCCTGTAAGCCAACGAAGCGGCTCCGCCGGAGGCGCGTACGATGCTGGCTCCGTCCGGAAGCTCCAGTGCGGCGGCAACTTCGATGCCATCCGCATCTGCAATTCCGGCTGGAACTTCGTATTCGAAGGTCAACTCCGTCAATGCCTCGTTACGTGTTCCCGTATATGCGGCGTACACCGTCCGAGTGTCGGAGTTGGCTCCAACCGTGAGCGGAATAACCGGCATCCCGGTAACGATTACTTCATATCCATAGCGTACCTTAAAAAGAAGGATATTGTTCGGGCCGTACAACTCATTGGCCGGTGCCGTCAGCACTACCCCCACCCAAGCGGCTTCAAATATCGCCTTCGCCGTTTCCAAATCGGCGACGGCGGCATTCAACTGATCCTGAGTTTGGTTCTGCGCATTGTCGGCGATCCCCTGCGCGGCGTTGATCGCTGCCTGCAAAGCGCTGCGATCGCTCGCCGACGCTTGACCGACGCCTGTGCCTTCTGGATGGTCCGCCAGCGTCTGGGTTGCATCCACTAACATGTCTTTCAGATCCGTCGCATCTCCTGCCGGAATAATCGCGGCTTCGAACGTATTCATTACCGTTTCCAAATCGGCGACGGCGGCATTCAATTGGTCCTGAGTTTGATTCAGTGCATCGTCGGCGATCGCCTGCGCGGCGTTGATCGCTGCCTGCAAAGCGCTGCGATCGCTCGCATACGCTTGTCCGACGCCTGTGCCTTCTGGGTGGTCCGCCAGCGTCTGGGTTGCATCCACCAACAAGTCTTCCAGATTCGTCGCATCTCCTGCCGGAGTAATCGCGGCTTCGAACGTATCCATTGCCGTTTCCAAATCGGCGACGGCGGCATTTAATTGGTCCTGAGTTTGGTTCTGCGCATCGTCGGCGATCGCCTGCGCGGCGTTGATCGCTGCCTGCAAAGCGCTGCGATCGCTCGCCGACGCTTGTCCGACGCCTGTGCCTTCGGGATGGTCCGCCAGCGTCTGGGTTGCATCCACTAACAAGTCTTCCAGATCCGTCGCATCTCCTGCCGGAATAATCGCGGCTTCAAACGTATCCTTCGCTGTTTCCAAATCGGCGATAGCGGCATTCAACTGGTCCTGAGTTTGGTTCAGCGCATCGTCGGCGACCGCCTGCGCGGCGTTGATCGCTGCCTGCAAAGCGCTACGATCGCTCGCCGACGCTTGTCCGACGCTTGTGCCTTCGGGATGGTCCGCCAGCGTCTGGGTTGCATCCACCAATAAGTCTCCCAGATCCGTCGCATCTCCTGCCGGAACAATCGCGGCTTCGAATGTATCCATTGCCGTTTCCAAATCGGCGACGGCATCATCCAACTGACCCTGAGTTTGGTTCTCCGCGTCGTCGACGATCGACTGCGCGGTATTGATCGCTGCCTGCAAAGCGCTGCGATCGCTCGCCGACGCTTGTCCGACGCCTGTGCCTTCCGGATGGTCCGTCAATGCCTGCCCAGCGTTCGTCAACCGCGTATTGAGCATCGATGAATCGCCTACCGGCACGATGGCTTGCTGGAATGCCGTGATCGCCGCATTCAATGCGCTTGTTGCCGCATCCAACTGACTTTGCGTGTAATCGCCCGCGTTATCCCGAATTTGCTGTGCCGTATCGATGGCTGTTCCCAGCGCGCCGCGATCGCCAGTTGAGGTCTGCCCTACTCCCGTGCCTTGCGGATGATCCGTCATGGCCTGTTCCGCAACTGTGATAGCTGCACCAAGCGCCGTCGCATTGCCGGGTCCGATGATCGCGGCATTGAAGGCTTGAATCGCAGAATTTAACGAGCTGACGGCATCATCCAACTGACTGTGCGAGTATTGGCTAGCGTTCTGGAGAATCTGCTGCGCCGTATTGATCGCCGTCTGCAACGCGAATCGCGTTCCCGAAGACGTTTGCCCCACGTTTACGCCTTGCGGATGATCCGTCATCGCCTGCTGCGCATTCGCTAGCGTATTGCCGAGCGCCGCCGGATCTCCGGCCGGTATAATCGCAGCCATGAACGTATCCATCGCCGAATCTAACTCAGCGACTGCGACGTCCAATTCATCCTGCCGATAATTGCTGGACTGATTATAAATTTGCCGCGCAGCGTCGATGGCGTTCTGTAACGTGCTGCGATCGCCCTCCGATGTTTGTCCCGCGTTCGTGCCTGCTGTATGATCGGTGAGTGCCTGCTCCGCTTCAGTCAGCGCCGTCCCCAATGCTGCAGGATTGCCCGCCGGGATAATCTGCCCCACGAATGCCGAGATTGCCTCGGTCAATGGGATTGCAGCGGCGACCAAGTCGGAGGCGACAGTCGCGTTCCCGATTCCGTAGATATATGCCGTGGCGGCGTCATACGCCGCGGTCAAATCGCTATAAGCATTGGCCGGCACTTGTCCTACGCCGGTACCCGGTAAATGATTTATCAATGATGCCTTAGCAGTCGCGACCGCTTGAAATAACGCCGTTCCGTCAACAAACGCGTGACCGTTATTCGCTGCATAAGCGGCTACGGGAGAATTCGCGACTCCGAATAGTTTGAGATTCCCCGGATTGCTCGTAAAGACGCCTGTCCCAAAAGATGTCTCAGCGCCTAACACCGTTACGCTGGTCAAATTATTAGCATAGAATGCAGAACTCTGAACATTCGTCACGCCCGCCGGGATGACCAGTCTTGAGAGGTGATTCGTGTCGAAAGCCCCTCCTGCAATGGTCTTCAAATTTTCCGATAAAGTAATAGACGTTAATTCATTCATGTAAAAAGAATAGTTTCCGATTGCCGTCACGCTATCAGGGAATACGACGTTCGTAAGCGGATTGTTCTCGAAGGCGCTGGCGCCGATCGTTAACAAGTTGTCCGGAAGGTCTATGGAAGTGAGGCTATTATAACGGAAGCCATACGTTTGAATCTCCTTCACGCTATTCGGAATAACGACGCCCGTGAGTTTGGGTTTGGCCGTCCCATTGGTATCGAACGCCGATCTGCCGATCGAAGTTACCGCCACCCCCGCTAACGTGGCTGGAATGACCACATTCAAATCCGTACCCGAGTAACCTGTAATGGTGGCGCCATTGCTGCTCGTGGTGAAAACAAATTCATCTTCGGCCGCGTACGCGATTTGAATCTGCGATAATGAAGTCCCGAACGCTGATAATGCAATCAATAGACATAATAGTGATTTTCTCATGTTTTTTCTCCTTTATGATGAAGTTTGTCGAATAAACGGGTACCACATTTCATTATAGAGACGGCCAATAAATAAATAATGAAAGAATCAGCCGAATCCACTTCAAGCGTTGAGTCTCACATGGATCATTCCAACAAACCGCCCTTTATATAGAAAACGGCAGCTCATCATTTGATGAGCTGCCGTTTTCTATTATTGAGTAAAAAGTTCTCCGTTAAAATTCCTGTATAGCCTTATTATTCCAAATAATCAATTAATGCCTCCATACTTGTGGTATACTCTTAGCTTTTTCCACATCCATTTGTTCCAGTATTCGATGTCCCAAGCTGCTTGGCTTTAACCGATCTGCCTGTTTCGCCAAGTACTTTTTTAACTTTGTTAACGATATCACAGCTATATCAAGGTCACCAAGTTCCGACATCAGCATTTACGCTAATCACTTACCTCTGACTCCACCCTAAACTCAATCCATTCAATCCCAGTGACCTTGGTATTAGTGGTTAATCCACGAAACTCCCACATCCCAGGTTCAGAAATGTACGGGCCAGTGACCTCCCATTGATAAGCCAGCTTGTGAGCGATAAGTAATGCTGCGAAAACAGCATCAGCAATATCGTCCTTATTTAAAGGTGTACAAAATACAACATTGAATAAGGAGGAGTCCTTCCAATAACGTTCACACGAAACTAGAGTCCCATTCATGTTACATACTTCATTAAATCTTGTAAGCTGTTTATGCACTTTTTCCACACTGTTCACTTTGAAAAAAGCGTGCCAATATATGTATTTGTACACTTTAATCCTCCAAACGGTTGATCCAAGCTGTCTCATTACTGAAAGCTACATAGTTGTTCGTTCAATACAATGCGTCCAGACGGCGCACTTCGTTCACAAACCCATGCTGCTGTAACAACGTTTTCACTGCTGCAGTAACTTTCTCTGGAAAAGGCACATCGGTATAGCTCATTTCCTGGACATCGCGTACATAAGCTAGAATACTCTCAAGACTTCCTTTTTGCACAAACGTTAGTAAACGTTCTTCAATTTGTTCGTCAGTTTCTTTATAGTCTAGCTCAATCCTTTGATGTGTATAATGATCTGTTAATCGTTTAACACCTAAACTGTTGAAAGTCTGTATGACAACGCTCCCTTCACGCTCCTGCACAAGTTGCTGCTTATAGGCCTTAACACTTTCAAAGGGCTCAATTTGAAATTTTTCCTGAATTCGATTAAATATCAACAAACGCGTAGGATCAAAATCATCGTCCGTTTCTGCATCTTCGTCTAACATTAATCCAAATACGCTTTTTGTCGTGATGAGCAAACGAAGAAAATCAATAAAGTTACGAGCGATAAGGATGGAGTGCTTCTCTAAACCAATCACCTCATGCTGAATTATTGGTGCGTTTGAAAGGTCATCCACCGTACTGAACTCCGTAAGAAAGCCAAAGGTACTCTGAGTAAAGATCGTTGAGCCAAGCAAAACCATGTCTAGCGGCATACTTTCCCACTCATAATCGGCACTTTCAACTTCTGGCCAATAATCGAACCCAATCCCAATCGTGTCCCAAAAGTCTATACCAAGTTCCTCTTTTAGTTCTCCTTCTAACTGTTCTAACATGTTAAGCTCTTTGAAACTTGAATAAACGCTTTGCTTAATAAGTGGCTTCATGTTATTAACGACTCCATCAATCAATTTGAAAACATTTCATATTATTAAGCACACTCAGCTATAGTTGCCTTCATGTCGTAGTGCTATCGTTTACGTTCGCTTTATTGATTTAATTAAGAGATATCAAGTTGTTGGAACAAGAACGGATCCCCGTTCAAATAGGCTCTTAATATCGCTTGTGCATAGGGTTGCTCCTCGATTAAGCCTTCTGTCTCAAGTGAATTCTCTGCATGGAAGCTATATGCCTCGATGATAGCCATGATGAAGAATGTTTCTAACTTGGGAATGGCTTCGTCATCCATATCCCTAATTTTTTCATACCCTTCGATGAAATAAGCTCTTTGTGATGGATGCAGTCCCATTATCGACTGAGCTATGTCGTAGAGATGATAGCCAAAACCACACCTCCCAAAATCGATGGGATACGGTTCATCGTACCGAAAAACAACATTGCCAATGTGTAAATCTGCATGAATCATCCCATAGTTCCTTACATGACTTGAGAATGTGCTGAGGCAATCTGCTACTTTATTAGCGGCCTTGGTGTACAATTCAAAAGCTCCGTCGGAAATAAAATGCTTGTAATTCAGTCTCAGATGCTCCCAGTCCCGTTTAAATGTTTGGCTGCCCCAAAAAGGGCGCACAAAGCTAGCGGATGGATTAAAAGTAGTGCTTGCCTCATGAAGGTTCGCCATCATCGTTCCCATTTTTCGGATTGCCTCTTCTGTTAATGACTCTTTCTCCAAACGTTCTCCCTCAATCCAACTCATCAAGGTCGAATAGCATTTTAATCCATCGCATGTTACTACATCTGTAACACAAATTCCACTCCGATTCGGGACGGCTACGGGTAAAATAAGCCCCTTGCTCTCCAACGCCGATAGCCATTCCAATTGTGAGGCTATTTCTTCGATTTGCTGGCTTGCCGGGTGAACGCGGAGTAAGTATTGATTCCCCTTTTCGGTCACTATGCGGAAGGTGACATGTTCAGATATTTGAACGAAATGAATTGAGCTCCAGTCAACCTCATATTTCAGCAAGGCATTAAGCGCTGCTTGCTTCGTTTGCTTCATCGTTTGGTACCGATTTGTCTCGGTATTGATCAGAAAGCCGGTATTCATTGCAAATCCCCTTTATTTAACCGTTATAAGATTACTGTATCAGTTAAGAAGACTGTTATCGAAGTAAATTATCTTTTAAACTGTATTTTCTCTGTTGGGTTAAAGTTCACTTGATCGCTGCTATTGTGCACCTTAAACTAACGTCTCCCGTTAGTTCAATCTCTTGATTAGAAAAATGCGTATAGTCCGTCTTCAAAATATTTGTATTCTCGTTCATCCAATATCTTTTTTCCGTATCCCTCAAAGAACGAGTTAATATCTGAATTGGTTTCAATCGCATTTGGCTTCGGTCGAATCGCCAGAGATAAATCATATCTCGGGTCTCCAAACGTTCCACCGCTCCAATCAATAACGCATTTTACTTTCCCATCATGGAAAATTACATTATCAATAGTAAAGTCACCATGAATAAGGGTGTTTTCTATAGGCAATGGTTTGTTTGTTTTTAATTCCTCTAATAATACTGACGTTCCATCGACCGAATAATGTTTAAGATTATACTCTGCTCGCCGTAACATTTCTTCCAACCAAATAGAATCCCAAATCAAGTCTTTTGGGCATGAGGTTGAATGAATTTGTGCTAAAACTGCGCCAAAACTGAATATCATTTCATGTTTCCTGTTTCTATTCTTCTCTTTTGTTAATGCTTGTCTTAAAGTTTCCCCCTCGAAAAACTCTAACAATGCCCATGATTGGATTTTCTCTGTTTGCTCAACAAATCGGTAAACTTTAGGTATTGGTAATAGTGTGTTATTTAGATATTTAAGGGCGCCTACTTCGTTGGATAACCAAGAACAATACTGCTCGCCCTTTGTACGTTTTAGAACAAAGCGTCCATTTGAGCTGTCAACTATTCCAACATCAGATGTATGACCTTGCCTTGGGAATTTGATGTCAATAACAGAATCTAAGTAGTCGATTATTTCGTTGGGGATTTCGTCAATATTGATTGGAAGCATAAATAGCCACCTTTTGTTTTCCTTCATTTTAACAGCACCTCTGCTTGAACTCTACTGCCCGTTACTTCAACGAACAAAGGCAACCGATCGCGTGGCCGGCTGCCGTCATGTCGTGGTGCTATCGTTCTCCGTTAGCGTAACAAGATCTTGCCACATTCCTCTAGATCGCACAATTCCATTAGAGAATCCCTCGTAATAAAGGTTATAGAGATTTTCCTAATTCACTTCATCGAAATCAAGTTCTTCTGGTTCATAGAAGCTATCTAAGATACGGTCAATAATTGCATTAATTTATCCATAGTAGCCCCTTTTTTATTGAGATATTTGGAGGTAATTACAAAAGTGTTTAATATTTTGTCGATGTTCAAACAATACAGGAGTTAATATCAAACTCACTTTAGGAAATATTTTACATTTCACTAATCTAATAAGCTATAAGATTTTATATCAAAGCACAATAAAAGTTTACCTCCCTAATCTGCCAATTAGTTCAACAGAAAGACAGCCGATCTTATTTGGCCGGCTGCCTCGGTGTTGTATTCACTATCGTTCCTCATTAGTTCAATTCCAATCAGGAGGAGTTGGTAAGATGTATTAACCAAAAAACCATATTCCCAAATAAAGTACAATTGTTCCCACGTTAGCGTAGTTAGTCTTAAATGGATAAATCCCCTAGTAGCAAATCGAGAAACATGTATAAGAAATAAATTACGATGACGATACCTAGGAACAAAATCGATAAAAACAATAAAATCAGAAAATTAAATTGCTTTTTATTACGATCCATTACTCCATCTCCATATGCCTAAGTTAACCAACTCTCTATTTTTACAATACCACATATTGGAACTGATCAACCCTTTAACTTAATGGATGCATATAGTTCGAGTGAGCATTTCCCCCTATTTCCTTCGTAGTTTGAGGACCGAGAACACTGATAAGACAAGCCCAATAATTAAAAACCATATCCATCCCTCGTAAGATATCATAAGAGTAAGTTGCCAAATGTTTGATGGACCTGAATTGGAATCATCGCTATATGGATAAGCAAAGACCGATGGTATTGCTCCATAGATAATCAGAGCCATTCCAATTATCAAAAAAAAATAGAATGAGATTGCTTTCAGAGACATCCCGCAGAACCTCCATTTTCACCGTTGAGATAAAGAATACCCTCCTTTATCCATTATTTACATTCTAGCACAGTAGTTTTTTGAACAAAACTACCCCTTGACATAATAAAAAATGGAGCAGATGCGGATCGCTATCTGCTCCATTGTACGTTGTACTAAAGTTCCTCGTATGTTTAATTAGCACATACCTTGATTAGAAGAGGGATTAATAAAGCTAATTTAAAAAAGATAGGCGGATATAAAGAACGATATATCCTTCGGTGCGTTCACATTGCAAGTGCACAATGGAGCAAGCATTAAAGAGATTCACTGGTTTAATATAGATGAGAATTTTTCTTATCGACATACTCAAAGGGTTCATCACACGAGTAAATTTCATGAAAGAATCCCTTATAAGGGATATCGTCTTCCATACATTTTATGAGATACGATAGTTCCTCGTCACATTCTGGTTTCTGGCCAGTATTGTGCATTACCTCGAATGCGTCAACAATATTTTCCATAAGAGTTAATTGGATAAATAAGGGCAACTGATCCAGCATCAAATCTTCGATCTTGGTCTCGGATCCGTATCCCGCGAGGACTGTTTCAAAATAATCATCCATGAACTTTTTACGCTTATCGGCGTCTGGTTCAAATTGAATCCAGCCCACTCCTTGTGTCCAGAGATCTGCCAGATCATACATATACCAACAGTAGCATGAATTATCGAAATCATATACGGTGATTTGCCCGTCATCAACATTTATCGAATAATTCCCGTCGTTAAAATCAAAATGGATCATACCGAAAATTCCTTGGTTCCTGTCCAATCCTTCTAAGGTTTGAAGGAGTTCTAACAGCTTCTCCTTCAGTAAAGGCAACGAGTGGGGTATCAGTTTATCGATATATTCGGCATTGTATTTATCAAAAAAACTATACCTGCGATGGACTGGCATATACCCTTTCGAAATTTGGTGCAGTTTCCCCAGGACCTTACCGCAATTATAATAGTATTCGGTAATTGGAGCTCCTTCACGGTACTGATAATGATTTTCCGCAAGCATTTTTCCCTTGGCCTTTATAAATAGGCAGATAAAATAAGTGTGATTTTTATGGTTGATTTCTTCCAGCAGATTTCCTTTCCGAGAGCTGACTACGTCCGAGACGCTTCCACCATGCTCGTATAAATATCTTATAAACTCAACTTCTCCTAGAAAATCTTCCCGATTCCTGTCAGGTAAGAAACCGATTCTGAGTATTTTTGCGTCAGCGCCTACTTTTACACAGGTAAAAACGACATTGCGCCCTCCCTCGTGAGCCGGGATTAGTTGAATTTCGTAGTCTTCTAATCCGTACAACTCTGATACTAATGGAAGTAAATATTCATCACTGATCTTCACAATCTCATTATAATTTATAGTATCTCCTCCAGTTTATATTCTAGCAACTCTTCCTACACTACTTAAATGTTAACTACCTTGTTTAACATTAATACATCACTCCTATTTGCATATATTACCTAAAAATGCCACTCAAATTATAGGGAAACTTTCTGTATAAAAAAACTCAACTTTTACATTAGCGCAATAACTTTCTGCAGTAACTTATAATGAAAAACCTAAGCACTGATATTGATGGATCTGTTTAAATCCCAATCGGAGTGCTAACTTTTTTGACGCTACATTACTTAGAGAACAATCCCAATAACAGGTATAGCCGTTCTGGACGATATCGTTAACCACCAAAGTTGCCAGATATGTGCCTGCCCCTCTTTGTTGACACTGAGGAAGTGTTTCAATTCCGACTGCATGCATTTCCTTTGTAACAAAGCTGGAGTAACAAACGCCGATCACTTCTGAATCCTCGATTGCGGCATAACCATAACCTTTTTCATAAAAGTCCTCCTCTGCTTCCCAGAACTGATTAATATGATCATATACAAATCCCTTATTGGAGAAATCACTCATCTTCCATTCCTGCGATCGCAAATTTACCGCCCGAAAATTACCATGAGGGTTCAACATGTGGGCTTCAAAACGTGTTGATTCGTATACGATTTGATCCCAGGGCTGCTGCAGTTCCCTTGAAGCAAATAATGATTTCAGATCCCAGTTATTGTGATGGCCTGAAACCTCGAAATAGTTCATACCAAGTTCCTTCATTCTAGGTGCAATATTTTTAGTAACAAATTCATCAAGCTTGCTTAAAAAAAACTCGTTGGTTTCGTCTCCAATAAGATAATGTCCTTTCATTCCTTTACTCCAAACTAATGCAGTCTTTGGCGCGTCTGCTCGATCAGAGAAAACCCATCCAGGATTATTATTTTCTAGAATGGAAAGTACCTCAGGGTGAGGATGACCATTTTCGAGAAGTGGAATAGCTTTTAAAAATTGATCTCGAGATAATTCAAACATAAGACGTACCGCCTTTACTTTCAGTCGTATCATACATTTTAACCATGCGGGTATTTTACCATGTTTATATGCGTAAAAGATGGCTATAACCAAACTATCCTGCCCGTAGCTATACAAAAAGCAGCCGATCGTATTTGACCGGCTGCCACAGTGTTGTTATTCAGCTATCGTGTCCCGTTAGCGTAAAAGTCTTTATCCAAGGATTGATTTTAGCATCGTAGAAGGAACTATTATGGATGTCGGCCTGCTCATACCCTCGGATAACGCAACCGATTCTTTTCCTCTGTATCGGGAAGGCATTTACGCTGTCATGAGGGACGATCACCCTCTAAACGAAAAAAGTCTAATCCGCCCCGAAGATCTGCGCGAGGAACCAATGATAATCTGCAAAGCGGGTTATGAACCTCCTGTCCTGAAGTGGTTTGATAGTGCCGGCGTGGCACTAAGAATAGAATACATCCTCAACAATTACAGAACCGCTCTTCAAATGGTGCTTGCAGGTGAAGGTTTGGCGGTCATGTCTGAACTTTCCCTCTTGGACTGTCCTCAAGGCCTAACATTGAAGCGTCTGTCTCCCGAAGTTTACCGAGATATCCACATTGCCTCCGCTCCCGTAGAGAATTGTACCATTGCGGTAAAAACGTTTATCGAGACGGCTCAGAAATTGTTCCCTTTTCAAACCGCACATGAGTCCTTAATCAAAGTTTAAGTATTCGATAAACGATGGCGGAATCGCATTGCCTGAACTCATCTATTTAACTTCATTAAATTTTTCACCAACAGATAAATTGCATAACCTCGCTCATTACGTTACAATCTTTATATCGACAAATTTGCATGTCAATATAAGGAGGCTATTCGCTCATGTGCCCCCGTACCAAAGAACAAAATGAGCTCATCCGCATGCAACGCAGAGAACAGATCCTGGACGCCACCGCGCGTGCCTATTTCCGCACGGGTGGCAGCTTTGATATTCGTGACGTTGCCCGCGAGGCCGAGCTCGGTTACGGCACGGTGTACCATTATTACCCCAACCGACATTTATTGATAGAAGATGTGCTGGACAGCGGCTTCGAGCGATGCGAGCAAGCCCTGGCAGAATGGGCGAATATCCGTGGCGGAAATCCGAATGACAGGCAGCTGTTGACGTATTGCAAGGTGCTGCTCCTGCTGTGGCAGTCGGACGCCCGCACCTATCTTGTCTACAAAATGGCGGCGGAGCATTATGCGGGCTTGCCTGAGAAGGAGCGACACACCGCTAAGAGACAATTCATGGAACGGCTTTACATTCCGCTCCAATCGATCGCCCAACGCGAAGACGACAGCGTCGACCATATGCTTGCCGTTCTGGTCGGCTGCTGCGGGCTGTATTACTATGCGGGCACTTACGAGCTGGACGTCGATCGAATCACCCAGCTTGCTATGAAAGCCATTACGAAGGAGCTCTAATACAAACATGGTCATCTTAAAAAGCATGCAAGAAATCGAGGCCATCCACAAGGCATGCCAAGTGGTGGCCGAATGCCATCGCACGATCGCTCCGCTCATCCAACCGGGCATCACGACGAACGAGATTGAGCGCATCTTCGAGGAGATTATCTTAAAGCACGGGGCCAAGCCCTATACGAAGGGCTATAAGGGCTACCAATATGCGACCTGCGCCTCCGTCAACGACGTGATCGCGCATGGCTTTCCTAGCGATAAGCCTCTTGAGGAAGGCGATATCGTGACGATCGACACGGTCGCGGAGCTCGACGGCTGGCTCGGCGATTCGGCATGGAACTATGCGGTCGGGAAGATCTCGCCGACGGCCGAGAAGCTGATGCGCGTCACGAAGGAATGCCTTGACCTCGGCATCGCGCAGGCGCAGCCCGGCGCTCGGCTCGGCGACGTGACGAGCGCGATCCAGCGGCATGCTGAATCGAACGGCTTCGGCGTCGTGCGCGACCTTCTCGCGCATGGCATCGGCCGGGACCTGCACGAGGCGCCGAACTATATGCATGTCGGCAAGCCCGGCAAAGGCCTCCGCATCAAGGAAGGCATGGTGTTCACGATCGAGCCCATGATCACCGAAGGCACCTATTACATGACAATCGATGCGGACGGCTGGACCGCGCGTACGCTGGACCGCAAGCTCGCCGCCCAATACGAGCATACGATCGCCATCACTGCTGGTGGTCCGCGGATCCTGACCGCGCAATAGAATAATATGAAGTCGCCCAACAAGTTCGGCGACTTCTTTTTTTGTATTCGACATAGCAGCTTTCTTCATTTGATACATGAGTTCATCCGCTCTCTTATAGAGCTCATCGACATTTCCTCCATCTTCCGAATTGCCATAAGATGAAGATGGTACGAATATCCTCAGTCAATCCTCAAACGGATATTCGACAGCTGGAGCTGGAGTATTTCTCGGATAGATACTTTCGCAGCTAACCTTCGGCTTTAGCACGGTTATCCGCCGGCATTGAAGTAACCATAGTTTGTCGTCTGCGAAGGTCCATTCCATATCGATATTTGGACCAAAAGTTTGCTCGCATTTTACAGCGAGACAGTTCAATTGGCTGCATTGCTCGGCAGTCAGGCATAGCGAGTTCACGATGTTGTCGTCAAGCTTATGATCAATGGTACCTTCCCATTGGCCGAATCGAACCGCAATCTCCTTCAAACTAGCCGTTGATTCCGTAATTTCCCCATTTCGGTTCATTCTGAAGTAATCGGGCGTTACATATCCAGAAGCAACCGCTTCGCCAAGTCCCCATGTTGCCTCTATTACTCTTTCATCCTCATACGTAACAGGGTTGCGTGTAAACATTATTCCCGACACATCGGAATTGATCATTTGTTGAACGATGACCGCCATTCGTACAGATGGAACACCGTTATCTATCGTTGTCGCTCCCTCTGCTCGACTCATATAGCTATGCAAACGTTTTGACTGCGCCGACTCCCAAATGTAACGAATCGCACGCTCAATTCCCTTTACGGAAGTAACGTTTAAGCAAGAATGAAACAGTCCAGCGTAACTGGACTGTTCACCATCTTCTTGAATAGCGGACGATCTGACGGAAACGGAACCTAATGAGTCTAACATAGAACGAATTTCACCTTCTATATTAAGCTCTCCTTGCACAAATTGCATAATGATAGAAGCCGACAGCACATAACCATTAGGCACGGGCAAACTGTGTTCAATTGCCACACCCAAATTCACCGCTTTACGACCATATAACTCAGCTTCGGTTGCCTCATTTAAATGTACCAATTTCATACATTACCACATCCCATAACGATGCCAGAGATCGCATCCATACGAATTTTTTGACCACTTTTAACAACCTCTGTTGCATTTCTACAGCCGACGATACATGGAATGTTAAACTCCCTCGCCAAAATGGCAGCATGGCAAACAATACCTCCCCGATCCGTCACGAGTCCTGCAATTAACGGAGCAACCTCGATGAAATCAGGAGTCGTCATCGTCGTGACTAGAATGTCTCCATTCCTTACGTTCACAAGCTCATCCTTGTGCATGATGACTACGGCTATTCCTTCGGCATGACCGGAACTGGCAACTTTACCGCTCGCAAGAAATAACTCTTCATCAGAGGTACTGTTACTTACAGGTTCTATCGCTTGTCTTTCGTTCAAGAGTGCGCGAAGCTCCTTGCTCCAAGGCGCCTCATTGGCGTATTTCCCGATTTCTTTGCCTAACGTTGCATACAGATGCAGTTCATACATCGCTCGGTCAAAACACAAAATCAAATCGGACGCCGCGAGTTGCTCCTGATTGGCAAGAACTTTTATATAGCTGCTCTTATACGCGGGAATATGCTCGATAAAAACTTCTAATATCGGCGTTATTTGTACAATTGCTTCACGCATCTGTAACTCATACAGTGATGTCCTTTCAAGCTGGTACTTGTAAATTTTTTGATATGCATCGCGTACTAACGGCTTAAGTTGTTCAATCTCTTTCTGAAACCAAATTCTGACTCTGTTGAAAACAACCATCTCCTTTTCTTCTGTGCCTAAATCGAAACAAAAAAAGCCACTGTAAACATACCAGTGGCTTGAGCGCGAGAAATCACTCTACATTTCAGAGTAGTTCTTCACACATATAAAGCCCTGAGGACATATATCCTCAGGGCTTATTTCGACATAAGCGAATTAATTAAAAAATAACACCGCGAGGATCCAATATGAAGTTGTTGAAAGTTAGTTTGATGTTTTTCATTGTCCTCACTCCTTCAAGTTAAATTACTTTAAATACAAGTCAAAATATATACCGCCAAATATTACCTTGTCAATAATAATTCCGGAAAAAACAATCAGTCAAGCTACCTGCTATTTTATCAGCATGTTCACTATAAAACATTCTACTTCTCCCGCTCCTTTATCACCTGCTCAATCCCCAAGAGTATCAGCTTCACTCCGAACTCAAACGCTCCGTCGGTTCCCATCAGTTCGAACAACCCGCTCTTGAACATCGTACGAAATAGTCCAGCGTCCGTCTCGCTCATGGAATCCAGAAGGCGAATCATCTCCCCATCTGTAGGCACTCCCTGCTCCTTAAGAATATCGGAGACATTGCGCTGATGCTGATAATCGTCCAGAACGAAGTAGAAGACATAGTTCACAAGCGTAAGAACCGCTTGCAATTTCTGCTCTTGCTCAAGCGGCGTCGATTCCACGCAAAGCAGCATACGGTTGGTGAATCGGATAATGTCCGGTTCATGGGGCAAAGTCATCATCATGAGCTGCGTGGAGCAGGGATACCGGCTTAGCACACTCCGTACGGTTACCGCAAGACCCGTCAGTTGCTCCTTCCAGTCCCCTTCGGAGCGGAACTCCTCCATAATCATTTTCGATACCTGATTGGCCAGTCGGTAGTAAAGATTCTGCTTACTCTTGAAGTACCAGTACAGAGAGGGGGCCTGAATTCCTAGCCGGTCGGCCAATCTTCTCAGGCTGAATTTCTCGATGCCATCCTCCCCTAGAAGCTCCCAAGAAGCTTCCAAAATCTTATCCTCCGAAATCTGAGGCTGCTGCTTTTTCATCGGTATCCACCCTTTTATCTAACAGTGTAAGTTTATGCTTTACAGGTCCATAAGATCATGATATCATCTAACACTGTAAGGTTCAATCTAACAGCGTTAGACAACGCCGAAATTAATGAAGAAAGTGGTGACCCGCATGGATACAGAAAACCTCCATTACTTTGAAAAAGCACCGGTCGCAAAAGCCGTAGCTCACTTCGCTGTACCGATGATGCTAGGCACGTCAATGAGTGTCATATATTCCATCTTGAATGCCTTTTTCCTTGGCACACTCCACGATACGGCCATGTTAACCGCACTCGCACTAACTTTGCCGTTATTCGCGATCATTATGGCGCTAGGCAACTTGATTGGCATGGGAAGCGGTACATTCATCTCCCGATTACTAGGAGAGAAAAAATATGATGATCTAAAACATGTGTCTTCATTCGCCTTTTACAGCAGTTTAATACTCGGTCTTATCGTGATGGCCGTTGGCCTCCCGTTGATCGATCCCATCGTTCATGGCCTGGGGGCAACGCCCGAATCCTTTGGCTTCACGAAGGACTATGCTACGATTATGCTTATAGGTTCACCTTTTGTCGTATTATTCTTCACGCTGGAGAATATCGTGCGCTCTGAGGGTGCAGCAATTACGTCGATGGTCGGTATGATTCTCAGTGTTGTTGTAAATATTATTCTCGATGCATTAGTCATCTTCGTGTTCCATTGGGACGTGATCGGCGTTGCATCTGCTACGGTCTTTTCTAATTTGGTTGCGAGTGCATTTTACGCCTACCATATAGGATATAAGAGTAAATTCTTAACCGTCTCCGTAAAATGGTTTAAGGCTACCAAGGACATTTTGAGCAATGTATTCAAAATCGGAGTTCCCGTTTTTATTATGAGTATCTTTTTGGGTGCAATGTCGCTCATCTTCAACCATTTTCTGATCGAATATGGGGATCAGTCCGTGGCGGCTTACGGAATTTCATCACGTTTATTGCAATTTCCTGAGTTTATTCTGATGGGCTTATGCGAGGGAGTCGTGCCGCTCATTGCCTTCTCTTTTACAGCGAATAAATTACGGATGAAAAATACGATTGGATTCACGATCAAAACCATTGTGGTGTTAGCAGCTGTGTTCGGCGTTATCGTCTATCTGATTTCCGACCATTTAATTGGTTTATTTACGAATGATGTGCAATTAATTGAAATGGGCAGTTACATTCTACATGTGACGTTCTTATCCCTGTTCATTACAGGCATGACCTCGTTGTTTACGGGGATTTTCCAAGCAACTGCGCAAGGAACCGCCGCGTTTATTATGTCAGTTATTCAAGGAATTACCCTGATTCCTGTGCTATATATTGCCAATGAAATGAACGGTTTTCACGGGGTAGTCTGGTCGCTGGTCATTGCGGATGCCGTTGCATTCCTTGTTGGAGCCATCATGCTGTATGTTCTGCGGAATAAATTGCAACCGGATTTGAATAGTTTAGTACATTAGAAAAACACGCAAAAGGCAGGATAAGGGAAATCCCCGATCCTGCCTTTTTAGGTACATAGACGCTGCTTCTTCAATTAGGAAATGACCTCGATAGTAACATTTTCAGCTGAGATTGTGAACTCCATTAAAGGACCATCTAATAATACATGAAGTTCAAAACCTGTTTCTGTGAAATAAACTTCATCATAAAGCCAGCCACTCCCTACACTTAAGTTAGTAGGATCAATCTGTTGCACTCCTGTAAAGGTTAGCCTAATATCCGTTAAATAATGATAACCGCCCCTACAATCCAAGGTCATGATAACCGTGTCCTTCAAAGGCTTCTCAATCGAAGTAACTCGTGCATCGTGTAAAGACTTTTCATACAACTGAATGACACTCTCGGGGAGTGACTTTTTTATGGAGTTATAGTAGTTCCGATATGTAATCCCTTTTGCTTTCTCTCTCTTATCATACTCCAATAGCCATTGGTCAGCCATTTTTCTAAGTTCTTCGGAAGGAAACTGTGATTTTAACGTTCCGTCTTGGATAGAGGGATGAAAAAATGCCGGGAGATATTTGAGTAAATCAGCTCTGCTGTATTCCAAGCTGTTCTTGCAAATTTCTTTGAAGTTCAAACCTTCAGATTCATACCAGGCAATGTCGTCTTCCCAATCCTTCTCCGTTTCGTGATAAATCAAAAAACTTCTTATCTGCGCTTCTTCATACCACTCTTTAGTGAAATATTTCATTCGTTCCTCCTAGAATAGTTCACTTATTGGCCGGCTGTTGGGTATGCTTTCCACTAACTTGTCATGTGCCATGAGCTTGCTTCTTCCTGTTTGGCAACTGCATCACATTTGCTCTTGTTGAGACTAATTCAGTAAATTGATACAACTCTTCATACGACCTATTCAGTAAGTTGTCTGAGAATGCTATCTCCATCCTTGACTAGTAACGGGTTAGACCAGAAGGTAAAGTCAATATCTGCAAGCATGGGCTGTATATCGATTTCGTGTACCGTATTTACTGGTTGATTACCGATTCGCGAGCCATCCTTAAGTATCATTAATTTCATAACACGAAGAAGCAGCTTTTCGTTTCCCTTAAAAATTGTACGGTTAATAATTACATACGGTAAATTAACGTATTCGCTATGTATGATTATTAAGCGATCTCTCTCGTCAGGCCCTTCCTGTAGCGTCCGACCAGAAGGAGCATATCGGAGTCGTTGATCCATCGACCAGTCATGTTCAATAAGGAGTTGCACTACAGGGATATATGGTTTGCCCTGATAGTCTTCAGTCAAGCTCTCCAAGCATCGTGCATACCAAGAAGCATCACCGTAATTCTTGCTAAGCTCTGGTTTAAAATATCGAGATTCGAACTCAGCAGCACGAATTGGTGGTCCTGACCATGCCCCATCATCAGAGAAGATATAGCCCTCCGTCAATTCCGCTAAGGCAGCAGCCAGGATTCCATAAGCTAAATTGATGATTGCTGGTTGACCCGCAGATCTGCGAAAAGCCCAGTAATGACCCACGGCCAACGACTTTAGCACTTCGACATACCTTTCACCAACATCTTCGTACTCCCTCCAAATCTCGAAATTGAGCTCATTGACAGTATTATAATAAGCATCAGTTCCACCACCGTGTTCATTCGGCTCAACGAAAAACCAGGCGAATTCCGTCTCCCACTTGGTGTTCAGTACGCTCTCAGAAGAACCATTAATAAAAATCTCTCCGATTCGAGCTTTGATTACGGGGGAGATGTTCAACTCAAAGGATTCCAAAAAGGAAAAAAGCTTTTTGTTAGCTAGATTCAATAGTTCCGTTATTTGTGGAATGTAAGTTTTCGTCGGATAGACTTCGAATGTAGTGCTCACGCTTTACACCCTTTCTTACTGACTACTTTGTTTCTGTTGGTATCGTATCAGCTAATATCTCACTAATATCCTTGCCAACTGTATAGATCAATCTATATTAACACATATTGGAAGTATCCTACCCATAGCTCAACAAAGATGCAGCCGATCATATCCCGACCGTACTCATTAGAAAAAACGTACTGTAATTCTTCTAACGCATCCTTATCTTGGGAAGTTGCGCAATCCTGTCAAATAGCTTAATAAAAATAGGAGCGGTCTGCCTATGGCAAACTACTCCCAGTGTTCGTCGAACTAAAGTCTCCCGTTAGCGTAACGAATTTTTGACTTTGTTTGTGAACGTGAACTAGACCTAGACCTTTGGGTAATCAACTACTATAACATTTTCCAGCAGACCATCTAGTGATTTTACAAATTCCTGATGGACAGGATGAGGTCCATATGAACGAAGAGAAACAAGGCTATCGAATGTAACCCGTAATCCGAGCGTGTAGCCGTGTACATTTTCCTTTTCTTCAGTTACATTGAGACCTGCACTTATATCAAGAATTCCGGGAATACGATCCTTAAACCCGAGCAATTGACCCAGCAGTTCCTGTTGCTTGGCAGGTGTGACATTAGTATTAAACTTGAAAACGACGAGATGTTCGTACATAGCTTTTTACCCCCATATTATCATTTGATTTCAGTGTTAAAGTATCGTCTCCCGATAGCTTACAAAAAAACAAAAAAACCGCAGTTTATGCGACCTCTGTTGTAAAGATGTTCTTGTCATCCGACACTGAACGCCTTACGCCCTTTTATATCTGCTGGCGCCAAAAAGTATGCGGCCATAACGTAAGCATTGATACGATCATTTATGTCGCCACTTTTGTGTCTTTTGACACACGTCAGCTTTGTGTCTCTAGACACCCATTGACACGCCTGTATTTTTTGTGATATTTGTTTAATGAGGACTTCATTCCTATTCATTCGCGACCGATATAAAGAATAATGATTCATTAGCGCGACTATAGTCATGAAATATTAGGAAAGAAGGGTTACTTTATGAGAATAATTCACCGCAAGCCGATCAACGCTACTTTGCTTCAAGCAGGCATTAGGACTAGTTCTTCGAATTTCGCCGCAACGGCAGCCATAGAGAACAGATCGACGAAGCGCAGAGGAGAACTTACGACCGGCATGATTAATGGAGCGCTTTTGGTTGTGCCATTCTGGCTTTTGATCGCCTGGTTGATTTTTCACAACTAAGCTAACGTTTCCCGTTAACGCAATGCATTTTTTTTAATATATGTAATGTCAAATCCCAAAGAGCATCGAATAACTCCTGTCTAGTCCATGCAGTATATACATCGCCATTATGATATTGGACAGTTCACTTAAGCTCTTTTTTACCAAATCGGCCAATATACTCTGTTTCTATAGCAAATTCTCGATGCAGGTTATTTAACTCAAGCAAATCTAATGTGTCTAAATTATTTAATGAATTAGTAATACCAGCTATAGAACACCTTTCACTTAAGATCCCAAGCATTTCCGTAGATATTCTATTCAAATCCTCTTCGGCAATCTCTCTCTTCACGCTCTCACCTCACAACTCAAAATTAACACTAGCTGAACAAGTAGCATTCCGAACACTGGCTGGTGATTATCCGGCCTGTTAGAGCCTCGCGAACGTGATGTAATCGACTTGGACAGGCTCTGCCGATTCGATCCGAAGTGCCCGGTTGATCTGCCCCCGGTGATATTGTCCATGTAAGAGGACCTGCAACAGGATGTCCCGGACTGACGTTTGGAACGGAACCCCGCTCTGGTTCGCATAGTCGATCATCTCGTCCAACTCGGATTCCTCCAGCCCTTCGATATAAACGCGATATTGATCGGCGTTTTCTTCGAAGATCATCCGGATCGCCATCAGGTCTTCCGCTTCCTCCCACAACGAATATTGCGCGCTGCCCTTGCCCTGCAATCGGGACAGCCAGACTCGTTCCGCGATCGCGATGTGCCGAACCAGCTTCAGAAGATCCTTGTTCTTCGTCTCACTCTCCTCGAGCGCGTCTAAGATGCGTCCGTCCGCCCAGTACAAGTGTTCCATCATGCACTTAATCGTCTTCATTTTCGGTTTCCCCTCTTCGACTCATCGATTATTAGAACCTACTATTATCCGTTAGTTTAATCATTTGAATGAACTAAAACAACCTTTTTCGTATGAATTCCTTGTTGCTGGAGCACTTCCCCATTCGGTCGTTTCTACATGGGAGCGTACCACAACAAGGCAGAATAAAGACTATCAATTCGCTGTTTGGTTAAATTATCCTCTAACATCTCCCGTTGCTTAACACATCATAGCCTGCTACTTAACAATGTCATGCCAATGTGGGGTTATCGCGCTTCGCATTCTTACTCATGAAAATACCTCCAAATATATGCTTGAGTATTTAAGTATTCTCCCTTAACCTGATATTACCACAATTGGAATGGCGCTGACCGATACTTAAATCAAAAAATGGCAGCCGATCATAGTAAGCGGCTGCCGTACTGTCTTTATTGCGCTAAGCATCTTAAATAAAAAATAATGCCAGAGGGTTTACATTCGTTGGCTCTATTCATTTTATAAGCAGTTTATTGAAGCGATGAATCACACCAGCTTCAAATCCCGGCGATTAATCTTTGTAGAAAGTTACTTCTGTACTATGAGTAGTGATAGGATATGTTTTTCTTTTTTCTCGTATTGTCACTACGCTGAGTCCTTCTGAAAAACTCTCTAACCTCTCGTACTGATCCCCTAGCTCTATCATCTCCATGTTTCGTTTCATCATCGTAATATTTTTCTTCTCATAAACAAATGCTATGCCTTCGCTAAAACATGACGCGCCTTTAAACTTTGGTTCAATCGCATATACTCCGTCTGGATTCAGGTATCCCCAATTCCTTCCTAGTTTGACCGGGGCCAATTGCTCATAAAAATCCTCTGCGTCATTATATTTAGTTTCTACTATGACTTCACCTAATCTGTTAATGAATCCGAATTTATTACGTTTAATAATTATCGCCATTCCCTCTTTAAAATTACCAGCATAACTAAACTGTGGTGGAATAACAATCTGACCTTTGCAATCAATATATCCAATCTTTCCTTTTACATTTATAGGAGCAAGCCCATCTGAGAAGGAGATATAGTCCTCGGATATAGGATCTATTACGTATTCACCTGCTGCATTGATGCATCCATGCTTTCCAGAAGGGTGCTGTACGGACACGATACCGTCTCTGAAGTGCATGGAGTTATTATATATCTGATCATTTATAAAGTTGCCATTTACATCAATGAATGCTCTCCCCCATGTAATACCATTAGGTACGACTACGGTGGCGTATCCTTCCGAAAAATCATAGGCATCTTTAAACTTAGGAGGAATAACAATCTTACCGTGTATATCTATATAGCCAAACTTACCGTTAAGTTGAAACAATGCACGACCGCAAGAAAAATTCTTTACTCCAAAATACTCTGTATCAAGCAAAGTTTCGCCGGTTTTTGAAATATACTTCGTTTTATTGTTCTGGGAAACAGCAGCTATACCATCTTTGAAAGAAGTAGCATAGTCGTATATAGGCGGGATCACCTGGTTGCCCTCGCGGTCGATGTAGCCATACATTACAAAATCACTCCTAAATACTGAATATATATTTTATGGAACCTAAAATTCTCCCTCAATAAGTTTAGCTTTCTATTAAGGATTTATATATCTGCAATGGTCCCACGTTACTGGTTTGACATCCAATTTATCATAATGCTACTGTATACTTGAGGTGATCGAAATGGCAGTAACAGCCAAAAGTATGTTTGTTAATTTACCAGTAAAAAACCTGAAGAAATCTATGGGGTTTTTCACCACAGTAGGCTTTGAATTCAACCCAAACTTTACTGACGACAATGCAACTTGTATGGTCATCGGAGAAAACATTTACTCCATGTTGTTGGTTGAAGAGTATTTCAAGACCTTCACCAATAAAGAGATTTCTGATGCATCCAAAACGACCGAAGTCTTAATTGCATTAATGGTCGAGAGCCGCGAAAAAGTGGACAAGTTAGTTAACAGCGCGATTGCAGCTGGTGGCATTATTGCAAAAGACACACAAGATCTCGGCTTCATGTATCAGAGAAGCTTCCTAGATCTAGACGGTCATCATTGGGAAATCGGCTTTATGGATGAAAGTGCGATCCCGCAGGAGTAAGGAATTTAAGATTGCTTGTTTCATCATACGTAGGGATGGTGTCTTTGTGGCATCATCTCTTTTTAGAAAGCAAATTTATTGCCCATAAACAGCTCTCAGTTGATACCTCTCTTGATTTTATCGTCATTTCGTATCCCCAACGACTCCATTCGCCTCCGCCGTGTTAGAACATTTGAGCAAAGAACGAAGAATTTGTTGAACGAGGGGAATTTATGAATCATAAAGATTTTGTAGCAATTATACTTGGCAGTGATGAGAATGCCTATGGCAACGTCAGACTTATCCATGAAACCTATCAGATCAGACCTCTCCTGGTTTGTACCAGGCTGTTGATTCCAACCAGGCACAGCAACTTGTTCGATCTTATCCAAATCGACCGCTTCGACCAAGAGGATGTTTTCCCCGGCGCGTTGTTGTCCATCTTGGAGAACCACGCCTCCTCGAACAAGAAACTGATCGTCATACCTTGTTCTGATTACTATGCCGGGATGTTGTCGCGCCACTATGGCAAATTCAATGGATTGATCGCAAATCATTTTCTATCCGACAGGTTGTTGGAAACGCTCGATACTAAAGACAAGTTCTATGAATTGTGCGATCGGTTCGGTTTGGATTATCCGAAGACGCTTGTTTGTGAGCCGAATGAGCGTGAACATGCTTTGGAACGCATGGAATTTCAATTTCCGATTGTTGTAAAACCTGAGAATAGCAATGCCTATGAATACCTTCATTGTTACTTCGAAGGCAAAAAGAAAGTGTTCTTCTTTAACAATCGAGAAGATTATTTAGCGATGATCAGCAACATGAATACATCCGGCTATAACGGCAAACTAATCATACAAGAGTTTATTCCCGGCGGCGATAGCGCAATGCGAGTGATCAACAGCTACTCCGATGATAGTGGAAACGTGAAAATGATGTGTCTCGGTCAACCTGTGCTCGAAGAATATGCGCCGAATACGCTAGGCAACTACGCCGCTATCATTAGCCGCTCAGATATGGACATATATGAGAAGGTTAGGGCATTCTTGGAGAAAATCGGTTATGTCGGATTTTCCAATATCGACATGAAGTTCGACAGCAGGACGGGTAAATACATGATGTTCGAAATCAACCCGCGATTAGGCAGAAGTAGTTTGTTCGTACGGGGGGCCGGATTGAATATGATATCAGCGCTCATAAGTCAAGTCGTTAACGGCGAAGACATCGATTGCAAATACGGCCAAGCTACCGCACTATGGACTAACGTGCCGAGAATGGTATTGAAGCGCTACGTCACCGATCCGGCGTTGTCGATCGAGATCGATAAGCTTTATAAGCAGAAGAAAGTGATCCGATCGCTTTGGTACATCAAAGACCTAAATGTGAAGCGTATTATTAGCGTCTCGCGCTATTTTTTCGGACACATCAACAACTATCGGCGTTATTATTTCAATAAAGAACAAGCCTTGTTTGTGGATCAAGACCGCTCGGAACGATAATAGGAGACGTTAGCCCCAACTGAAGCAGCTATGACGATAGGCCGAATATAATAATCATGGACTGCCATAGAGATATAGTTAATTTCATGTAGATGAAGAAAGGCAACCGGTCATTTCTAGACTGTTGTCTTTTTGTTTTTGTTGATTGATCGTTCACCGTTAGGTTAATCATCAACTTGAGCTGATACTAAAATTGATAAACCCCTTTCTTCACCATAATCCCATAATTTCACCCACGGATATGTTCCAGTGGGAAGCAGAAATGTCCTTATTTCAAATGGCTTAATTTTGTCCATATCACACTTAATGCCACTTATCTCCGTACCAAAGTGAATACTGATTAGTCTTCCAGTGTCATTATAAAATTTGAATTTCATTCGACGCACCTTCTTTCTATAAACCCCAGAATAATGTACTTTCCACCACTCTACTGATCTCTAGCCTGTTAGCAAAATCAGTTGTACTAATTATCAAACCAAAAGACCATACGGATATTTTCTGGCTCGTCAATTTTGATCAAACGGGGGATAAACTCATTCACAAAAGGAATTACCATCGCCGCTAGAGGAAAAAATTCATTATTGTCATCCTCGAAATTTTGTTGCCAATCATATTCGAGAAGTTCTTTTAAAGTAAGCCAACTTCTGGTATGTGCATCCTCACCTTCTATATCACTTCGATTTTTCACTTCTGGGCTTACATCGTCAGGCAGTCCCTTTGGTAACGAAATAGGATGGATATCATAATGATTTCTTACATCCGCTAGTATCGCAAATAAGAGATAATTTCTATCCCTCCAGTAAGGTTTTAAAATCCATGTTTCCTCAAAATGAGGGTTTTGCGTCCATTTGTCTATGCTTATCCATTCAGTTATCAAAGGATTGTCTTTATTGATTGTTTTCTGCTCAATAAACACATGAATATCGGTGCCCATCTGATCCCATTCCTTTCATTAATGAAACTCACTTTTGGTTCAGTGATCTGCGTCCGTATCAATATCAGGGTATCGTTTAAAGACTGACTGAAAATTGCCTTGTATAAATAGATGGTCGATAAGCTGTTCAATGCTCTGCCTGCTTATAACGTCAATTAAAACCATGTCACTGGACCAAAAATATAAACCATTCATACATTCTCCTGATTGAATGTTCTTTTGCCTCAATGTCTCAATATTCTTGTAGGTGAAAAGACTAGCAATCCATTTGGAGCGATTTGGAAAAGTAACAATAACATCGGTATTTTCATCGTCACAAACCAATGAACCTTCTGCCCATAATTCAGCTTCTATCCATACACAACGCTTTAAAAAGTTCATTCAATAACACCTCTCTAATGTCAATGAATTCGTGATATTACCAAAACATACCTGCCTTTTAGTTTAATAAATTAAACAGGCTACCGTAGCGCATGCTCATCCATCTAGCTTTATCACTATCGTTACCCGTTCTCTATATGCGCCTGTAGGTATTCTGTCCGTTAAATTAATGAAGAACCTTCAGTCTGTTAACTCACAAACAAAAAGAGATGTCGATCTTCGACATCTCTTTCTACACTCCATTGCAGTATTTCCATTATTGCTGCTCGAGAACTCGCTTCGCAACGGGTATCCATATTTCGCTTCGATAATTCGGAGAGGAGACATCCTTGCTTTCATTCCACAGCAGCTCAGGTCCGTTAATTTGCTCATAGCTCGAGGAAGGGAACCACTCGGAATAGATGCGGCCCCATATTTCTTGCAGCGTTTGGGGAAACGGACCCACCGCCTCGAACACCGCCCAGTCGCATGCCGGCACTTCCAAGCTCGCCAGATCATCCGGACATGCCAAAGTCGTCGCCGCACCGATATAATGATCGAGCCCTCCTTTCTCCTCCATCCGCTCTTCGGAGAAATTAACCGATGCGCTGATTAACCCGAATGGCTGCGTGTTGGATAAGCCTTTAAACTGCACGATCTTCTCCTCATTCAAGCTTCCCCACATCGCTGCAATCTCAGGATTCACTCCTTCGAATTGAATGGGAACCCGCTTCATAATGCCTACGATGCGAAAAGCTTCTTTTTTCTCAATACGATAATTCATTGCACTTACCCCTTTGATAGTGAGCTGGAAGGTCATACGAGGATATGCAAGCAGCGGCTGCCCATTAACCCTCGCTTCGGTTGGAGTTATACCATGCATGCTCAGGAACGCTCTCGAGAAGGAATCCGGCGATTGATATCCGTATTTAACCGCCACGTCAATAACCCTCACGGAGCTGTCCTTAAGCTCAAAGGCGGCTAGCGTTAAGCGTCTGCGGCGAATGTATTCGGACAGCGGCACTCCTGCAAGAAACGAGAACATTTTCTTAAAATGAAACTCCGAACAAAAGGCTAGCCGCGATGCCTCCTTGAAGTCGATATCATCCGCCAGATGTTCCTCAATATAATTTAACGCTGCATTCATAGATTCAAGCATTCGGTATGACTCCTTCCTTTCTTCTTCCGCAACTATAAAGTAACAAATATAATGCCGACCGTTCCGACTTTTCGTGTCCGATGCTGCAGGGGTTGCAACAAAGAAAGACGCCAAGCGTTAAGCGAGTCGTCTTTCCAATCGTTCAATTGCTTCATATTAGCTTATGCTTATACCACTTCTTCCCGCGGAAGCGCCATAGGAAGATCGCTCCGCGTACGCCCCATTCACAGTTCATTGCAATCCATACTCCCATAATGCCTAAGCCCGCTGTAATGCCCAGCAAGTATCCTAGTATGACGCGGAATAACCACATGCTAAGCATCGAAGACAGCGAAGTGAATCGGGAATCGCCAGCCGCCCGCAGCGCAGACGGCAATATAAAGCTCATCGCCCACAACGGGATTTGCACGATTGCTGTTAGAAGCAGCACCCAGAAGATGTCGTCTACAATTTCGGCAGGAGGTTCGAACAACCCTACCAATAATGGATAGAACGGCATAAGAATAATCCCCATCACGAATAACATGAGCGATGCTATCCATAGGAACGACTTGACGAACTTGCGCGCATCGGCCACATCGCCTCGTCCAATACATTGACCGACAACGGTGACGATCGTTAACGACAATGCAGCACCTGGAATTTGCAGGAGACCGGTCAGTACAGATGCAATCGCGTTCGTAGCAATCGCGTACGTTCCTAGGCTAACGATGAACACCTGGGTGAGCAGCTTGCCGCCGTTGAAGAACATCTGCTCGGCGGCGAATGGCAGTCCGATGGACATAATCTTCTTCAGCATGGAGATCGGAACATGGAACATATCGCGCAAGCGCAGATGCATCGTCCCATCCATTTTGAACAAATAATAGATCGCGCAAGCCGCCCCGGCAAACCTGGCGATATTGATCGCAATCGTCATCCCCATAACACCCATATTCAGCATCGTAATGAATACAATGTTAAGCAGCACATACAGCAGGTTCATAATTAACGATAGCGCGAGCGAAGCGCGGCTCTTCCCGACCCCTCTAAGCGCGCCGCATACGGCTTGGACAATCGCCAGCCCAAGGAAAGAAATGCCGCTCCCTATAAGATATATTCTTGCACTATCCAGCACTTCTGCGGACGCGGAACCGAACAGTAAGCGCAGCAGCGGATTATGCAAAGCAATGATGAGCAGCCCGATTACTACGGAGAGCAAGGAGACGGAAGCAATACTGCCCGAAGTGGCGCGAGACACCATCTGATTGTTCCCGCTCCCTTTGTATTGCGCTACGACGACAGTGCCCCCGGTTGCTACGGCTACGAAAACGTTAATAAGAAATAAATTCAAGGAATCGACCATATTGACTGCGCTAACCGCCGATACGCCGGAGGAGCTGATCATCGCGGTGTTCACGAGATTCAGTCCGACGATAAACGCCTGATCGATCAGAATCGGGATATACAAAGCGATAATCGCCTTGTAATCCATCGACTCGCCAGTCAAATACTTATTCAAATACGCACTCATCTGCGTTCGCAAACGAATCGGAATCAATATGATCACATTCTTTTCTATGGAAGTTAACGAAGACACTAACTGCAGAGTTAGTGTCTTCTTATCGTGCCTTATTATCTTTATCTACGATTTCAATAGTTTGGTTAGCGTTGTCGTAATCATCTCATGATCCATATGGCCTTCCAGCCCGGATACCGTAATCGTACCGACAGATCCCGCGTTTTTTATGATGATCGGGAAGCTTCCGCCTTCCGTCGCATATTCCATCGGATCGAGATATTCGCTGTCCTTCACGTTGGTATTCCATGATTTGTACAGCACGTGCATATAGTAGGAGCTATGTCCAAAATGTTTGACAACGTTATTTTTACGTTCGATCCAGCGATCATGTCCAGCTCCAGTACCATCCATTTTCGCGTGGAATAGCAGCTGACCATTCTTCCTGATGTCTACGACAATAAGTTTGTTCTCATTTTGCGCTTTCGCGAGAATAGCGCTGCCAATCTGTACAGCTGTTTGATTCGAGAAAGAGGTGAACTGTAATTCGGATTCCTGCTCAAGCAACTCTGCTAATAATACTTCGTAATTTTCCAAGTGAAATCCTTCTTTCTTCATCCTAAGTCGTACAGCCCCATTCATTATACCTCCTTCATCGCTAAATCGGAAGATAAATAGAGAATATACTGCCTTTGCCTATATCGGACGTAACTTTCATATAGCCCGACTGATCGGTAATAATTTTGCGGGCCAGATAGAGACCGATCCCTACGCCTTGCGTCTCGCTCGCTTCTCTCCCCCGGTAAAAGCGCTTGAATATATCGCTGATCTCGCTCTCTTCAATACCGCTGCCTTGATCCTCAATATCGATGCGAACGAACATCTCGTAGGGTTGAACCGAGACTTTAATCGTACCGGAATCACGTCCGTATTTGACCGCATTATCGAGTACATTGAAGATCGCTTCAGCCGTCCACTTACTATCATGAGACACCTTTGTCTCTTGCTGCGACTCGAATTCAATCACGATACCCTGCCGTTCAGCAACTGGATATATCTGCTTAATGGCGGATAATACCGTGCTGTTAATACTGCTTGTCTCCTGCCTAATCGCAACGATACCGCTTTCTAGACGCGACATTTTGATTAAACTTTCCATTAGCCAGCTCAGCTTATCGGTCTGATTCGCCAATATGACAATGAACGATTCCCGCTTCTGCGGCGGCAAATGACGGTCTCCCAGCAGGCTTACATACATGTTCAAGTTCGCAAGCGGCGTCTTCAACTGATGGGCAATATCGGATATGAGCGTCTTCATTTCTTCATTTTCTTCTTTCGCTTTAAGACTCTGCATCTTCAGTATCCGTGACAGCTTGATCACCTGCACTTGCAGCTTGGACAACAAGTTGTCTTCTACCGTGGAGAACAGCTCGCGATCCTCCCGATCGATGATGGATTGAATCGTCAGCGACAGCTTCGTCAATACGTCACCCATTTGCCTTCTAATAGCAAGCATGAAGAAGACGAGAATTACCGCTCCGACAATGGCGAACATGCTGGATAAAAAGATCAGCTTGCGGCCTGCATCAAGTTCCAGCAACGCATATAGAAACAGGCCGTATGCCATTGCATACAGCCCGTAGCTTATTAGAATAATACGAGTAAAGGAGCTCTTCACTTTCTAATCTCCCCATGTATAACCGATTCCGAATACGGTTTTGATATAAATACTGTTCTTAGGGTCGTCCTCGATCTTGCCTCGCAGACGCTTAATATTGACGCTTAACGTGTTCTCGTCGACGAACGCGCCGTCCAGATCCCATAGCTTTTCGAGAATCATCTGTCTCGTCAAAATCTGCTTGCTATTGCGTGTGAGAATAGACAGCAGCTTGTATTCATTCGAGGTAAGCTTAATCTCCTCGTTTCCCTTTAATACTTTCATTTTATCATAATAAACCGTTAAATCCTTGTATACGAACCTGTCGATCGATTCCTCACCGCCACGGCGAAGGACAGCCTTGACACGCTGATTCAATACCGCCATGCTGAACGGCTTGGCAATATAGTCGTCCGCGCCGGATAAGAAGCCGTTCACGATATCCTGCTCTGTATCGTTAGCCGTTAAGAACAGGATCGGCACATCCGACGTCTCGCGAATTTGTTTGCAGAGCTCAATCCCGCTGCGATCGGGCAAATGAATATCTAGGATAAGGAGATGAACGTCGCGACTTCTCCACAACTCTATTGCCTGAGAGGCTGTATATGCAGACCATACCTCGTACCGCTCCTTTTCGAGTGCAAAGGCTAGTCCTTCATTCAGCAGCCGGTCATCCTCAACAACGACAATGGTTGCCATATCGCGTGTTCACCTCCCTATCTGTTGCATGATTAGCTTGCTTCCTTCATCCGTTCCACAATGCTGGTTTTTCTCGTCTGATTATACGCGATAATCGGCGCGGTCAGACATACGCCAAAGACAATGAGCAGTATAATGATGAGCGGAATCAGAGGATATTCAAAAACCGCATAAGTCGCCTCTTGACTGAACAACTTATATGCTCCGTAGCTCACCAAGCTTCCTAGTGTGGACACGAGCAAGGAGGAAATAACGGCGTAGCCCAATCCTTCGAACAGCAGCTGCTTGCTCGTCATGCCGATGCTCTCCATGATAGCGAATTCGTTGCGCCTAATAACGACGCTTGTGAACATCGTACTCACAAAGTTCATAATCCCGATGAACGCCAGAATAAGCGTGATCGCTCCGCCAAGAATGTAGAACATCAGCTTCGCGCTTTCCATCATTTCAATCCACTGCTGCTTCGACTCCAGCGATATGTCGCGAGAACCTGCCGTCAATCGTTCCAACTGCTCCTGAATGGCTGGATGATCCTCCTTGTCGGCTGACATATTCATTTTATAAATAATCGGATCTGCAATCAATTGCTTCATTGCCTTCTCGCTAATGTAAATATTCGGAGCAAGACCGCCGAACATGAGCTTGAACGGCTGTTCCGCAATGCCGCCGATTTCGAACGAATGATTCCGGTCGTCATTAGGCAGCTTAAGATTGAAGTTATCGCCCAGCTTGAGCGATTGTTGGCTCATATCAAGCAGCGCGATCTCGCCATTATCGAACCGTTCCATATCGATTGGCGTATCAAGCGTTTCGTTAAGCTCCTCGATATACTTCGTTTCGATGCCTACGAGCCGCGAAGAGAACATGTATTCATCTTGCTGCAGCATCTCATCTGTCGGCCTCTCTGCGCCATATCTCGTCGTGAACTCATCTACATGCTTGCCGAACACCTCTGGCGTATATTCCGGGAAAGCTTGCGACATATACATCCTGCGTATCTGCTGAATGCCGTCAATTTGCTCTATGGAGGAAAGGAGCTTATCCGTGAATAGCTGTCGAACTTCTCCATTATAGCCTTCTGCCGATTTATTAATTAATTCGAAATCGTTAGCCACATAATCGCCGATGAAGTTGTCTGTGCTCATGCTCAGAATGAGCGTATTGATGGTTAAGAAAGTAGTCAGGCCAAGGACAAGCGACAGAAATACCGTCGTTGCTCTCTTCTTATCGCGGAAAATATTTCGCCATGCCATGCGGTGCAGCTTCGAGCCGCTCCTGCTTTTCTTCGAGCCGGCACGAACATATTTCGACGCTTCTACGGCCGATATTTTGCTCGCTATACGTGCTGGTTTCCTTGAGCCTGCCATCGTTGTGACCACTGCGAATAGTGCTGCACCCATGTAGATGAGAGGATGAAAGGAAATCTCGACTTCCGTTTCAAGACTGAACATGCTAAGGGCGAACGGTACGACAAGGTAAGAAGTTATCGCGCCTAATAATAATCCAATCGGAATGCCGATCCACATTAATCGATGCGCTTGCCCATTTACAAGCTTCTTCACTTGCCTGCGTGTCATGCCAATCGTCTTCAATAAGCCATAAAATTTCGTATCCGTCGATACCGAAATATAAAGCACATTGTATATAAGCAGGTAACCGCTGAACATAACGATCAACGACACACCCACCGTACCGAACCACGTCGATAACGAACCGTCCTCTACTGTTCTAGAGTAAGCATATACGTCCTGACCTTCTTGGAGTGCAAGGTCGTTCTCCAGTTTCCTAATCCCTTCATCTTGTGAAGTGCCTCCTTTGAACATAATGGAGGCAACGCCATTCATTCTATGCTCAGGTCCCAATGCTTCCGCGAAAGACTTCGAAACGAGTATTTTGCCCGAATTGTCCGAGAACATTTGCGTATAATCGTCATACCAGCCGCTAAGCACGAAGCTTTCCTTGCGCACGGTCCACTTAGCGTCGTTGCCGGCAAGATAGGACAAGTCCAGCTTCATCCCGACTATCGGTTCCGTTAACCCCATCTCATCCAGCAGCCATTTAGGCATAAGCACCTCATTGCGCTGCTGCGGGTAGCCATTCGTCTTCCCTCCAAGCAATGGCGCTTTCATAATGTTCCATTCTGAATCATCATACAGGTGAAAGGATGCCTTATAGGCTCCATTCTCGGTTGTCGCAAGCCGCGCTACCTCGTAGTCGAGACCAATCTTCTTCACATACGGGAGGTTAGCTAGCTTGTCTAATTGTTCCTGCGCAGGATTGACGAATGCAACATCCGCTTTCGTACCTAGAAACTTCTGATCTTGCATGCTGAACGACTTCATATAGCTCATACCGATGCTGAATACGGAGGTGAGCAGCCAAGCGGTCATGACGATGGCTAGAATGACATACCGATTGCGGGAACGATTCGCTTTCAGACTTCTGCTTGTAAGCGTCTTAATGATCCGTTTATTCGAATTGGGAAACATCACAGCCGTTTCCCTCCTACGACCTTGCCGTCCGCGATGCGTACTATGCTATCGGCAAGCTGAGCAATTTCCTCGCTATGCGTAATCATGACGATCGTCTGATTGAATTGTTTGCTAGTCACTTTCAACAGTCCGATTACTTCTTGACTTGTCTTGCTGTCCAAGTTGCCTGTAGGCTCGTCTGCCAGCACAATCGAAGGTTTCGTAGCAAGCGCCCTAGCGATCGCGACACGCTGCTGTTGTCCGCCGGACAGCTGATTCGGCAGCTTGTCCAGCTTATCCGCTAAACCTAGCGTTTTAACGATATGATCAAGAAACAGCTTATCGATAGCGTTTCCGTCAAGCTCGATCGGAAGCACGATATTTTCATATACATTAAGAATCGGTACTAAGTTGTATTGCTGGAATACGAATCCGATCTTTCGTCGTCTGAATACCGTCAAGTCGTCGTCGCTCATATCGAAGATCGCTTTCCCATCCACGAACACTTGGCCGCTGGATGCACGATCAAGTCCGCCTAGCATATGCAATAACGTTGACTTCCCGCTTCCCGACATCCCCACGATTGCAGCGAATTCGCCCTCTTGGATCTCTATACTTACGCCGTCGAGCGCTTTGACCTCATTCTGCTGCGATCCGTATATCTTCTTCAAGTCCACTGTGCGCAATATCGACATTTACGATCACTCCTGTTCTATAGCTTGTTCCTACAGACGCTATATTACGCTGATCTTCTTACAAACTCGTGACAATCGGAATCACAATACATAAGTATCTATCAATGAAAACCTATTTTATTCTATTAAACGCACTCGTCCAATCGAATCTGCAACCTAGCGAATAAACTGCATTAACTTCTAAAAGAAGGAGGAGATTCGAATGGGATACTATGGTAAAAAATGCTTCAAACCTGTGTTCAAAAAATCGTGGAAAAAAGAGCACCACGGCAAAAGAGCGCATGGCTGTAAAAAAGAGCGCCCTTCTTACGACTACGGCAAGAAGGAGCATTCTCACGGCTGTAAGAAAGAGCATCATTTCTACGGCAAAAAAGAGCATTCTTGCGGCAAAAAAGTTCATCATTGCTGGAAGAAAAAAGAGCATCACAAAAAATGGAAACCTTTTTGCTAAGATTCCAGGGGGGGCCTGATCATTCAGGCTTTCCTACATAATAGCAATTGCAGCAAGCAGGAAATCGAATACGATTTCCTGTTTTGCTATTTTGTATTTCTTACCCAATATTGCTACAATAGTGACGCAGTACAAGCATAACATTGAGAATAGAGGAGCGATTACTATGTCCGTTGATGTCTATCTGAATTTTGACGGTAACACTCGAGAAGCAGTAACTTTCTACGCAGAGGTGTTTGGTTTAGAACTGCCTCAGATTATGACATTTGGCGAGACGCCGCCGCACCCGGACTATCCGCTTCCGGAGGAAGCCAAAAATCTCGTTATGCATACAAGACTTAACATTTACGGCAGCAACGTCATGTTCTCCGATGTATTTCCGGGTATGCCGTTCACGCAAGGCAACAACTTCAGCCTCGCCCTTGTACATAAAGATCAGGAGACCATCACGTCTACCTTCCATAAGCTGAAAGAAGGCGGCACAGTCGTCATGGAGCTGCAGAAGACGTTCTGGAGCCAATTGTATGGCAGCGTTCGCGACCGCTTCGGCATCGAATGGCAATTCAACTTGGACAGTGGCGAGACTTTTGGCTAAGCACTGATCAACGTTGTGAAGCGCTCAGCACTTTACGGTACAATCATCATGTCATGACAGTTGCCATACCGTCATGTGCCTCCCCGTCAAACACCCAAGCACTTCCTGCTGAGTATGCATAAGATATGGTGTACTCAAAACGCAAGGAGGTGCATGAGTAATGTCCGGTTATGTTGGCGGTGCCTTCACGAACACGGGTACAATCCTGGTTCTCTTCATTCTGTTAGTAATCATAGCTTGCAGTTGTGGAGTATTCGGCAGATACTAAGACGAATACCTGAATAAGCGACAATTAGAACCACACCAAAATGAAAACAGTCCGCTTCCCTTGAGGAACGGACTGTTTTATTTCATGAGAGCTTGTCTATGAAAAGGTGCTTCTGAATAAATGAAAAGTTAAAGTGACCTTCGTACCCGCCCCGGGGTTACTCGCGAATTTAATTTTCCCGCTCATTGCCTCTATTAGTCTAATGGAGATGAGCGTTCCTAGTCCTGTACCGCTTTCCTTCGTTGTAAAGAAAGGTGTGCCGATATTCGCGATCGTCTCCTCCGACATACCAATTCCTGTATCGACAATTTCGATCAGACCCAGATCGCCATCCTTCTTACCTCTGATCGTCACCGTTCCCGATTCCTCAATCGCTTCCACGCCGTTCTTGATCAAATTAATGATAACCTGCGACAGCTTTGTCTTATCAGCCATTATGTATAGCTCTTCCTCGGTTATAACGAGCTTAAGCTCTACATTTTTGATGAGGCCGTAGGAATACATCATTTCCACCGTATGCTGAAGAAAGTCCGGCACATGTAATTTCTCCATATGTTCGACATGCGGCTTGGCAAGGTTTAAGTAATCCGTAATTATGAACTCGGCACGCTCAAGCTCTGAGAGAGCGATTTGCAAGAAATTTTTTTTGTTATCGTCGGCGGTTTCCTTAAACAATTGGAGAAATCCTTTCACCACGGTTAACGGATTTCTCACCTCATGGGCTACGGATGCTGCCAATTGGCTGACGATCTTCAGCTTCTCGCTTTGCTCCAATTCATGACGCATGGCGTTCCTCTCGATCATATTCTCATAGAGAAGCGAAGAAACAGCGATGCTGAACAGGGCAAGAACGCCAATGATGAGGAAGAATAAAACACCCTCCGACTTCCAAACTAACTCAATCTGATTCGCTGACGTGTAATAAAGCAATATCGCGCTAATGATTCCGTTGGAGTAGAGCGTGAGCGCAATGCTCGTGTATACCCTTTTTTTAGGCGGGTAGTTAAGGAAGGACTTCGCCATCAAAAAACACGGCAGAGCGAACCAAAGGAAACAAACAAGGGCGATAACGATATCATCACCGCCAACTGTGACACGGTAGAGGAGCATGACAATCGAAGCCACTATGCCCGACAAGTAATTTCGTCCGCCATATAATATCGCTACCAGGATAGGAATCAATCGCAAATCCCATTCGAAACCTTCGGTTATCGTTATCGTCAATGACATGCATAGCACGGATGATAAGCCGAATAGCAATCCATTTAATATGTAATAAATATTGCGTTTAGTGAACCGTCTGTTCGTATAAAAAAAGGAGTTTATAAAGATCGGAAACAAAATAATAATAACATGGATAAACATTTCGTTCATCATAGTAAGAAGATAAATCCTCCCCTACATCTTTTCTATATACGAACGATTATCAATTAGAACTAAAGTCCTATAACTACTAACGCTATAATATCACATTTGTACGAGATAGAAATCACACATTCACAAAATTTTAAATGAATCCCATTCCATTATGAATGTAACGTGTCCGTGTATATCAATGTTAGGTACTTCTATCGTTTAGGCGCATATAATGAACGGATATTGACAGAAATGAGGGAAAACATGTACTTGTCCGATATTAACCAGGATTTGCTCATGCGGGAATGGACACCAAGCCTGGAGGAAGCATCGACCATCTATAATTACAATGGAGCAACTTATGTTCTGACGATGCGCAAACTAAATGGCCGTCAAGATGTAGACCTGTCGACTGTTGAATCCGCTCCATCAGAAAGGACGAAGGATGTTAAGCTTGAGAAGACAATCTCAACCTTTTACGGACTTACGCAAGGGGTAGATCAATTGAATTATTACTACAACCGAATCGATCTCGACGGCGATCAAACGCCTGAAGTTCTCGTATATTTGAAGGGATCGACCCTATGCGGATCAGGCGGCTGCAGTGCGGTTGTGCTCAAGCAAGAGGTACCAAACGGCGATTACGCCGTCGTCTCCAGGTTCACGCTAGTTCAACCTCCAATCATAGTAAGCAGCCAAGTGAGTAATGGTTGGCATGACATCATTATGCAAGTATCCGGCGGCGGAAGCGGGCTGACCGCTTATCATCAGCTTGCCTTTAACGGTAACGGTTATCCGTTGAATCCTTCCACCTCTCCCCTCGTCCCAAGCGGCAGCCGGATTACGGGACTGTCTTTCTTTGCCGAAGCTGTTAACGGTACGTTCCCGGGCATCCCTCTAACGACTTTTTAATTCGTTCCTGACTTGCATGTATAACAAAACCGCCCACGGCACTAAGCCATGGGCGGTTGGTTCATTTGCTTTCCTATTTTTGCAAGCGGTATGTATAGTTGCAGAACTTGCATTGGAATAACACGCTGTCTTCACCAAAAATAACAGCAAGCCGCTCCTCGTCCTCTACCTCGATATATTCCCTTCTTTGTTCGTCCTGATCTCCCGTTGCGAAAAATCGGGTCGTATTGCCGCACTCACATTCGAAGTTCATCATTGGTACGTACACCTCTTTGCTTTTTGTTGGCTAACAGCATAACAGCTTGTACACCTGATATAACGGCTGATCCTGCTGCGAAGCCGCCGATAATATCCGATATGTAATGGACGTGAAAATATACCCGGCTAAGTCCCATCATCACAATTACAACTACCGCTGCAAGGCAGACAATCCCTTTG
This sequence comes from Paenibacillus sp. YIM B09110, assembly GCF_037167145.1. Lineage (NCBI taxonomy): Bacteria > Bacillati > Bacillota > Bacilli > Caryophanales > Paenibacillaceae > Paenibacillus > Paenibacillus sp. YIM B09110. Next base: position 38,361 of record NZ_JBANSP010000024.1, on the reverse strand, counting down.
CTCCTTTTGCTTGCGGTTCGAGAATGTACAATAGCGATTGCAATCATTCCGAACATGACGATGGCCAGCATCGCATTTCCGCTTGGAAAGCTTGCTCCGTCAGCAGTGATCCCCCATGCTTCCTCAGGTCTTATCCGGTCAAACCCTTTCTTCAATAACGTGTTCATAATGAACGCAATGAGTACGGAACCAATGATCGATACGCCTCTCCAAATCCCTTGTTTCCAAGAAATCAGTATCGAAGCGAGCAGCGTTATGCCTGCAATGGCCGCCGTCGATCCCACATAGGAGAATAGCTTGAACAGCGCCGTTGCTCTATCCCCTTTCAAATTCGCCATAACGCGCTGAACGCTCTGATCAATGGCGCTTCCCCCGCTGCTTGGCAGCGTTACTGCGAGCAGCGCGAAGACAATAATGGCTGCCGCTAGAACTGCAATCCAACCTTTCATTTGCTTCTGAATAAATACCAGCCTCCAAATCATTCGTTTCATTGATTCATAAGTGATGCTTCGATATAATAATCGATGACATGATTATAATACAAATTTGAAGTCAGGGAAGGGTTACGAACAAACATGTATGTTGCAGATCAATGGAGAGACTATGAAGTTATAGATACAGGCGGCGGCGAGAAGCTCGAGCGCTGGGGCAGCCATATATTGCGCCGACCCGATCCTCAGATCATTTGGCCGATTGCAGATGAGAGCGGATTATGGAAGAAACCGGACGGACATTACCACCGCAGCAACTCCGGCGGCGGTCAATGGGTCATGAGCTCAGGGCTTCCTGAACGTTGGACGATCTCATATGGCGAGCTGTCGTTCCATATCAAACCTACCAACTTCAAGCACACCGGACTATTTCCGGAGCAAGCTGTTAACTGGAGCTGGATGATGGATAAGATCCGATCTGCAGGCCGTCCTATCCGCGTACTGAACCTATTCGCCTATTCCGGCGGAGCTACTGTTGCAGCAGCCGCTGCAGGCGCTGACGTATGCCATGTAGATGCAGCCAAAGGCATGGTGCAATGGGCAAAAGATAATGCACAGCTATCTGGCCTCGAGTCCGCGCCGATTCGTTACATTACGGACGATGTGTTCAAATTCGTTCAACGCGAGCAGCGTCGAGGCCGCCAATACGATGCCATTATTATGGACCCTCCATCCTATGGCCGCGGACCGAACGGCGAGACATGGAAGCTGGAAGAGAATTTATTCCCGTTCCTCCAATCCTGCATGTCGATATTGTCGGACAAGCCGTTGTTCTTGCTCATTAACTCCTATACGACGGGACTGTCTCCTTCTGTCCTGCATAATCTGCTGCACATTACGATGAAATCCAAGTTCGGCGGCGAGATCAACTGCGGCGAGATTGGCTTGCCAATTACAAAGTCAGGGCTTAACTTGCCATGCGGCATATTGGGACGCTGGGAGTCCAACTAATGTCTATTCCAGTGTTATTCGAAGACAATCATTTGCTTGTCGTTGTGAAGCCTCCCGGCATCCCTTCGCAGGAGGATGAGACGGGCGATCCGGATATGCTTACGCTGCTGAAGCAGGACTTGAAGGAGCGCTACAACAAGCCTGGCAATGTGTTTCTCGGCCTCGTCCACCGTTTGGACCGGCCGGTAGGCGGCGCTATGCTGTTCGCCAAGACATCCAAGGCTGCTTCGAGACTATCGGAGAGCATTCGGAGCCGCAGCTTCGGAAAAACGTACGTATGCATCGTGCAGGGTACGCCTTCCGAGCAGCAGGCTACACTTAAGCATTACATTCGCAAAGATACGAAGCGAAATCAAGTAACGGTCTATAATCAGCCTGCAGAGGACGCTAAGGAAGCGATCCTCTCCTACAAGGTCGCTGCGTCATCCGGCAAACATGCGCTTGTCGCAATTCGTCTGCACACCGGTCGGCCTCATCAAATAAGAGCACAAATGTCGCATATCGGTTGCCCGCTCGTAGGCGATCTGAAGTACGGGGCAGCCAAGACAGCTGGCATTAGCGATATCGCGTTATGGTCTACTTCCATATCCGTAGAGCACCCGGTTACGAAAGAAGAGCTGTTATTCACTTCCTCCCCTAGCGGTTCTGTTTGCTGGGACTGGTGGTCTACCGACCAGCTGGAGCGTGCCTCTACTCTACTCATTACGCCTGAATAGGAAGGACTAGCCTACTATGCGACGTAAGCGATCACGACAGCGGCTTATGATTTTTCAATCGATTTTGCTATTATTAGCGATAGCGGGAATTGTGTTTATTTATTGGAGCTATACGAGCGGAGACACAGACACGACCGAACAGCCAAGCCAATCTCCAACCGCCGTTCATGAACAAACGCCAGAGCCTACCGAACCTCCTACGCCTGCTCCGACCGAGCCGCCGCAGCCCGTATTTTCGGAGGCCGTTTGGATCGCAGTAGGCGATGTGATGATGCACTCGCCGCAATTGCCTGGCTCTTACGATCAAGCGACGAAGCTGTACAACTTCAATCCGTACTTCACTGAAGTGAAGCCTTTATTTGCCGAAGGCGATTGGGTAATTGCGAACTTGGAGACACCTGTCGCGGGCAAAAAATACGGCTACACCGGCTATCCAAGCTTCAATGCACCTTCAGAGCTGATTGAAGCCCTCCAGAACGCTGGTTTCAACCTGCTGACGACTGCGAACAACCATTCTCTTGATAAAGGCGAAGGCGGCGTGCTAGGGACGTTAGAAACGCTAAAGGATTACGAGATAGAGCATACGGGAACAGCCGCTTCGCAACAGGAAGCCGATCAATTGCTCATCGCAGAGCGTAACGGGATCAAGATGGGACTGCTCGCTTATACGTACGGCACGAACGGCATTCCAATTCCGACCGGCAAAGACTACTTGGTCAATAGGATTGATGAACAGAAGATCATAGCAGATATGAAACGATTGCGAGAAGCCGGTGCTGACTTCGTTACCGTCTCCCTCCACTTCGGAAACGAATATCAGACGCAGCCAAGCGAGGAGCAGAAGCATCTTGCCAGATCGCTCGTTGCAGCTGGAGCGGACATTATTGCAGGCTCTCACCCGCATGTGGTGCAGCCTTATGAAGTTATCGAAACGACCGATGAGAACGGCCAAGCAAGAAAAGCACTTATTATATATTCCATGGGCAATTTCATTTCTAACCAGCGCGGCGATTCCAAAGATTACGGCGTCATATACAAAGTTCATATTCGTAAAAATATGACCGACGGCTCAATCGAGCTATCTGAAGTCGAGTCGATCCCGACTTGGGTTCACCGCTATAAGCCTGACAATGCGTTCCGTTATCGTATATTGCCGCTCGAGCAGACGGTTACCGCCGCATCTGATCCTATGTTAACGAAAACCGACTTCGCGACATTGAGAAAAGATTACGAAATGCTTCGCAAACGACTGGACTCTATGAAATAAGTATCGATAAGAAGCGGCAACCAAGGACTGAAATAATGTCCGTGATTGCCGCTTCTTTTCGCTTACTCGTTTTTCATGCTTATGATGACTTTCCCTTTCGCACGGCCTTCTCCAAAATAACGGAGCGCCTGAGCCGCATCGGATAGCGGATACTGACGATCAATGACAGGCACGACTTGCCCCGCTTTGACCAGATCGATCCAAATCATTTGGTCGTCATGATTCGGCTTGTGCACGAGGACCGCTACTTTCTTCCTTCCAAGCCAAGCAAACAGCGGTGACGCCAACACAGTCAGGAGAATACGAGGCAATGGGCCACCGATCATAACATACGTGCCGCCTTTCATAAGCGCGTGTTGCATCGCGAAGACTGAACGGTTCCCGACAACATCGAGGATCAGATCGTATCGAAGTCCGCTTGAGGTGAAGTCATCTTTCATATAATCCAACACATAATCCGACCCGATGGAAAGCAGCATTTCCAGCTTCTCGGCTCTGTCTACGCAAGTCACTTCTGCACCGAGCAATTTGGCATACTGGACGGCAAACGTACCGACTCCTCCACCAGCACCATTGATCAAAACCCGATGACCCTCTCGCAAATTCCCTTTATTGCGCATGCCCTGCAAAGCTAGTACGGCAGCCTGAGGAATAGCCGCTGCCTCCTCGAAGCTTATACCCTCAGACTTTAGCGTCAAGGCCTCCTCGTTGGCACTTACATACTCAGCAAATCCGCCCCAGCCGCAGCCGCAAAGGTCTCCGAACACTTCGTCCCCCGGTCGGAATCGCTTGGCAGCGGCACCTACGGCGATTACGCGCCCCGCGATGTCCGCGCCAAGAATGCGGTAACGAGGTTTGCGCAGCCCGCCAAGGCGGGTAATGTACGGTTTACCGCGGAGGAGATCAAAGTCCCAGGAATTGACCGAAGCCGCATGAACCTCGATCAACACTTCATGGTCCTTCGGCACAGGGACATCTACCTCTTCCAATCGGAGCACTTCCGGTGATCCGTAGGATTCATAGACCAACGCCTTCATTATGCGTGTTCCTCGCATACCGGGAAAGTTTGCAGCTTCTATCTCAGCTCTCATGACCGTCCTCCTTACAATCACTTAATAGAAACATGAAATAAGCTGCCCTAGCAGGGGCAGCTTATATGTACACTCTTGATTCATCTATGCGTTTGCGACTTTACCCAGCAAATAGACAAGCAGCTGTTGATTATGCGCGGATATACGGTCCAACGATTGCCCGATCATTTCGCCGCGCAGAGCAGATCCTCTGCCGGCCTCGGCTTGTCCCTTCTCCGATACGTTTACCCACACAATTCTACGGTCATTGTCGTCTCTAGTACGTACGATCAATTCATTACGCTCCATCCGATCCAGCAGCGTCGTAATTGCAGCTGGCGTTGTAGCCAAATATTGCAGCAGGTCAGATGGCTTCATCGGCTGATGCTGCATAAGCAGCTCCAACACATTTAACTGGCCTTCCGTTAAAGGAGCAAGCGATTCTTCCAAACTGGATTTCCACTCGCGCGACAGCTTAGTCCACAACTTGGTAAATTCATCAGATACCATTATCTCACACCCGCCTCCTGGCAATTTTCACCTATTCGTAATTTTATTATAGCAGTGTTCAATGTCGATTAAAAGATTAATCCAATTAATAATTTGCGAGATTAATCGATAAAATGCTGAACGTTTTGACAGCATTAGACATACAATGTGACGAAGGCCCAGTACTGTGTGAATGCCACTAGTTCCTTAGTAGGCGAAGGCAAAATCGCTGGATGATTATGAGGAGTGTGATCCAACGTGGACCAGAAAATTGCGGAAATTATCCGAAAGGCAAAGGCTCTAGGCATAATAAAAGACCCGCAATGGCTGGAGAAACCGGATGAACCGGTGCCATTGTGGGTCATGTTGGAGGCTTTATTGGAAGTGATCGAGAAGCTCGACCCTCCTAATCGGCCTTTTGATTGATTTCAATCGTCGTCCGAACAAAAGCGGAAACAATAACATCATTTTTGTCTACCGGGAACATAAGTCTGCCGATCGACTTGCGATCCTCGATTGGCGCTTGCTCGGAATTGACTTGCAACTTCGCTCCTGATGTCGTAATCGCAACGATATCAAGCGGATTGCGGCAGTAGAATCCAGCAGCAAGTGTTGCGCCATTCGGACGAACACGCTTGCCTTCCTTAAATTCAAACGTTTGTACGCCTTTGCCGCCCCGTCCTTGAATTGGATAATCGAGCAACAGTGAACGTTTCGCATAACCTATATCGGAGATGACCAGCACTTCACCTTCATCGTCAGCAACCCACTCGGCGGCAACAAGCTCATCGTCGTCCTTAAGCTGGATGCCTCTTACGCCAGTCGCTACTCTGCCCATCGGATTTACTTCCGCCTCCACGAATCGGATACTCATGCCGTTTTTCGTTACCAGCAATATTTGCTTCTCTCCGTCGCTTAACGCGACCTTGATCAGCTCATCGCCCTCGGCAACCTTACAAGCCGCGACCGCTGTAGACCTTGTTGTTGCATATTCCTTCAGCTCAGTACGCTTTACTTGTCCCCGCTTCGTCACGAAGACGAGCGACACATTCGCCGCATTCATGTCCTTCACCGGAATGACGCTTATAATCGAATCATCCTTTGGAATCGGTACAATATTGACGATTGCCGTACCGGCATCCTTCCACTTGAACTCAGGAATTTGATGGACAGGCAGCAAGTAATATTGACCCTTGCGCGTGAACAGCAGCAGATTGTCGATGGTGTTGACCGGCAGCAGCTCACGAATGACGTCGCCATCCTTGACTCCGGCATTGTCAATCTCGCCGCCAGATCTCGTATACGACAACATACTAGTTCGCTTGATGTAGCCCTGCTGGCTAAGCGTCACTAGCACATCCTCAGGAGTTACGAGAACTTCAAGGTTAACTTTAAGCTCCTCTACTTCGCCGCGGATATCGGAGCGGCGATCAATGCCGTATTTATCACGAATCTCTATTAATTCATCCTTAATGACGCCGATTAGCTTCTTCTCGCTGTCGAGAATGGAACGCAAGTAAGCGATTTTCTTCTGCGCTTCCTTAAGCTCCTTCTCAAGCGACGTAATCTCTAGATTCGTCAGCCTATAGAGCTGCAAGGTCAGGATCGCGTCTGCTTGACGCTCGGTGAATCCGAACTTAGCAACGAGATTCTCTTGCGCGTTGGCACGATTTTTCGACGCTTTGATCGTCGCAATCACTTCATCGAGCAGATTAAGCGCTTTAACGAGACCTTCTACGACATGCGCGCGATCTTCAGCCTTCTCAAGCTCGTATTTCGTCCGATAAGTAACCACTTCTTTTTGGTGAGCAATATAAGCGTCCAGCATTTGCTTGATACCAAGCTGCTTCGGCGTCTTATTAACGATTGCAACCATATTAAAGCTATAGGCAACCTGAAGGTCCGTCTTCTTCAGCAGATAGGCAAGAATGCCTTGCGCATCGGCATCCTTCTTGAACTCGACAACGATACGCAGGCCGTTCCGGCCGCTTTCGTCGCGAACTTCAGCGATGCCTTCCACTTTCTTCTCGAGTCGGATATTTTCCATCGCCGTTACAAGACGCGACTTCACGATTTGATATGGAATCTCGGTAATGACAAGCTGCTGCTTGCCGCCTCTCATATCCTCTATGACTGTTTTCGAACGAAGATAGATTTTGCCTTTGCCCGTCGCATAAGCGTCACGGATGCCTTCCTCGCCCATGATGATGCCGCCAGTAGGAAAGTCAGGTCCTTTGACGATTGCCATCAGCTCTTCTAGCGTCGTGTCTGGACGAGCCATGACGACGATACAGGCATCGATAATTTCCCGAAGGTTATGAGGCGGGATTTCCGTTGCGAAGCCGGAGGAGATGCCGCTAACCCCGTTAACGAGCAAATTCGGATATCTCGAAGGCAGCACGACCGGCTCCTTCGTCGTATTATCGAAGTTGTCTTTGAACATGACGGTGCGCTTGTCGATATCACGCAGCAGTTCCATCGCGATAGGCGATAGTCTTGCTTCCGTATAACGCATAGCCGCCGGCGGGTCATCATCCTGCGAGCCCCAGTTACCGTGTCCGTCGACGAGCGTATGCGCCATCTTCCACGGCTGCGCCATCCGCACCATTCCATCATAGATAGATGCGTCGCCATGCGGATGATAGTTGCCCATTACGTCGCCGACCGTCTTAGCCGACTTGCGATATTGCTTGTCCGGCGTATTGCCTGAATCGTACATCGCGTATAGAATACGGCGTTGTACCGGCTTCAAGCCGTCGCGCACGTCGGGAATTGCACGATCTTGAATAATATATTTCGAATAGCGGCCGAACCGGTCGCCTACGACTTCTTCCAGAAACGCCGGCAAAAACTGTTCCAGCATACTCATACGTCAATTTCCCCCTACTCTTCGTATTCCGTAAAGTCGACATTCTCGATAATCCAGCGCTTGCGCGGATCGACCTTGTCTCCCATTAACGTCGATACGCGGCGCTCCGCCTTCGCGGCGTCTTCAATCTGTACTTGAAGCAGCGTGCGCGATTCCGGGTCCATCGTCGTTTCCCAAAGCTGATCGGGGTTCATCTCGCCGAGTCCTTTGTAACGCTGAAGATCATAATTTTTGCCGTATTCCTTCAAGTAATTTTGCAGCTGCTCGTCCGTCCATGCGTATCTAACCGTCTCCAGCTTACCTGATTTGCGTGTAATCTTGTAGAGCGGCGGCTGTGCGATATAGATGCGGCCAGTGTCGATAAGCGGCTTCATATAACGATAGAAGAACGTAAGCAGCAGCACCTGAATATGCGCGCCGTCCGTATCGGCATCGGTCATTATGATGATTTTGTTGTAATTGCTCTCTTCGGCTTCGAACTCCGGTCCGACGCCTGCGCCAATCGCCGCAATAATCGCTTTGTACTCGTCGTTCTTCAGAATGTCGACAAGCTTCGCCTTCTCCGGATTCATCGGCTTGCCTTTGAGCGGCAAGATCGCTTGGTGCTTCGAGTCGCGGCCTTGCTTAGCCGAACCGCCAGCCGAGTCGCCTTCGACGATAAACAGCTCATTGCGAGTGACATCCTTCGACTGCGCAGGTGTCAGCTTGCCGCCTAGATTGGAGCTCTCGCTCTTCTTCTTGCCGCTGCGAATTTCTTCACGCGCTTTGCGCGCTGCCTCGCGGGCTCTTGACGCTTGTACCGCTTTCTTAAGCAGCATCTGCGCAACCTGCGGATTTTCCTCAAGGAACACCTGCATCTTATCCGATACAACCGCGTCAACCGCGCTTCGAGCGGAAGCGCTGCCGAGCTGATCCTTCGTCTGACCGACGAATTCAACCTCGGACATCTTAATGTTGATGACTGCCATCATGCCTTCGCGGAGATCATTGCCTTCTAAGTTCTTATCCTTCTCTTTCAAAAGCGCTGCCTTGCGCGCATAATCGTTCATTACGCGAGTATAAGCTGTCTTGAAGCCGGTCTCATGCGTACCGCCGCCGCGTGTCGGGATCGAGTTAACGAAGGAAGCGATCGTCTCGGTATACCCGTCGTTATATTGCAGCGCTACTTCCACTTCAATCTCGTCGCGTTCACCCGCGAAATGGATGACTTCATGCAGCACCGTCTTGTCATCGTTCAAAAATTGCACGAATTGACGCGCTCCGCCCTCATAATGGAAGACGTCCTGCTTGCCGCTTCGATCATCCTTAATCGATACTTTGAGCCCTGAGTTCAGAAAGGCAATTTCTTGCAAGCGCTCCGACAATGTGTCGTAGCTGACGGATGTTCCGCTTTGGAATACGCGGCCATCTGGCTTGAACGTTACCTTCGTCCCTGTCCGGTTCGTCGTTCCGGTCACTTCTAGACCGGTAACAGGCTCGCCGACGTGCTCCTTGCCTTTATCATCGACCCAATATTCGAACCGCATTTTATGTACTTTGCCATCGCGGAAGATTTCCACCTCAAGCCATTCGGACAAGGCATTCGTAACCGATGCGCCTACACCGTGCAATCCGCCCGACTTCTTATATCCCCCGCCGCCGAACTTGCCCCCTGCATGCAAGATCGTGAACACAACCTGCGGCGTCGGAACACCGGTCTTATGCATGCCGGTCGGAATGCCGCGCCCGTTGTCATGTACCGTAATCGAACCGTTCTTATGCAGTGTCACATCGATCGCCGAGCAGAACTTGGCAAGATGCTCGTCCACCGCGTTGTCGACGATTTCCCATACGAGATGGTGAAGACCGGAGCTGCTCGTACTTCCTATGTACATGCCCGGGCGCTTGCGGACTGCCGTCAAGCCTTCCAGGACTTGTATATCATCGGCCTCATAATTACGGTCTTGGGCCGTCGTATTAGTGAAGAGATCTATTTGCTCTGACATGAGCGTCCCCCAATCCAAAATCACGTTTCGCATATCTTCAAGCTATTTTAATTCAAGATGTCCTGTTTCGTAAAGACGCCAAAGGAAACGACCAATCCGCAAATCCCCCAAATCGCAAGCACGACAAGGGAAAACGGGAGCGACATTCCTTCAATCGGCGGCGGCGACCCGTCAAGGTAACCCGTTAGATTCAAGTTAACAGCGAACAAATATTTCGCGCTCGTCCACGAGGAAGACATATTAGAAAGAATCGTGCCAGTGATGATCGATGCCATCATCGTCAGCATGCTTGCCGCTGTACTGCGTATAAGTACCGACACCATGAGTGCTAGAACCGCTATGATTATCGCGGAATACCAGACAAGTCCAGCTTGCATCAGCATATATTGCCACTGCGGAACGGCATGCGCCCCGCTGCTGTCAATCGTTCCTTGGGCCATTCGAAACCCGGTGAAGATCGGCAAACCCCAACCCTCATACCCAAAGAACAAGCCTGAAATACCATAGCACAACAATGCCGTTACGACAACAGTCAACGATGCATATAGGACTAAAGCGCATAGCTTGCTGAACAGCACTTTCCATCGCCGAACAGGCCTAGTGAGCAGCAGCTTGATTGTTCCGCTCGTCCTCTCCCCTGATATTAAATCCGATCCAAGCGCGAGTATGAGCAGCGGAATAAAAAGCGTTACCGAATTGTTCAGAAATCCTCTTGTGAACGTAACCGCATTCGGAGCGCTCGGGTCTACATCATGATCCAAATAATATTGGAGCTGGCCCAGAAGGACGCGCCTGCTGCGCTTCCATTCCTCTGGAATGCGATCGCTGGATAGCGTATTCTCAATATCGGTCATCCGCTGCAGCACTTGACTTCGCCAATCCGTAAATTTATCGGCATTATTCTGCGCAACCTTAAGCTCAGCATAGGTGAAAATAGGAATTAAAGCTAACAATATCGCGATAATGACATAAAATCTTTTTTTCTTCCAAATCTTCAATGTCTCGTTCTGAATGAGCGGCAACAGTTTATGCAAGCGTTTCGCCCCCTGTCATGCTAAGGAACAACTCTTCAAGTGTCGGTGCGATCGGCAGAGCCGCAAGCACGCCTACTCGATGCCGTACAAGTATTTCTATCAACGGGGCTATAAGCTCCTTGGACATCACCGTAACGATAGCGCCTGGCAGAGAAGCCAGGATAGCCTCATCCAAGCGATGCTCATGATCAGAGACGAACTGTACCTGTCCCGTCCCTTCAAGTAATTTCCGTCCTGCCTCCGGCTTTTCCAACTGCCACACCACATAACTTTCCGCCTTCTCCACAAGCTCCTCTACTGAACCTTCAGCGATAACACGCCCTTCGCTAATGATAGCGACTCGGTCGCAAAGCAGTTGAATCTCGCTTAACAAATGGCTGGAGATCATTACACTTAGTCCTTCTGCGGCAAGCTGCCTAATAAATTCGCGAAGCTCCTTAATCCCTTTCGGATCGAGTCCGTTCGTCGGCTCATCGAGAATGAGCAGCTTAGGCTGTCCCAGCAGCGCTTGCGCGATACCTAATCGTTGGCGCATGCCAAGCGAATACGTTTTCACTTTATGATGAATGCGATCGTCAAGTTGGACGATCCGGGCAACCTCTCTAATACGCTCCTCCGTAACGTTATCCAACATGCGAGCGGAGAATACCAGGTTGTCCCAGCCTGTTAAATAAGTATAGACCTCGGGATTTTCTACAATACATCCGACATGACTAAGCGCTTGCTCCGGATGCCCCGCTATATCATGACCGCAGATACGCACCGTGCCCGACGTCGGCTTAATGAGTCCGACAAGCATCCTTATCGTCGTTGTTTTGCCGGATCCGTTCGGACCTAGAAAACCGAATATTTCGCCCTCCCTGATCTCGAAGCTGACATCCTCAATAATCGTCCTGCCTCTAATCTTCTTGTGAAGTCGATGTACCGCCAGAACTGCTTCCTTCATTGCTCTCTCCGTCCTCTTCGAGCCTTATTCCAATCCGCTCACAATACGTTCGGCTATCTGCTTGTACCCTTCATGATTCGGGTGAAAATGATCCTCTGACAGCCGCTTCCCAATTTGACGTTCAAATAGGTCGAACGTTGGAATCATCATCATATTAGGATGCTTATGCAGAATGGTATAGGCGTTCATATTCCATTGCTGCACTTCCAGGCTGCCATTCCTAAGCTGCTCTACATCGTAAAAGGGATTGTATAAGCCGATATATACGATTGTCGCATCGGCATTTATCGTATCTATTGCATGCACGATCTTCTCGAAGTCGTCCATTGTCTTCGTTAACGCAGTCATCATTGATGCGATTTGCAGCGCAGACATCGGACGCCCCTTGTTAGCTGCTCTGGCAGATTGAAACAGATCGTTGCCCCCGATCGTGAACAGGATGAGATTCGCACCTTTTATAGCTTGCCGATATCCGCTGCCAAGGTCCAGCTTCTTGCTCAGCTCGCTGGTCAACATGCCGTTAATCGCCAAATTATTGACGATGCGAACCGGCTTGCCCAGCTTTTCTTGCAGGCCGGCTGCCGCCAGCTTCACATAACCTTCACCTGACGTATCCCCTGTTCCCTTCGTTAACGAATCGCCGAAAGCGACGATTCTAATTTCCTTCGCTCTCTCTAGCGGCAGTAATGCGCTAGCTTCCGGTTGCTCGGTTCGATCAGGCGTCACCTCCGATGCTGCCGGATAAAGCATATCCTTGATTGCCCATCCGAAGCCCAGCAACAGACAAGCTGTCGAAGCGGCAGTCATTACCGCTATTATCGGCCATAATAATCGAGAAGAAGTCATCATTAACCACGCACCTCGGCCTCTCATCTAATCCTTGTGTCAACCTGTCTCTGTTACCATGTTTTACAAAAAAGCGGGAATTATGTGATAACACGCAAAAAAAAGAAGAGCACCTCTATCGCGCTCTCCTGTCATTGCGAGACATGTTAATTAAACATCAATCTCTAATATTTGCGATTGCCGACTTCCTTCTCTGCCATCTGCTCCGTAAATACGCTCTCGGATGAGACGATCCTCTTCGGCAGCGTTCGGCCTGCTGCAAGCTCCTGAACAGCCTGCATTACATTAGGCCCGAGCAGCGGATTACACTCGACAACGCAGTTAATTTGGCCTAAGACCAGCTTCTCGAACGCCTTGCGCGTGCCATCAACCGATATAATAACGATGTCTTTGCCTGGACGAAGTCCGTATTCCTCAATCGCTTCGATTGCCCCCAGCGCCATATCGTCATTATGGGCGAACAGTACACGAATCTCGCTGCCATGCTCCTGCAGGAAACCTTTCATGACCTGCTTGCCCTTCTCCATCGTAAAGTCGGCCGCTTCGCTGTCCAGCAGTTTATATTCGTCGTGGCCCGTAATCGTGTTCTGAAATCCTTTGCCTCGCTGTATTGATGGCGATGATCCCTCTGTCCCCCGCAGCTCCACAAACCCGATCGGCGCTTGTTGGTCGCGCATCTTATCGAGCAAGTATTTGCCTGCCTTCACGCCTTCCTCGTACAGATCCGCACCGATATGTGTAACATACAAGGACGGATCGTCAATATCGATAGAACGATCGGTTATAATGACGGGAATGCCCGCTTGCTTCGCTTCCTTCAATATTTCGTCCCATCCCGAATGAACGACCGGTGCAACAGCAATGACGTCAACGCGCTTCTCGATAAAAGAACGGATCGCCTCGAACTGCTTCTCTTGTGACTGCTCAGCATTCTCGAACAGCAGCTCGATGCCCGCTTCTTCAGCCGCTTCTTTAATGGAGGTCGTGTTCGCTTCTCTCCAATCGCTCTCCGAACCCAGCTGAGAGAAGCCCAGTACCAACGGACGGGCGGGCGGATATACCTCGGCTGAAGGCTCTTCTGCATTATCTTGACTTTGCCATTCAGCTTCTATCGCTTGTTCATTGGAAGGGTTATTGTCTCCCGCCAAGCAGCCCGAGGCCGTTAATAGAATAACGATTGCAAGACCAAATATGTACCATCCCAGCCTACGCTTCAACCATGTCCCCCGCTTCCGCAACCTTAGTTCCCATGCTGCATGATTTTTAGCTCCATTGTACATTAGATCTAACAGATGCGCGAGACAGCGCGAACCCGTTTTCTTACATTTTATGAATGGAGCGTCTAGCGCTAAGCAGCCGTTGGAACACGATAAACAGAAACAGCAGCAGACCAATGACGATTTTCGTCCACCAAGAGCTTAACGTTCCTTCGAAGCTGATAATCGTCTGAATGACGCCTTGAATCATGACGCCGAAGAACGTCCCAAGAACATACCCGAAACCGCCCGTAAGCAGCGTTCCGCCAATGACGACAGCAGCGATGGCATCGAGCTCCAGTCCAACCGCATGCAGGCCATAACCCGATAGCATATAAAAGGTGAATACGACACCTGCCAGCGCCGAGCAGAAGCCGCTGAACGTATACACTAGAATTTTGGTGCGCGCGACAGGAAGACCCATGAGCAAAGCTGATTGCTCACTACCTCCAATCGCATACGTATTGCGCCCAAATCGCGTATAGTGCGCCAAATAAATTGCGCCTGCCACTACGAGCAAAGCAATAACAACGCTGATCGAGATAAAGTGGCCGCCAGGCATCTCAATCTTCGTCTGCGCTACACTTGTATAAAAGCTGTTATCGATCGTTATCGTATTGATACTGATGACATAACAAAGTCCGCGCGCGAGAAACATGCCTGCGAGCGTGGCGATGAACGGTTGGATTTTGAAATAATGAATGATTGCGCCCATAGCGCTGCCGAACAAGCTGCCGATCAGCAGCACAAGTGGAATAACGACGGCCGGCGGCCAACCTTGCTGCTGAACGAGCGTTGCCGAGATCATCGTCGTTAGCGCAATCATCGACCCGACAGACAAGTCGATGCCCCCGGATACGATGACGAAGGTCATTCCTACCGCTGCGACAATCAAGAACGCGTTATCGATGAGCAGATTATAGAGTACTTGCATGGAGAAAAAGCCCGTGTATCGGAATGAACCCGCCGCGAACATAAGCCCCAGCAAGCAGACGGTTATCGCAATAGGCAAATATTGTTTCTTAAGCATGGCGCTTCACCTCCTGTTCGAGCGGATACTTGCGCATTTTGAACCGCTGTACGAGCGATTTGCGGAATGCCTCCGATTGAACTAGGCATACGATTAAAACAACGATTGCTTTTACAACTAACGTAATCTCTGGACGAACGCCAATAATATAAATCGTTGTCGTGAGTGTCTGAATAATTAGAGCGCCGATGACGGTGCCCATCAAGTAGAAACGTCCGCCATTCAGCGATGTGCCGCCAATAACAACGGCAAGAATGGCATCAAGCTCATACCATAACCCGGCATTATTGCCGTCCGCGCTGGATACGTTCGAACTTAGCAGCAGCCCGGCAACCCCTGCGCATAATCCGCAAAATACATACACGGCGAACATGACTGCGCGTGAACGTATGCCCGCCAGACGGCTTGCAGTCGGATTGCCGCCGACCGATTCAATGAACATGCCAAGCGCCGTACGCCTGGTGAGCAGCACGGCGGCAAGCATGACGATGAGTACGACATAGATGGAGAATGGCAAAGACCCCAATGCTCCTGCACCAATGTAGTTATACGTGCTGCTATTCACGGTAATAATCTGTCCCCCTGATATGAGCTGCGCAACTCCGCGTCCCGCAACCATCAGAATCAATGTGGCAATAATAGGCTGAATGCCGAATACAGAAACGAGCAAGCCATTCCAAAGGCCTAGCACAACCGAAACGAGAAGCGCCAGTGAAACAGCGAGCAGGACGAGGCTGAGTCCGTTCTGATCCGATCCTTTGCTAATTAACAAACAAGCGATTGCCCCCGATATGGCCACGACCGAGCCAACGGACAAATCAATGCCTTTGGTTGCAATCACAAGCGTCATGCCGATCGCAACCAATATAAGCGGCGCGCCGAAATTCAGAATGTCGATTAAGCTGCCGTACATTTGCCCATTCCTCAGCTCGATTCGGAAAAATGCCGGCGAATACAACAAATTGAACAGCAATAATGCGCCGAGTACGGTCAACGGCCAGAATAAGTGATGCTTTACCATTCTCTTAACCTCCTGCGATGGCCTGCATCACTTGCTGCTGGCTCATTTCATCATCTGTCATTACTTTTACAACATGCCGATCGCGCAATACCGCGATTTTATCGCTGACGCGCAGCACCTCCTCAAGCTCCGAGGAAATGAACAGCACCGACATCCCCATCTCCGCAAGCGAGAGCACAAGCTTCTGAATTTCGGCCTTAGCCCCAACATCAATGCCTCTCGTTGGTTCATCTAGAATAAGCAGCTTCGGCTCGGTTAGCAGCCATCTAGCTAGAATGACCTTCTGTTGATTGCCGCCGCTTAAGTTTTTGACGAGATGCTCCGGATTGGGGGGATTAATGTTAATCACCTTGATATATTCGTCCGCAATCTCATCCTGCTTCTTGCGGCTAATAGTCTTAAACCATCCGCGGCTCGCCTGCATAGCCAATATGATGTTTTCTCTTACGGTCAGCTCTTCAATGATGCCTTCCGTCTTCCGATTCTCCGAGCAAAATGCAATACCGTGATCGATCGCTTGTCTAGGCGAAGCGATGGCCCTCGTTGCGCCATGCACCGACAGCATGCCCTGATCGGAGCGATCCGCGCCGAACAACAGCCTTGCAAGCTCCGTTCGTCCTGATCCGAGCAGCCCGGCTAGCCCTACAACCTCGCCGTTGTGAATACGCAAATCAAACGGTTCAATGGCTCCTTTTCGGCCGAGCCTGATCGCCTCTGCCGTTACTTGAGACAGTTCTTTGCTCGCAGAACCATGGCCCTTCGGCAATTGCTCAAGCTCGACGAACGCCTTGCCAATCATCTTCGATACGAGCTCTATGCGGCTCAGCTCTGAGGCTGCATATTCACCGATAAACTCCCCGCCGCGGAGAATGGTAATGCGATCTGATATTTCATACACTTGATCAAGGAAATGCGTGACGAACAAAATGGCGAGTCCTTCTGACTTCAACTTGTTCATGACCTGGAACAGCTGCTTTACCTCATTGCGATCAAGGCTTGAGGTCGGCTCATCCAGAATAAGCACCTTCGCCGAAATATTAAGCGAACGCGCGATAGCGATAAGCTGCTGCACGGCTACCGAATACGCATTCAACGGCTTTGTTACGTCGATATGAAGCTGCAATCGCTCCTCCAGCAGCTTTTGGGCTTCCGCGTGCATCTGACTCCACCTGATTTTCCCGAAACGCCGAGGCTCTCTGCCGATGAAAATATTTTCCGATACGGATAAGTTAGGGCATAGATTAACTTCTTGATAGACGGTGCTAATGCCCGCAAGCTGCGCTTCCAACGGACTGTTGATATGCACGGATTTGCATGCAAGCTGGATTACTCCATTGTCTATGGAATAGACGCCTGTAAGCACTTTGATTAGTGTCGACTTGCCCGCACCGTTCTCCCCCATTAAGGCGTGAACCTCGCCTGGAAACAGTCGAAAGCTTACATCCGTAAGCGCTTTGACCCCCGGGAATTGTTTGTGTATGCCGCTCATGGTCAGAATCGGCTCTTGAATCTTCTTCATCGTTGCTTCTCCCTTCTATCGAGAAAAAAACCACCCGCATCCGTCCAGCATGAGAGTGGCTTATCTCTTGTCTCTATCCCGTAACGGTTAGTATTTGCGGTCAGGCAATGCTGCCTTCGCTTCCTCGGATGTGAATACGCCTTCTTCCGTCACAATGCGTTTTTCAATTTCCTTGCCTGCAAGAACGTCGTTAACCGCTTGCATCAATTGTGGTCCAAGCAGCGGGTTGCACTCGACGATGAAGTTGATCTTTCCTTCGCTTGCCGCGATGAAGCCGTCTTTCACGCCGTCAACGGAGATGATGATAATGTCTTCGCCCGGTTTAAGTCCCGCAGCCTCGATCGCTTGAATAGCGCCCAGTGCCATATCGTCATTGTGTGCATACAACACGTCGATGTCTTTATGCGCTTTCAGGAACGATTGCATAACCTCTTTCCCTTTGGCGCGAGTGAAGTCGCCTGTTTGCGAAGCAATCACTTTCAACTTGGAGTTGCCTTTAATGATCTCTTCGAAGCCAGCCTTACGGTCAATGGCAGGTGCTGAACCCGTCGTACCTTGCAATTCAACGATGTTCACATCTTCAGTCGCATCCTTGAACTTATCGGACAGCCATTGACCAGCGCGGCGTCCTTCCTCTACGAAGTCCGAACCGATGAACGTTACGTAAAGCGAAGTATCCTTCGAATCGACGGCGCGGTCGGTTAGAAATACGGGAATGCCAGCATCCTTCGCTTCCTTAAGCACCGTATCCCAGCCCGATTCGACGACCGGCGAGAACGCGATGGCGTCTACCTTCTGCTGAATATAAGAACGGATTGCCTTAATTTGATTTTCTTGCTTTTGCTGAGCGTCGGAGAACTTCAGATCGAAGCCCGCTTCCGTTGCCGATGCTTTGATCGATTCCGTATTCGCTGTCCGCCAGCCGCTCTCTGCTCCTACTTGCGCGAAGCCGAGCGTAATTTTTTTGTCCGAACCGCTTGCCGGCTTGTTCTCCCCTTTGTTGTTCGTACCTTCATTCGAACCGCCGCCGCATGCTGCCGCGAACAACATAAGTCCCGTCAGAGCAATGGCCGTTCCAAGCTTGCTTGCCTTCTTCATAGTTGTGTAACCTCCCTTTATCATCACCGTTCTTGCGGTGTGAGGTCATTATAAAACGCTTTCAATTGCTCAAGATACGGAGTTCCATAGGAGTTAGGTTTGATTTATTTGGCAGTTTGCGAGCAGTCTCAAAGGCTGGTTTGTTTTTATGTTCAAAAAGTGGAATTTTTGGTCATTGTCTGTGAAAGCGTAGCTGATCAAGCAGCAATTTGTTATAGTAATGATGATTATCATTTGTAAACGCCTTCATTTAAGCCAAAACGAAAGGTTAACACACATACGATGAAGCTGATCCGATGGATCTCCTCCAGCCTATGGGCAAAGCTATTGCTTATGTTCATAGCCTTAACGTCCATACCGCTCATAGTGGTCGGTTTGGTCTCTTATCAGAAGTCTTACAACGCCGTATCCGGCCATAGCAAAGCAGCTACGATGCTTGTCGCAGACCAGCTTGGCCGCGATATCGACGTTTTATTCGAAGATACAGGCAAGCTGCTCGAGCTTGAGCAAAATCCTCAGGTGCTCCATTACCTGTTCTCGCAAAGCGATACATACGAGGACGCAAAAGAAATATTGAAGACGTTCGAGCTGTACCGCGAGACGAACAACTTCGAGAGCGTACTCAATATTACAATGATCAATCTATACGGACGGGGAATCAGCGAACGCAGAGGCGTATTTCAGATCAATGTCAATCCGCTTCGCAATCCGCATCTCCAGCATCTATTTAACAATTCCGGCGCGGTTCTCATTATTCCACCCACCGATGCGGATCCGCTCGATCGGCTTGACGGCTTCCAATATCCGCAATCGAATGTCATATCGATCATGGCAACCGTTAAGCAAAGAATAACCCATGAGGTCATCGGCTTTATCATTATTGATATCAATGATTCCGTTGTCGAGCAATTCTGCAACGATGTTCGCATCGGCAAGACCGGTTTCTTCTACGTCGTCGATCATTCCGGAACGCCTATTTTCAAGCCTTCCACCCTAAATCAAGCAGATAGCACGCTGAACACCGTTAACCTGCAGCCCTATATGATAGCAAAGAGCCATCAATTCGTTGATTCGAATAGCGGTAAGCCAAAGTTTGTCGTCTTCACTACCTCCGAGCAGACCGGATGGAAGATCGTCGGTCTTGTCCCGCTCCAAGAAATTGTCGAAGAAGCTAATGCGATTCGCAGACTTATTATTATCAGCGTGCTTCTGAGCATCATCTTCGCCTTCACGCTTCATTTCTTCATTACGGCTCGTCTTACGAAACCGGTGCAAGTGTTGAAGAACAAGATGCGGCTGGCAGCTTCGGGTTACCTTGAGGTCAAGGTCAGCACGAGCGGAAGGGATGAGATCGCCGATCTCGGCACGAGCTTCAACACAATGCTTGGCAAAATCAAGGCACTGCTCGATCAAAGCATCCGTGAGCAGAAGCAAATTCGTAAAGCCGAGCTGCGTGCGCTGCAGGCTCAGATCAATCCGCATTTTCTATACAATACACTCGATTCGATCGTATGGATGGCGGAAGCCGGCAAGAACAGCCAAGTTATCCAGCTCGTACAGGCGTTGTCCCGCTTCTTCCGCATCAGCTTGAACAAAGGTCGCGATTGGATCTCTTTACGTGATGAGCTTGAGCATGTGCGCAGTTATCTGATCATCCAACAAATGCGTTACCGCGATATTTTGGATTATGCCATAGAAGTTGATGAAGAGCTGATCGACCACTCGATTCTGAAAATGACGCTGCAGCCCATCGTCGAGAACGCACTCTACCATGGGATCAAAAATAAGCGCGGCAAAGGATTCATCAAGGTTACGGCAACTGCAGAGCACCAGTTATTGCTTATTACCGTCGAAGATAACGGTATCGGCATGAACCCTGAGCGATTATTCACGCTGAGAGAGCAGCTTAGCTTGCAGCGGCAGCCAGATGAATCGGGGACGCAAGTATCGGGCGGTTTCGGTCTGCATAATGTCCATCAAAGAATTAAGCTCTACTACGGGGAAGCCTTCTCTGTTCACATTGATAGTGTCGACCAGGAAGGCACGAAAGTAACCATCTCTATTCCGAAGAATCGAGGATGACGCCGTTATGAAAAAAATTATGCTCGTCGACGACGAAATACTCGTAAGGGAAAGCATACGCGATTGCATTAATTGGGAGAAAGAAGGCTTTATTTATTGCGGAGATGCTTCCGACGGCGAAGTCGCATTGCCGCTCATTGAACAGCTTGAGCCTGATATCCTCATTACCGATATCAAGATGCCGTTCATGAACGGCATCGAGCTTAGTGAAATCGTACGTACCCGAATGCCTGACGTGAAGATCATTATATTAAGCGGACATGACGAGTTCGAATATGCGAGAGCAGCCCTTCGTGTCGGCGCTATGGAATATTGTCTGAAGCCGGTAAGCGCTGCCGATATCATTAGGCTGCTGCAGGAGACGAGCAAAGTGATCGATAAGGAACGGCAAGAGCGAGAGCAGCGGCAATTGCTCCTTCGGATGCAAAGCAATAACGCAGTCAAGACGCAGCAAAAGCTGCTAAACGACTTATGCTGCGGTCTCATTGCTACGGCAGAAGCGATGCATACGGCAGCACAGCTTAACGTAACGTTGCATGCCAAGCATTACGTAACAGCTATTACTGATATTCGCGGCATCAATGGGCGTGAACGGCTTAGTGCCGATCTCATTCAAGAAGCAGAGCAACACATGTTAAACGAGCTTTCACGGCAGTCCATTGAGCTATTGACCTACAAACGCAGTCAAACGGAAACCGTCTGGCTGCTGAAGGGACATACGGTCCCACATCTCGAAGAGACGCTACATTATTTGCAAACAAGCCTGAAGGAACAGCTTGAGCATTCATTTCCATGTGCACTTGCGCTTGGCATCGGGAGTATCCACGAACGGCTGCAAGGCGTTCATTCATCCTATCTTGATGCGGAGGACGACAAGCATTGGCGCAGACTGTCGCAGCATAATCGATTAGCGCTTTTCCAAGCGGCTAGCCGGACGCAACAAGGTCAATCGTCATGGCCCGACCGTCAGCGCTTCATTGATTTCCTGAAGCTGGGCTCCGAGCATGAAGCGGCAGAACTGCTTGCTTCGCTTGCCGAGAGCTTGCGTCTTGTCGATTGGAAGGATTCCTTCTATGGCTATTATTTGTTGAATGATTATACGATTGAAGTGCTCCAAACCGCGCATGGCCTGCATTTCGCATCTTCCTCCCCTGCTGAGACGATGAAGCAATTCGAGCAGAAGATGGGCATGGTTAGGAGCGCCAATGAAGCATACGCTTATTTGCAATGGCTGCTCTCGCAATATTGGCAATGGCGTTCTGGTGCGGCAGATAAATATTCGGAAATGCTCGAGCAAGTGAAAAGCTATATTGTCAAAAACTACGGCAACGATCAGTTGACGCTGCAGGATGTCGCAGACCATGCGATGGTAAGTCCCAGCCATCTAAGCAAAGTGTTCAGCCAGGAATGCGGTCAAACCTTTATCGAATTTCTGACCCAGACGCGCATTCGCAAAGCGATGGAGCTATTACTATCGACGAGCTCCAAATCCTACGAAATTGCCCATAGTGTCGGCTACAACGATGCGCACTACTTTTCTAACTTATTCAAACGGGTTACAGGATTAACGACGACGCAATATCGCAAGCAGCAGTTATTCGGCAGGGGCTTGCTCGCTGAAGGAGCATTACATGAGTATAGCAACCATTAATGTGAAACGGTTCAGTATTGTCGGCTTATGCATGGCTATGCTCCTGCTAGTAGCATCAGGATGTACGGACAACAACGTGCATTCCGTCGAGAATCTAACACCAAAACCGACTGCGTCCGCAGAAGCTACATCGCATCAATTCGGCATCATCTATCCTATGGCTCATCCTTATTATGAAACGGTAACTCAAGCTGCGCTGGAGGAGGCGGAGAAATATAAAACGAGATTAATCGTCAAAGCGCCCGATGAAGCTAATCTAGAGCAGCAAATTCGAATGATGGAGACGATGATTGCTCAGGATGTAGATGGCATTGCCATAGATCCAATCGACGCCGAAGCGCTCATTCCCGTCATTGATAAAGCGATTATGGCAGGCATTCCTGTCATTACATTCGAATCGGACTCTCCTGCAAGCAAACGTCTGGCGTTCATCGGAACGGACAATTACAAGGCTGGCGAGCGGATGGGACAGATGGTCGATCAGCTGTTGAAGGGCCGGGGAATGATTATTGTAGAGACCGGCATAACGAAGATGAGGAATGAGCAAGAGAGACTAAGCGGGATGCTTGCTTATTTGGAAGCGCAGACGGATATTCAAGTACTGGAAGTAAAGTACAACGAAGGCAGTGAAACCGTCGCATTGACAGAGCTTGAAGCGATGATCGATGCGCATCCGCATTTCGACGGCTTCGTTGCCATCGACGTCATATCCGGATCAACATCTGTCCTTGTATGGAAAGCACAAGGCTTGAATCGTTACGCGCTTACCTTCGGCATGATGCCCGAGATTGCCGAAGCTTTGCGCAATGGACAGCTAACGGCAGCACTCTCTCAGAACGAGCATATGTGGGGAACAGCAATTGTCGAGACGTTGGAGCAAGCCGCTAGCGGGCTCGAAATTCCGAATAGAATCGAGACGGGTACGAGCGAGGTGACGTTTGAGGATGTAGTCGACGTATCTCCGTCTCCGTCGCAGTAGTAGGAGTAATGGCGTTGCTGTTGTGCTCGTGTCTGTCTGCTGGATAACATGGCTGGTTGGCGATTGGAGGTATAAGTGGATTCAAATCTGCTGGATACCGCAAATTATATGCGAAATTTCATACAACATTTGCGGTGTTCCCACCATTTTTCATTCATTGTTCGAAATATCATACAAAATATGCGGTGATCCCATCGTTGTCATCGAATGTATTCGAAAAATCATACAAAAATCGCAAATACGGCGATGTTTTTGTAATTGTATACGAAATATCACACAAATACTCTGTGTGCTTCCTATTACTTTCAGATGTGAACTCAGGTATGCTGAATCAGGCCTTCAAAAACCATTTATACATATTGCTTTTCATTTTATCCGCTATTGCTCTATCTCTTGTCACGAGCCATTGGTAAAGCGGATTTTTAATAAAATCAACTAAATCAAGTCTTGTTCGATTAAGACTTTCCGCAATTTCCGGATAAGTAAAACGGATATTAGATAATTCATTTATTGTTGACTGGGGATCATCCGACCAAACAAGTAAAAAGTCATCATGATAGGTAACCCCCGGTGAAGGATCGTGCCCCAGCCATGGACTTTGTCTATTATTAATCGATTCACTAACGGTTTCCCATTCTTCTAGACCGCAGCAACAGCTAGGCAAAATAAACGGCCCCTCATCATCAAAGAAAGCTACGCCTCCTAATATTGCAACTTCATCCAACTTAAACAGTTCTTCAAATGATCTGTGGATTGAATGGCTAACGTCGATATGGTTGTACCCAAACAAGTGCAACAAAAAGAGCTCCACATCTTGCGAGCTGCTATCAGAGGACAACACAGTAACTTCATTTCGAATTACTTCGCTTTCAATCCATACTGGACAATCATAGTATGGTTCTCTTATAACCGGCTTTGTATAAGACATCGTGGATATCCCCTCGTATAAATAGTCCATCGAACATGATAAAATTAGCTCGTTTTGTATATCCTCTCTAACGTTCTATAATCCTCATAACTAAATGTCATTGGAGGAACTTTGTCTAACCATTTAACACTTGTCTCTAGAAACTCATTCTGATTAATCAGATCATTAGATCTTTTCATATCAATACCAATCCGGTTCCAACTAACTTGATCCATTGTGGTCTGAACTTCGCCAACTATTAGGGTACTTGATAAATCACAATCATCACGGACACATCAGAATCGGAAGATTTTATTTATCATTTAGAAACACTCATTTTCTGTAGTATGGTGTTATTCGATGCATCACTCATTCAGGCACTTCTATATACTCCGATACTCTGGCTTTCAATATTTCTATCAATTCTTCATCCATAAATTTATAATCATCTGGAATGCCCAGGCATATTAGCTTCTTCTTTTGTAATGTACCTGCGAACTTCTCAGTCAACCTTCTTACATGTTTCTTCTCCATTACAAAGATGAAATCCGACCAACCAATATGCCCCTCAGTAACCTTAATTCTTGCACCTTCTTCTGTCCCAGCTGATCTTACCTCATAGCCGTTATAGCCATTAAATATCTTCTCTGCCGTTAAACTTCTCCACTTATTCCGACTACATACAAAAAGTAACTTTATGTCCGTCACCTGTTCCTTTTTCATGAATGTAAAATTCTAATCTAACCCATATCAAAGGTCTTCCATCCTACTTCATTTATCTTAAAATCCAGTTTTCTAAATTGTTTATAATCGTTTTTGAAAAATGATTTTTCGAACTCAATTCTCACCCTTGGTTCTGAGAAAAACTCTATAAATTTGGGAGCTTCGAAAGCAGTCCGAATAGCTACGCATCTTGTATTCCGTTCTAATTCTACAGTTTCTTCGTCTGTTAGTTCGTTTTGTACTCGAAGCCATTGGGTGAAGTTTTGATTACATAATTCAAAATCAACAAAAGCGTTCTGATCAGTTAGACTTTGATAAGTTAAACCACTTGGTGTAATAGATACAATTCTGTTTGGCTTCATAGATCCACCCACTTAGACCAAGTTTAAAAAATTAATGCGGTTTTGCAAAACTACTATTCAAACCGCTTCCTCACTCCCCCAACCTCTAGTTCTATACCGACTCTTTCCAGTGACCCTCCAAATCCATTTTCGTTTCTTTGTGTCCCATCGAATTGGACACTAAATAAATGCTTTCTATGAGGAGCTATGCTAACCATATGTGCTTGAACATCAATATCCATATCCGTGTAGCTATCCATTAACATAGGTTTGATCATGAAATTCTCTTCTTTTCCATAATTATAAATTGTAAATGAACAATCTGATTTTACCACTGATTCCACGGTTTGAATGTAACATTTACTATCTTTTATTGAATAATCTAAGGAGTGGATTCCCTTAGAATTATGCTTCAGAAGAAACATGGCTTTCTCGCTTGCAATTGGGCTTATCAACACAAATGCGATGCAACCTATAATAAGGCTGCTGAATATTATTGGAAATCGTGGACGATACGTTCTCGCTGTTCCTGACACGCCAAACAGTATTAATAAAAAACCAATGATAACCGGCAAATTAAATCCTGTCTTATCCACATTGGTCCATGGTGACAAACCGATAAACTTAAATAAAAATTCTCCAAATGAATGATCCAAATGATTTTTAGCTATCATTAATAGCCCAAGTAGTAAACCAACTATGTATAGCACACTTTTCTGCTTCAAATCTCTTCCTCCAAAAGTGGATTTCTTATAAGACGTTCAACGTAACACTTTAATCATTTTATAATTAATCAATTGTATCCCCTTTCGTTCCACACACTGCGACTGAACTACTTCGTACCCGCGATGTTCAAAAAAAGATTTCGCTGTGATACTTGCCTCAGTATCAAGTTCATTAAGACCCAATCTACGTGCCTCGGATTCTAAAACGTTAACTAAAGATGTAGCAATACCTTGCCCCTGAAAATCTTTGTGGACATAAAGTCTATCCAAGTGTCCGTCTCCTGTCATATCAGAAAATCCAACGATTTTGCCATTGATTAGGGCAACGTATGTGATATTTTTATTTAACGAATCTTTCCAAGACTCTATTCTGAGTTCCTCATCATCCATAGAAGCCCATGCTTCAAGCTGCTCTTGCGAATAATCTTTTTTATTAACGGAATGAACTGTTTCATAGAACAACTTGACAATTTGATTAATATCCGCTACTACAAACTTTCTAACTTCCATTGACTATCCTACACTCCTCTTTACGGCCCTGACCGAAGCTACAAACATTTCTCCTATTACGGCCTTTAAGAAAATACCCTTATTAAACCCATCCTCTAATTCGCTTAAACTTTGCTTTAATGGAGGAATGATTTCTTGATAAATCTCCGCCTCGCTTTGATAGGCTGCATACTGAAGCTGAAGAATGTTAGGTAAATTAGATTTATTTGCATTTGAAATGATCAAAGCGACCCCTCCTGTATTTCTTGACTTAGGCAATTTGAGTAATTCTGGCGTTTTGACATAAAGGATACGTATTCGTGAATTCCATAATGGCATCGTTCATTTCTTTATATGATTTTCCATAAAAATAAAGCGCAGTTTCAGTATTTCCCTGCCAGTATCTTTGGATTTCTCCAGCATATCCTACTAATCTTGATAATTCTGCTAATACGATATTGGAATCGCATTTCGCATATACTTCATCAGGAAGGTTGACGCCATCAAGGTATATCCCCAATCCCTCCAGCACTCCAAAAGTTATTTTTTCCTCCGTACTTTCTTTTATTATTTGCGATCCCCTAGGTACCCCCAGATTCTCGAGCTTTCCAATCAATTGCTCAATAATGTTCTGTTCAACAGTGCCTTGATAAAGAAGAAGTTCAATATTACAAAAAACGATTTCTCCAGACTGCGCCTGCATTGTTCCTCCGCCGACAACTTCGCCATACTGGTTGCTCCTTAAGAATTCATCAATAGGATCCTCGTAATACTCTCCCCTATCAATTGGCATTATCTTGTCATTCAATTGAATGATGTAGATTGAACCTGCCTTTTTTCGCTTTCCAAATAATTTTTTGAACATACATTGTCTCCTTTGCTTAATTGTTGTGCATTGTTCTATTTATTCTTGGTCTTTATCCATAGACCTCAATTAATCAATAATCAAAACTTTTAAAATAATCAATAAAATATCCATTCGATTCCCAATACTCTTCTCTCTTTACGTATATCTCTCTTAAAGTATCCTTAGGTAATCCACAAGTATGAAGTAACCAATCCTTCATATAATAGATATCCTGAGAATCATCTGCCCACATGAAATCCATAATTTCTTCAGGCTTATCTCGATCCAAAAAGAAACCATGCTGTCTGGAAGCGTAAAGCTAATATCTTTTTCATCCAAAATGGAAAAAGGAATTCATACCTTGTCGATTTCAATCCCCGCAGCTATTGGCATAGAATTATAGTAGTGCGTAATATATTCAACCAAATTCGATCCTCCAATAAGGTATTTGTTGAATACGTTGCTGGATGAAGGGTAACAAGTTCAGTGATTCCCTTCTTGTGTAAACTTGTTTCCGATATGGCTTATCATCTCTATATCTCATTGTCGGGAAAAGATCACCGTACGTGAAACTAATTGATTCTTCTAAAAATTGTTCCCATGGTATGACAATTACTCCTGGATTTATGTACCATGACAAAAGCCAATCACAAGCCCCTAACGTCATGTAATGGGGGGATGAGTTTTGAGGTTGCCCGCCTTTTGCGATAAATTGCTTGCGAGCAATAGATTCCAGTTCTCTTCTGATTTGCATGTAATCATTCGATCGTTGACTTGCAAACGAATTCCCCTCCAATCTAATTCGACTTGAGACATCTTCAGCTGCCTCGCTAGTGAGCATGGATAAGTTCTTAAATGGCCCTATAGCTTTATCATAATAATGGTGCATATTGAAGGACATATGATTATTCCTTTGTATTTAGGATTTAGAATGGGTTACGAAGTTCATATTGAGACTTCTTGCTTCGTTAAATTGTTCAATATGATCTTTGACTAAAAGGTAATTAGCTTTGCATGCCCGATGCGTAAATATTGTGTTATAAAAGGGGAAGCCTTCTTTGGATTCACTCTAACTATTTATTCATTAACTCATATTTGTTTAGCCAGTCTTTACCTGACTCCCATTGAACGTCTACTTTTTTGTCTTTCAATATATCATCGCATGCCTTAGCAATAATCCATTCTGTTAATCCATTTGTTGGGCTCTCTTTGAGTTTATTTTTTAAGTAAGTGAATCCTTGATTACCGGTATTTATTATTTCATCATATAACTCTTGATTTTCACTGATGTAATCCATTGGGTTACTTGATTTCGACACTTTAGTGTTACTTACGATATTTTCTAAATTCTGATCAATCACTGATGAATCGAATTGTTTATCATGATTTGAACTACATGCACCTAAAATGAGAATTGTACAGATGATTAGTAATATGATTCGATTCATTCTATTTACACCTCTAATTTATCAAATGATATTAAACTGCTTCAGCCGGGCCAACAGCGAATGCCCATTGGGTGAATATGGTATTGGGTAATATTCTTCGATCAAGCTAGTCATGTCTGATATTACTTATTCTTTACTTTTCCATTTATTATTTTGATCAGATGAGATCTCCCCCAAATTACAAACTTATATTCTTGACCTGATTTTTCTTTTATCATGATTCCATTTGGGATCACATAAAAAGTATTTCTCTTTGTAACCTCTACGATTTCAGAAAAAAGTATTTCAAGTTGCTGTTTTTGAATGTTTAGTTTATGTGGGTTAAAGATTATTTCATTATTTGTTAATGACATCCAACCTCCAACTGCTTCAATCCCTCTAAACAAGTTAGCAGGCTTTCTTAATATAACTACTTCTGATTCAGTCATCATTAAGGAAAACACCTCTTTATTTGGTTTGGTTTTCATCTATATAGATCTATGTGACATTGACATTTCACCTAACGTTGGTGTGATCGCATCGTCCCATCAACTTAAGTCACCATAGGCGCCGGGCGCGATACGCTTAGTCGGTGTAGATGTGTCATACTAATGCACCCACGAAATTCAGAGGAGCTCGTCCCCCGATGCATGAATACGGTGTCAGCTGATGCTACTCGGTATCCTTGAATCAACCGACCTCGTCTATTACTCTTTGCATTTGAGTAGCATGACGTCTTGCATAACTCCTGGTGACCGGGGGCGGCAACCCAATGCATGAATGGAGTGTTATTGAATGCCCCTGTCTCCCTGAGTTATATATAGTATTAATTCTATTCAACTTATTTTTTTCGTAGTTTTGGACTTAATTCTATTTCATTATTCATCAGAAGTTATATCTAAAAATTTATTGAAGCACAGATCGTTAGTGTCCACACAATAATTCCAAATAATAAACCACTCCAAAATAACTCAGTTGTATAGCTCTTATTGTTTATTATTTTTTTAACTGCTCTTAGTAAAGCAACAATAAACAGATAGCCTAATATCGGCATTAAATACACTCCAATGAACAAAAATATCTCTATGGCATACACCTCAGACTTAATTCTATTAATATATTTTTAATTTGATTCTATTTAAAGGGGTTCGGATAACGATCTTGTATTCACGACTTACAAACTTTCTTATTATTTGTTTCGTTCAATATTCTCATATTCACGTTTGAATAAATAATCCTATCTCAGACTAACCAAGCTATTTTTCGAATAGACCTTGCTAGTGCGACTGGCACGGAATTCATCAATTACGCCGGTTCCGTTTATTGTTTTGCTTGCACGAGCAAGTTAACGATTCGTTCGTAATCGTAAATGTTATGTGTCTTGAAAGCCAACTTATGACTGCTGTTTCCTTCAATGAAACTAAAGACAAGATAATCTTTATTCTTTTCGTAATTAGGCGAAATATCGCTCTTGTTGATGACTTTAACCAGTTCAGCATCGGTATTCGATTGTAGCATGGACTTTTTCATTACTTTGACGTTACAATTCGTGATCCAAAACTGCCCCTTCACTCGCTCATCATCAATAAGAATCGTCAAATCTTTAATTATAATTTCGGATTCTTCGGTCTTAATCGCATCATTACTTGAAGATGTAACGGATACATTACTTACGATGTGATCAGCTTTATATGGTGACACTGACGGAATCGATTGAGTGACTCCGTTCTGTTTGTCTAGCAGTTTTTGCAACAAATTCACAATCTCCGCTAACCCAATAAAGACGAAGCCCGAAATAATACCTGAACCCCACCAATACAGAGTAAATTTTATCTGGAAATCGCCAAACTCATCGTTAGCTAAAGTAATTCCTGAAATAAAGCTTATCGCTAATATAAGCACTCCGATCGCCAGAAGACATGTGGAAATGGTATTTCTCATCCTATTCACTCTCCTTTCCGTAATAGGAAATATATTCCTAGGAAAACCATAACAAAATTCCGTTAGAGATTCTAGTGATTTAAACGCTTTTTCTTCTGACGCCAGTAGACTAAGCGCGGATGTTAAGACGAAGGCATAAAAAAACCGTTCCTTTTGCAAATGGAAGATCGCACTTCCAATTAGCGAGAAACGGTTTCTTAATGTTACAGGGGTTAAGAAGGTAGCTGGCTGGATATCATCCAGCCTAATCAGGCAAATGACAACAAATACGCAGTTTGATTGGATTTCCTACAGGCTAATGAGGCTACTTTGGCGAAAATGAGCTCCAAGCAGGATTTAGGCTGTATGTTTTCCACTCAAAAGGGTCTGATTACTGTTATACTGCCTTTTTGGTTGGATGATATCCAATTAAAAAGGTGGAAATGATCGCAGGAGTGGTTTGTCCCCATGCATACGCAAACTTTGGAACCTCAAGGAGTTTGGGGGCACCAGACCACTCTCATCTAACCAAAACCAAAACGATTATTCTTTATATTCGATAAACAGCGCTTCGGCTGCTTGTCTTGCCTGTTGGCGGGCTTGTTCGACGTCTGCACCGCTGCTCAGCGCAACGGCCATGCGACGGCCAACCTTCGTCTCCGGCTTGCCGAAGACGCGTACTTGCGTGTTCGGTACGGACAACGCCTCTTCCAAGCCGCCAATGGCGAAGCTGCTGCTCTCGCGGTCTGCCTTAAGCGTATAGGAAGCGCCAGGCGACAGCAGACGGATCGTCGGAATTGGATAACCGAGGATGGCACGAACATGAAGGGCGAACTCCGTTAAATCTTGTGTTGCCATCGTCACCATGCCCGTATCATGAGGCCTTGGCGATACTTCACTGAACAAAACGCCGTCTTTCGTAATGAACAGCTCCACGCCATATAAGCCGTAGCCGCCGAGCTCGTCCGTGATTTGGCGGGCGATTGCTTCCGATTCCTCAATCTGACTCATCGTCATATCATGCGGCTGCCAGGACTCAATATAATCTCCATCCTTCTGTATATGACCGATCGGCGCACAGTAGCTTGTGCCGGAGACTGAACGAACGGTTAGCAATGTAATTTCCGATTCGAAGGTGATGAAGCCTTCCACAATAATGCGCTGCTTCTTCGCTCTTCCGCCTTCCATCGCATAATTCCAGCAGCCTTCAATCTCTGCTTCGGAACGGCATACGCTCTGCCCTTTGCCTGATGAAGACATAATCGGCTTAATAACGCACGGGAAGCCTAGTACAGCAGTAGCTTGACGAAGCTCCTCCAAGGAATCGGCGAACTGATAGGGTGCAGTAGGTAATCCGAGTGTCTCGGCAGCCAAACGGCGGATGCCTTCGCGATCCATCGTCAATCTCGCAGCGCGAGCCGTCGGGATGACTCGATGTCCCTCCTGTTCGAGTTCGAGCAGCGTTTCTGTGGCGATCGCCTCTATCTCAGGTACGATAACATCAGGCTTCTCTTCTTCAATAATACGGCGAATCGCTGCGCCATCCAGCATATCCGTCACATAGCTGCGATGAGCCACCTGCATGGCAGGAGCATGGTCGTAGCGATCGACGGCAATGGTCTCGACTCCGAGCCTTTGCGCTTCAATGGCAACCTCTTTGCCAAGCTCTCCCGAACCGAGCAGAAGCAGTTTACGGGCATTCGGAGATAGCGGTGATCCATACATAACGAGAAAAAACCTCCTGAAAGTAAGCCATTTCCGATAAACCGCGAGATAAAGCGCGGTCTTTCCGATGTTCGGCTTTTTTCTTTCATTGTGGAGGTTTCTTCATCAAAAATCAACTATAAATGACTAGATTCCTTACAAGAAACGGTACTGTGCCTCAATTAATCCGTTATATACGCCGCGCTTGCGAATTAATTGTTCGTGATTTCCTTGCTCTACAATCTCACCGTGATCCAGCACGATAATGTCATCCGCATGCCGGATCGTCGACAGTCGATGCGCAATCATGAATGAAGTACGGCCTTTCAAGAGCGCCTTGAGCGCTTCCTGAATCTTCAATTCGGTTTCGGTATCAATGCTTGCCGTTGCCTCATCCAAAATAAGAATGCGAGGATCGGCGAGCAATGCTCGTGCGAACGATAGAAGCTGGCGTTGGCCCATCGAGAGCACATTGCCTCTCTCCTCTACCTGCGTATCGTAGCCGTCAGGCAAGCTCATGATGAAATCATGGGCATGAACGGCTTGCGCCGCTTTCACGATCTCGTCATCGGTCGCATTCAGACGGCCGTAACGGATGTTGTCGCGAATCGAACCAGCGAAGATAAATGTATCCTGCAGGACGATACCGACCTGCGAGCGCAGACTCTCGATCGTTACATCGCGAATATCGATGCCGTCAATCATTACTCGTCCCTGCACCGGATCATAGAACCGGCAGAGCAGGTTAATAATTGTGCTTTTACCCGAGCCGGTATGACCGACAAGCGCGATGGATTGGCCTTCTTTGACGTCGATGGTCACTCCCTTGAGCGCCGGTCTGCCAGGCTCGTATTCGAAAATAATGTTATCGAATTTCACTTTGCCCTTAATTTGCGGCAAGCTTCTTGCTTCATCTTGTTCGCCTACCGTCGGCTCTTCATCGATGAACTCGAAGATCCGCTCGGACGATGCCATAGCAATAAGCAGTTGAGAGTACATTTGACCTAAGCGGTTAATCGGGTCCCAGAAGTTGCCGATATAGTTCGCGTAGCCGACAAGCAAACCGACTGTGATGACATCCTGCTGAATCAGATGCGCACCGTACCAGAATAGGATGAACGTGCCTATTGCAGCCGTAATCTCAATAACGGGACCGAACGCTTGGTTCAGCGCGGAAGCTTTGTTCCACGATTTCACGTTGACCGTATTCATATGATCGAAGAAACCCATATTATCTTTCTCTTGCACGAACGCTTGTGTAACCTTCATCCCTTGAATACTTTCATTCAAGTGCGAGTTGATACGTGATTGCTTAATACGTACGTCTTGCCAAGCAAAACGAATCCTTTTGCGGAGCGAAGTCGATACCAGGAACATAACCGGAACGGTAATCATAACCGCGAGACCAAGCTTGAAGTTCCAGACCAACAGGATGATTACGATACCGAACAGCTGCACGCAGTCCATCAATAAGTTGACGACGCCGTTCGTGAACAAATCCTGCAACGCATTGACGTCATTCGTTACCCGAACGAGCACGGATCCAGCTGGACGTTTGTCATAGAAGCGGAACGACAGCTTCTGAATGTGCTGGAACAAGTGGTTCCGAAGGTCATAAATAACTTGCTGCCCAATGATGTTTGTATACTTGATTCGGTACGTATTTGAAGCCCATTGTATGATATAAAGGAATAACATAATGCCAGCAATAACAAGCAGCTTAGGAATGCTTGCGGAAGCGCCGTTCTCCGGTTGAATCGCTTCGTCGATAGCGAGAATGACGAGCGCCGGTACGCCGAGCCGGGTCAACGTACCTAAAATCATCATTACGATGACGGGCATTAGCTGTTTCGAATACGGCTTCATATACATAAACAGCCTGCGAAGCTGCGCCCAGTTAAACGGCTTTTCGATCAGCTCGTCGTCTTGGTATACGAACCGTTCGTTTTTGTTTTTAGCTTTGGCTTGCGTATGCGAACTTGTGCTCATTATACGGTGCTCCTTTTCTGACCTTGCGCCGTTAAAGCGGAAGCGGCATTGTCTGTCTGAAGAAAGTCGGCATATTGAATGTTGTACGTATCGCGATAAGGACCGTCTATCGCAATCAGATCGGCATGCTTGCCGCGCTGGACGATAACCCCTTTATCAAGCACGATAATTTCATCGGCATGACGCAGTGAAGAGATCCGATGCGCGATGACAAAAGTGGTACGTCCGGCCATCAGCTCCTTGAAGCCTGCTTGAATCTCATGCTCGGTCTCCATGTCGACCGCGCTTGTCGCATCGTCAAGGACGAGAATACGCGGATTTTTGATTAGTGCCCGTGCAATGGCAATCCGCTGTTTCTGTCCACCGGATAAGCCCATCCCCCGCTCGCCGACGATCGTCGCGTAACCAAGCGGCAGTTCCATAATAAAGTCATGCGCCTTGGCCAGCTTAGCGGCAGCTTCGATCTGTTCATTCGTTACATCTTTCACACCGTACGCAATGTTGTCGCGGATAGATGCGGAGAACAGGAATGTCTCTTGGAAGACTGGCGCTATTTGGCGGCGAAGGCTCGCCACGTCCAAATTGCGGATATCTATGCCGTCGAGTTTAATGACGCCTTGCTTCACGGTGTAAGCCCGCATCAGAAGCTGAATGAGCGTTGACTTGCCTGAACCGGTCGCGCCGAGCATCCCGATTACCGAACCGGCCGGTGCGTCGATGTTGATGTTCGTAACCGCCGGCGATTTGTCCGGATAGCTGAACGTTACATTTTCGAAGCTTACATGGCCTTTGACCGTCTCGTTAGTTACTTCAACCGCGTTTTCGATATTTCTCACGTGTATATGCTCATTGAGAAGTTCCAGCACCCGCTCGCCCGATGCTTTGAATTGCGTGTAGTTATTGATATGGAAGCCAAGTCCCCACATCGGGCCGATAATGTACCAGATCAAGCTGAAGAAGGCAACGAACTCGCCTAGCTTCAATTCTCCGTTAATGACGAGAATGCCTCCCGCTACGAGCAGGATAACGGCGCTCACGTTCGCCACAAGCTCCATTACGGGGAAAAATCTAGCCCATATTACCGCCGCGCCGACTTGGTTGGTCTGATAAGCTTCGCTGCGCGTCGAGAACTTCGATACTTCATGCGTCTCTCTTGCGAACGACTTGACCGTACGCACGCCTGTAATATTCTCTTGCACGGCAGTCGTCAGATTACTCATCGCTTTGCGCATTTCACGGAAAGCCGGATGAATGTTTTTCTCGAAGCGAAGCGCTGTGAATATGAGCAAAGGAATCGTTACAAGCGTTATAAGCGTCAATTGCCAATGAATCGTCATCATCATGATGCCGCCGAACACAACCATCAGCACCATGTTCAAAATCTGTGCGAACCCAAAGCCGACAAAGTTGCGGATCGCCTCTAGATCGGCTGTAAGACGGGACATCAGATCGCCTGTCTTCGCCTTGTCATAATATTGGAAGGACAGCGTTTGCAATTTGTCATAGCTGGCGTTGCGCAATCTGAATGCTACGCGGTTGCCTAATCTTCCTCCGAAGAAGCCGTGCAGAAACTGCAAACAGGCTTTGAATGCGACGACGCCTACGACTGTGAAAGCAAGCGCCGGCACCAGATCGAAACGTCTAGGCGTAATGACATCATCGATCAGGTATCGCAGCAGGTTGGGATACACAATCCCAAGTGCCGTAGCGCACATGAGCGCTGCGATCGAGGCGAACATAAACTTTCGTTCAGCCCAATAAAATCGTTTTAATTGCCTTAACACGTCCAAGAAAAAACATCTCCCCGTCTGCTGTTTTATAAGTATGAGTGAATATTAACAGCATCCATATACAGGGGCAAACAGTATAAAATTGCGTATATTTGATTGAAGTCGCTTATACTCGCGATATAGGAATGCCACTCCGTCAATGCTCCCAAATAGTCTTAAATCATGACAAATATGTGCATATTGCTCCGTTTTTGTATGGAAACACACAAATATAAAAAATGCTATTTCAGACGAATTGAGCGTCCAAAATAGCATTCAGCGATAATTGCGATTGATACGGTTTAGTTCATTGATATTTAGAGATTAATAAGCTGTTGGTGCAACACCTTCAGCTGCTCGGAATTCGAGCCGCCTTCAAGGGTGCTTTGCTTGCCCGCAGCATAGGCTAACATGTCTTCGCGCAATCTTGTCGATGCTTGTTCGGAACCTGTCTGCCAATATTCAGTGTAGAGCACGTTCCATTCGGATATGCGGCTTGCCATCCAACCGTTCAAGGACGGGGCGAGCACATTTTCCAAGTCTTTGCGCAGATTACCTTTGCCTTCCCCTTCGAAAAACTGTCTAGGCGATTTGAATCGGCTCCAGAGCCACTTCGACTCAATCTCGCCTGCTTCCCATGCCGCAGCTTCCGGAGGCGTAGGCAGACCGTCAGGACGATAGGGTATCGCCTCGTAATCGGAAAGAGCCTGCTGGAGCAGAGCCGCGCAACGTTCGTAGCGCTTCTGAAGCCACGCATGTACCCCACGTTCCATACGCAGAGAAGTCGCTTGGAGCTCCTGTGACAGTTCCAGCTGAATCAACCGCTGCAATTCGAGCCACGAAGTCCAAATCGCT
This sequence comes from Paenibacillus sp. YIM B09110, assembly GCF_037167145.1. Lineage (NCBI taxonomy): Bacteria > Bacillati > Bacillota > Bacilli > Caryophanales > Paenibacillaceae > Paenibacillus > Paenibacillus sp. YIM B09110. The sequence continues at coordinate 1,365 of NZ_JBANSP010000024.1, read as the reverse complement.
TTGCGCAGGTCGCGTCCATCGTCTTGAAGCGATGCTGGATTGAAAGCGAAGTTATAGAACTCGCCGAATCTCTGCTGAATCCGTTTCACGACATAATAGAGCAGCTCGCTAACCTCTTGCTCCAGTTGCTCTGGAGCAGCTGAGTTGCGAAGTGCTGTCAAGTCGCCCTCGCTCGCTGCGACAGCGCTAAGTAAGCCATTAAGCTCTGCTTCCCGCGCCGCTGCGTCGCCTTCCGCACTCTTCACCCAACCTGCCACGGTAGCCGCAGCACGCTTAAGATCCTGCTCAGCGGCATCGATCGCCAGCTTGCCGAGATCATTCTGGATGAAGGAGAGGAACGCGCCTTCGAAGGCTTCAATGCCTGAACGGCTTAGCAGTTCGGCGTTGCCGTCGACTTTGCCGTCAAGCGCCTGCAGGCTCGATACCGGATAGAGCCTTGGATTACGAATCGCATGTTTCGCCAGGTTATCCTCGACATGCGCAAGCACGCCTTCCAGCTCCTCCTGATCCGCAGCCAAGTCGGCGGCATTAACGAGGAAGAACATTTTGTCCAGTTCGAACTGGTCCTTCACTCGTCCAAGCTGCATCAGAAACTGTCTGTCAGCCTGCGAGAACGCATGGTTATAATACGTGACGAATAAGACCGCGTCAGCGTTCTTGATGTAATTGAAGGCAACACCCGTATGGCGGGCGTTAACCGAATCGGCGCCAGGCGTATCGACGAGCACGATGCCTTGAGCGGTCAGATCGCAGTCATAGTACAGCTCGATCTCGCTAACAAAGCAGGAACGCGCCTCTTCAGCCACGTAACGCTCGTATTCCGCTTGATCGACTACCAATTGCTGGCCGAGCAAAGCCTCATGCTGCTCCCATCCCGCGCGCGCGGCGCGGAGGAAGCTGTAATGCGGCCGTCCGCCCGCTTGAATCTTATCCGGCGACAGCTTATCGATAGCGCGCATAAGCGAGCCTGCATCCGGCAGCTTATCCTCGGATGCCTGCTCGCCGAGCAGCGCTAACGAATAGCGCACGTCGGAAAGAATCGCATCGCGCGTCTTCATGACGACAAGCGCAGTGCCGTGCTGCCGCTCCGCCGTCGGCGGAACGAGACGATTGATCGCCGCCGTCGTCGGATTCGGCGATACCGGCAGTACCGGCTCGCCGATCAGCGCGTTGGCGAGCGACGACTTGCCGGCGCTGAAGGCGCCGAAGAGCGCTATGGTGAAACGGCTGTTCTGCAGCCGGTTCGCTTTGTCGCGCATCGCATGCGCGGCTGCTGTTAGAGCCGCGTGCGGCTCTAACAGCTCTGCGGCGCGCAGCAGCCGCGCGGCAGCGCCATGCTGCTGCGCGAGCGCGGCGCCGCCTCCG
>NZ_JBANSP010000023.1:0-89261 GCF_037167145.1 Paenibacillus sp. YIM B09110 | reverse complement strand
TTCGCTCGTTGTTCAGTTTTCAAAGAACAATCACTTGTCTTTCTTTTCTTGCGTGTCGGCGCTTTGTCTCAGCGGCGACTTTTATAATATATCACAGGGGCCCATTTTATTGCAACCCCTTTTTTCAATTTTTTTAAAAAACATTATTAATGCCATTATTACGCCTACTTCGTCAGCTGTACAACAGCCGATCCAGTGCAGGCTGATCGCCTCCGTTAGACGCCAGCCGCTTCACTGTATGTATGCCCTTTACCGGTAAGTGCGGGCATTAAGCGCATAGCGCGATAACTCTTTGGGAGATGCAATGCGTGCGTACATTCGGAAGATGATTTTGTACCTCCGCGCGATCGCTTGCTTAATATCTCCATCCAATCTAGAATCATTCAGGTCCAGCAGCATTTCGTCCAATTCTTTGCGCAATACGTAATCTAGTTCTTTGCATTCTTTATCGTTGAACAGTATTCCGAGCATAACCGTAAGCGGCCTCCTTTATCAAGTACAAAGCGCAATTGGACCGTCCCCCATGTGACAGAAAAGCAGTGCCGTCGATAATGCTTAGGACACTGCTTTACTGTTATGCTCAAATATTGGAAATAATATTACAACGACAACAACCAAACTGAAAGTGTGCTTTCGATTATGGAAGCCACGAGCATTGCAATAGGAAGAATAACGATCATAGGCACTGTACGTGAAACGAATATCTCATACTCTTTGCCGATCGCCGGCAGCTTCGATCTGCTGAACAATAGGCTGCCAAACCCGCGCAAACCAAGCGTTCCGAATTTCATGCCATAGGCGCAAGCGATAATGATAGCTGGAATCTCAATTATACCGTGCGGCAAAATGCCTTTAAGAACAACCGATGCCATATAACCTGCTCCCTCTTGGGCAGCGATATTTTGCAACAGAAATCCGATCAGCATCCCATTCACAACGATAAACAATAAAGGGATGATACCGAAGAAAGCACCCAGATACATGACGAACACAGCTTTAATCGCGTTATTAAGGAAGATGATGATGGAAAGCGTCAATGTCGGATTGTCCGAATTCTCGGCAACGTCGGCTAAGCCGCTTAGACCGGCTAGTTGATTATTCAGAAACGCATGAAAGACGGGATTCGTCCCTCCAATGACCATGCCGGCAAAAAACAATATAAATCCAAAAGCAATATACGGATTCATCTGCTTCAGATGATCTATGATCGACTTCTTTTTAAACATGAATAAAACCTCCCTAATCAGTTGAACTTTCATTGGAATCGAACAAGCATGAATAAACTGGGTGTACGAGCATAGATTGTACAACAAGCGCAAATTAGAGAGGAGAGCATGGTTATGAATGTTTTTTATGTGCTCAACGGTCAGAAATTAAAAAGGTACTTCTTAATTGCTATTGCTGTCGCTTTCTCTATCGGCATCATCTATGCGGAACGCGACAATATTACCGTCTTCGCCCCGCAGCAGCCGGCGGCTATTTACAGTATTCCGACGGAGAAGAAGATCGTCGCCCTTACGTTCGACATTAGCTGGGGTGAAAAAAAGACAGAACCGATTCTTAATGTGTTGAAAGAAAAAAACGTCAAGCAAGCTACGTTCTTCCTGTCTTCGCCATGGAGTCAGTCCCATCCTGAGATTGTGAAAAAAATTATTGATGCCGGCTATGAGATTGGCAGCCATGGCCATAAGCATGATAATTACAGCAAATTCAGCGATGAAGAGATCCGCAAACAAATTACGACCGCACATACGATCTTAACCGATGTAACAGGCAAACAGCCTAGCCTGATCCGACTCCCTAACGGAGACTTCGACAAACGCGTCCTTCGTATCGCCGAAGAGCTCAACTACAAAGTAATTCAATGGGATACGGATTCGCTTGACTGGATGAGCCCCGGAACGGACAAGATTGTGAATCGCGTCGTGACAAGAACGCATCCCGGCGATATTATTTTACTTCATGCAAGCGACTCCGCCAAGCAGACCGCGGAAGCTCTCCCAGCTATTATTGATCAATTGCGCGGCAATGGCTATGATTTCGTTAACGTATCAGAACTGATCTCACAGACGGATATCGAAGGCAAGCCCGTACAGGAGAAATCAGCATCGATCGCCGCTTACACGCAATGGAGTGCCGATGAACAGCCGTAAGTATCATTAATAATTGATTAGGATAAACAATGAGCGGCTCGCAATCGGAGCCGCTCGTTGTATTAGACGACCGGCTTCGCAGCGCTTGCTGCGGTGTCGGTCGCTTTGCTTCCGACCAGACGGTGCATCATCATATTTTGGTACGCATTGCATACGAATAACGGAATCATCATAAAGACGATAGCCGATACGTTCGTCTCCCCTTGCAGCGCTGGCCAAGCTTCGATAAACGTTATGACGAACATTAGAAACATGGTTGGTACGAATGCGGTTTTGTTCGTTTGCTTCACTTTATACCAAGAGACGGCAACCGACAGGATGAGCAGGATTAGCGGCAACACCCAGAAAAACCAATTGTTCGTCCGCTGCTCGAATAAGACGTACCCGAGTCCGAACGCTGCGAAAGCAGTCGTGTAGCCTTGCAAGGCATTCCACAAATATTTTTTGCGGAATACGCTCAGCGCGATGTAATTCAGTGTCAAATATGCGAAGAAGCCCATTTGGCTGAACGCGCCGATCATCAAGCCGACAATAGCCATCATCAAAGCGTTAAAGCCCGTTGCTTCGAGACCCATAAAGCCGAAGTCCTGATCCGTCCATGACATGATCGAGCCGCTTATGACGCAAGCAAGCGCACCGACTGCCATGCAGCTCCAAAATAAAAAGAACCATTTGCGTAAATTCAATTCCAATTCCTCCTGTAAATTGAGCTCAATGCCCGTGCATATTCAGCTATGCACCAACTGGATCTTTATAACTCATGAAGGCTTATAAACAAGCCTTATGCAAACACCCTTTATTTTACCACGTTCGGGGCAAAAAGCTAACTGGCACTCATGATAATACGGTGAACATTGCGCATAATAAGACCATCAATTTGGTTCAAATCAGGGCATTCCCTGCCTCTTGCGACGATTACACAAGTGCTGACATAGAAGGGAGCAAGGTCATATGCGCAATCGGTGGGCTTTATTGTTGGTTATCCCCGCTTTGGCGATGGTATTGACAAGCTGCGGTTCAGAACCGTCTGGCGGAGGCCAACAAGTCAGTTATAAGGATATGAAGTCAATGGTCATCGACATTCTAAAGACGGAAGACGCTCAGAAGGCGCTTCAGGAATCTTCGCAGCAGATGTCAGGCTATAATGGCAGCACGTCGAAGCTTCTATCCGTTCAGGACCAGGAGGAAGTACGGCTTGCAGTCAAAGACGTGCTCGTCTCGCCTGATTACGACAAAGTCATCAAGAAGCTCATGGTCGACACCCGGTTCGCCGGCGAGTTCGCCAAAGCGATCAACAAACAGAATAAAGACATTCATAAAGAATTGATCAAGGATCCGACTTATCAAGCCGATCTCGTTAAAGTGCTGAAAACGCCGGAGATGGACAAAATGATTCTTGAAGTGCTTCAAAGCACGCAATACCGCAAGGAAGTCATGTCGCTCATGCAGGAATCGATGCAAAATCCGTTGTTCCGCCTCGAAGTGCTTGACCTGATGAAAAAAGCGGTGCAGGAGGAACTTAAACCTAATCCGGAAGAAAAGGTCGAGAAGAAAAAGTCCGAGGAAGACGCCTCGAAAGACGAAGGGCAATCATCGGGAGACGATCAATCATCCGGCGATTCGAGCGGCGATGATTCCGGTATGTAGGAAAAAAAAGAGCCAGGACAGCGCGATCGCTGTTCCTGGCTTCTTCTTTATGCGATTTGTATGCGATTAACCTTCTAGCTTCTTAAGTACGCTATCGGCCAGCTCCAAGTACATACCGCCCGTTTCCGTATCTTCCTTATATACCGAAGGCGCGAAGTCCGGTTCGGATATGTGGTTGTCCGGCGCTCCAAGAGGAATTTGCGCGAGCAAATCCGCATTAAGCGATTCGGCTAAGCGAGCTCCGCCTCCGCGCCCGAATACGTATTCCTTCTCCCCTGTGGAGGTTGAGACGTAATACGACATGTTCTCGACAATACCGATAATCTCATGTTCGGTCTTAATCGCCATTGCCCCTGCCCGCGCCGCTACGAATGCAGCTGTCGCATGAGGCGTCGTAACGATAATTTCTTTGCTCTGCGGGATGATCTGATGGACGTCAAGCGCGACGTCGCCCGTGCCTGGCGGCAAGTCGAGCAGCAAATAGTCGAGCTCCCCCCACTCGATTTCCTGGAAGAAGTTGCGCAGCATCTTGCCGAGCATTGGCCCGCGCCATACGATCGGGCTATTGTCCTCAACGAAGAAGCCCATCGACATCACTTTGACGCCGAACTTCTCGATCGGAATGACCCGCTCATTCACAACGTTCGGGCGTTCCTCGATGCCCATCATATCGGGCACGCTGAAGCCATAGATGTCGGCGTCGATAATGCCGACGCGCTTGCCCCTGCGGGCTAAGGCGACCGCTAGATTGACGGTCACCGTCGACTTGCCGACGCCGCCCTTGCCGCTGGCGACGGCGATGAACTTCACGTTGCTGGCAGGATCCAGCAACGCGCTGGCGAGGCCGGTGCCGTGTCCCTGCACCGGCGCCGCCCCAGCTGCCGCTGGCTTCGCAGCAGGCTCTGCCTTGCTGCTGCCAGCGTCAGGCGCGGACTCGCTTCGAAACCGGCAACGCACGGTTTCGACGCCCTCCCGCGCCAGCGCCTCGCGAAGCGAGGCTTCCAGCGCGGGTTGTACGTCCGCGCCAGCCCCAAGGACCGTCAATGATACTTGACGGTCCTTTACCATAACGTCGCGGATTGTAATTCCATCCGCGCTATACGTACTCGTCACCGAACCGACGAGATCAATCACTTGTTCACGCGTTAACATCGGTTATGTCCCACCTTTATGTAATCACATTTCGATAAATGATCTTATATTTAATCACTTAATTATAGCACAGTATGTCCATCAGCCAACTAGCGAAATATGGCTCTTTAAGCAGTTGAACGCGCTACTCCTGCACCTCGGCAACCTTCTCCCCCGAGCTATACCTTAGTATGCCCTGATAGATCGATGCTGCAACCTGCCTCTGGTATTCCGTATCCGCCAGTCGGGCTGCTTCTCCCGGATTGGATAGAAACCCTACCTCAACGAGCGCTGTCGGCATGTCTGCGAGTTCCTTCAACACATAAACGTCTTTTTTCGACGCTGGCATCCGGCTTGTGTTCTCAAGATTACGTTTAATCTCATCTTGAATGAGCGTCGCAAGCGATCGGTTGTCAGGATGTTTGTCCGGGTGGAAAAACGTCTGTGCGCCCGACCACTTATCCGACGGGATGCTGTTCATATGGATGCTGATGACGGCCGCTGGATGATTCTCTTTGATGAGCGCAACACGTTTCTTCAGATCTTCGGTCTTGCGCTTGCTGTAGGCGCGTGAGTCTCCTGTGGCGAGATCATAATCCCCTTCGCGCGTCATTAAGACAACAGCACCTGCCTGCTGCAAATAATCGCGCAAATAAAGAGCTATGGCAAGGTTCAAGTCCTTCTCGATAACCCCCTCCTTGCTCATCGCCCCCCCATCCACGCCTCCGTGCCCGGCGTCAATAGCAATCGTCTTGCCCGACAACGGCATCGTCCAATACGACCACGTTCGGGCTGCTGGCATTCCTTGTCCGAGCAGTACAGCTGTTAAGGCGATGACGAGTAAGCCAATGGCGATTCGTATCGCTCCCTTATAATTAATCCATACGACGAAATGCCGACCTAATCGGCGCATAAAAAAACCACCCCGTCCTTCATATAATGATGCGTAAACAGCACACTATCATTTATATGGGACGAGATGGTGTATTATGTGAGTCTTGTCTTCATAGTCGCTTCTCTCGAATGAATTCGATTGGAGAGTATGCTTATTTATGCAAACCGCATTCCGTTTTCTCTTGTCCCGACCAGCGTCCTGCGCGTGGATCTTCGCCCGGCATAACTTTGCGCGTGCATTGCTCGCAGCCGATACTTGGGTAGTTTTGGTCATGCAATGGGTTATAGATGACGTCATTCTCGCGAATGTAGTTCCATACATCTTCGGTTGTCCAACCAGCGATTGGATTAAACTTCACCAAACCGAATTTTGTATCGTATTCGATTTTTTTCGAATTCGCGCGAGTAGGTGCTTGATCACGGCGAATACCTGTAATCCAAGCTTCGTATTTCGCAAGGATATTCGTAAGCGGCTTAACTTTACGAATGTTGCAGCAAGCGTTCGCGTCCGATTTCCACAGCTCTTCGCCGAATTGAGCCGCTTGCTCTTCAGGCGTGAGCTCTGGTTTCACTTCTACGAACGGAATACCAGGGTAACGCTCCACCATGCGGTCGCGCGTCTCATAGGTTTCTTTGAAATGATAATCCGTATCCAGATAGAAAATATCGGTCTTTGGACTAACCTTTTGAAGCATATCTACCAAGACAACATCTTCCGCACCAAAGCTGCAGGCGAAAGTAATATTAGGGAATGTCTTAACCGCAAAAGCGATGATTTCCTCTGGCGTCGCATTCTCAAGCTCAACAGCTTGCTTCGCGATAAGCGCTTCTTTTTCAAAAAGATTCATAGCGATGCCCTCCGATTTTAATACCTAGTAAAGTGGTCTGTATAAAAATTATAAATCTTTCGTAGTCATTGTTCAATCCATTGTTTGAACCAATATTCACTAAAACAAAAATACCTTCCCTGGAGTACAGAGAAGGTATCGTCGTGAACATATTAACGTTTCGAGAATTGTGGAGCGCGACGTGCCGCTTTAAGACCGTATTTTTTACGTTCTTTCATACGCGGATCACGAGTCAGGAAGCCTGCGCGTTTCAGAGCTGGACGGAATTCTGGGTCAGCTTTGAGCAATGCGCGGGAAATACCGTGACGGATAGCGCCAGCTTGACCGGACATTCCGCCGCCGTTAGCGATAACCAATACGTCATATTTCGAAAGCGTATCAGTCAGGTTAAGCGGTTGTTTTACGATCAGCTTGAGTGTTTCCAAACCGAAATATTCATTCAAATCGCGTTTATTAACAATGATTCGTCCTTCACCCGGCACAAGACGTACACGTGCAACAGAGTGTTTACGACGACCGGTTCCATAGTATTGCACTTGAGCCATGAAACTTGTCCTCCTCTTTATTACCCGCGAAGTTCGTAAACTTCAGGGTTTTGTGCTTGATGTGGATGTTCCGCACCTGCGTATACTTTAAGTTTAAGCTTCATTTTGTCGCCAAGACGGTTCTTAGGCAACATGCCGTGAACTGCGAATTCGATAACGCGTTCTGGCTTGTTTTTGATCATTTCTTGTGCCGGTGTAACTTTCAGACCGCCTGGGTACATCGAGTGACGGTAGTACATTTTGTCCGACATTTTCTTGCCTGTCAATACGATCTTCTCAGCGTTAATAACAACGACGAAATCTCCTGTATCAACATGTGGCGTAAATTGCGGTTTGTGCTTGCCGCGGATAAGCGCTGCAGCTTCACTAGCCAAACGACCAAGCGTTTTGCCTTCCGCATCGATGACGAACCATTTACGCTCAACTTCATTTGGCTTAGCCATATAGGTGGTACGCATGGATGATCCTCCTTAATTCTTATACATTAATCGTTTTTTATAACAACGTTTCCGTTGGTTTGTTATTCATTGTTGATCGCCAAGTTTGTAACTTTCGCAGTCGGGGCTGTGGGATAGCCACTTCGAAAGCACAAGTTATATTCTACTATAAAGACTAGGTATAAGCAAGTGATTTATAGTTAATTATAATGGCGTTTCGCTGGAATACTCAACGTCCAGAAGCATTAGACCGTGAGCCATTGCCGTTGGTCCTGCTAGTGAACGATTGCAGCCATCCAGGATCCGTTTCACGTCGTCCGGATCGAGCTTTCCTTGGCCTACCCACAACAAGGTTCCCATAATAACCCGAACCATATTGTACAAAAATCCGTTGCCGGTAATGTACATATGAACGATAGGTCCCTCTTGCACAAAGTCAGCTTCATAGACCGTACGCACATGATGCGGCTTAGTCGAGTGGATCGAAGTGAACGAGGTGAAATCATGCTCGCCAATGAGGTGCATGAGTCCGTCTCGCATCGCCTTCACGTTCAGAGGAGCCGGATGATGGAAGCGGTATTGCCGCCCGAACACATCGGGAAACTTCCCGGTATCGATCGTGTAGCGGTACGTCTTGCGTTTGGCTGAACGTCTAGCATGAAAGTGTTCCGGCACATCAATGGCCTCTATTATGACGATATCCTTCGGCAAGCGCGTATTGAGCGCAATAGCCCACCGTTCTGTCGGTATTGTCGACTCCGTATAGAAGTTGAATACCTGACCTTGCGCATGCACGCCAGCATCGGTGCGTCCCGAACCGATTATAATAATCGTCTCGCCGGTCAATTGCCTGATCGCCTTCTCAATCTCACTCTGAACCGTTCTGCCATAAGGCTGCGACTGAAAACCGTTAAAGCCGGCTCCATCATAGCTTACTTTCACGCATATGTTTCGCATCGCTAACACCTCCCTTGCCACTCCAAGCTAGTTACCCAATAAAAAAAGGTGGCCGCAAGGGTCCACCCTTTCTCTGTATATACGCTCCAAGGCTTATATACTACGCAATTGCGGCATCGTCCTTCAAGAAGGACGATTGCAGCTCTTGCGGTAGGTCCGGTCAATTACGCGCGGTCAACCAGTTCTAGGTAAACCATAGGCGCAGCATCGCCGCGACGAGGTCCTAGCTTAAGGATACGCGTGTATCCGCCCGCACGTTCCGAGTAACGGGTAGCCAGTTCGGAGAACAGCTTTTGGATTGCGTCTTGCTCACCGTTAACGGATTCGCGACGAACATAAGCTGCTACTTGACGACGAGCATGAAGATCACCTTGCTTCGCTTTAGTGATCAGCTTCTCAGCGATAGAACGAACTTCTTTCGCTTTAGCTTCAGTCGTTTGGATACGCTCATAAAGGAACAAATCAGTAACGAGGTCACGGAACAATGCTTTCCGTGCACTAGCGTCACGTCCTAGTTTTTGATATGCCATCTTGTTTTCCCCTCCCTTGCTCTGTTGTCTACACTAAGTTGGTCTCTACTCTTCCATACGCAGGCCAAGGCCCAGCTCTTCAAGTTTCTCTTGAACTTCCTCGAGGGATTTGCGGCCCAAGTTACGAACCTTCATCATGTCCTCTTCGGATTTCGTGATCAGCTCTTGAACGGTATTGATTCCTGCGCGTTTCAAGCAGTTGTAAGAACGTACGGAAAGATCCAGTTCCTCGATTGTCATCTCCAGAACTTTCTCTTTCTTGTCTTCTTCCTTCTCGACCATAATCTCCGCGTCTTTGGCTTCATCGGTTAATCCAACGAACAAGTCCAAATGCTCGGTCAAAATCTTCGCGCCGAGGCTTACAGCCTCTTCCGGACGAATACTTCCGTCCGTCCATACTTCAAGCGTCAGTTTGTCATAGTTAGTGACTTGACCGACGCGCGTATTTTCAACGCTGTAGTTGACACGAGTAATTGGCGTGTAGATCGAATCGACCGGAATAACTCCGATCGGTTGATCGTCCTTCTTGTTGCGGTCCGCTTGCACGTAGCCGCGTCCCCGATTGGCAAAAATCCGCATATGGAGCCGCGCGCCGGAGGCCAAGGTTGCGATGTGAAGATCAGGGCTTAAAATCTCGACATCACTGTCAGCTCGAATGTCGCCCGCCGTAATGTTCCCTTCGCCTTCCGCGTCGATTTCCAACACCTTTTCTTCATCGGAGTGGATTTTTAACGAGAGGCCCTTCAGGTTCAGAATGATTTCGGTAACATCCTCAATCACTCCGGGAACCGTGGAGAACTCGTGAAGCACTCCGTCGATCTGAACCGAGGTTACTGCTGCTCCCGGCAACGACGACAACAAAATTCGGCGAAGCGAATTTCCAAGCGTCGTTCCGTATCCGCGTTCCAGCGGCTCAACGACGAACCGTCCGTAAGTTCCCTCGTCATTCAGTTCAACGGTTTCGATTTTCGGCTTTTCGATCTCAATCACTAATAGTACCCTCCTTCAAACGTCGCTCCGTTACTTACGTTATTTTAAGTCAAATCTCGTAGTATGCCAAACCTTCACAACCATTATTCACAAGTTGTTGTTATTTGATACCACCGTTGATCCAACTATACGCGACGACGTTTCGGAGGACGGCATCCGTTATGCGGAACTGGGGTAACGTCTTTAATGAGGTTAACTTCCAATCCTGCAGCTTGAAGCGAACGAATCGCTGCTTCGCGGCCTGCGCCTGGACCTTTAACCATCACTTCGACAGTTTTCATGCCATGCTCCATTGCAGCTTTCGCAGCGGATTCAGCAGCCATTTGAGCTGCGAATGGCGTACTCTTACGGGATCCCTTGAAACCAAGGTTACCGGAGCTTGCCCAGGAGATTGCATTACCGTGCGGATCCGTAATCGTAACGATCGTATTGTTGAACGTCGAGCGGATGTGCGCAACGCCAGTGTCAATATTTTTCCGGTCGCGACGTTTGGTACGTACGACTTTTTTTGGTTTAGCCATTGTCCATTATCCTCCCTTCTTATTTCTTCTTGTTAGCTACAGTCCGACGAGGACCTTTGCGAGTACGAGCGTTTGTTTTTGTACGTTGACCACGAACAGGCAAACCGCGACGGTGACGAAGACCACGGTAGCAGCCGATTTCAGTCAGGCGTTTAATGTTAAGCGAAATTTCACGACGCAGGTCGCCTTCTACTTTAACGCTTTTGTCGATTGCTTCACGCAAACGAGCCAATTCGTCTTCAGTAAGATCGCGAACGCGAGTGTCATAGTTAACATCAGCAGCAGTCAACAAAGTTTGTGAAGTCTTCTTGCCAATACCGAAGATGTACGTCAAGGCGATTTCGACGCGTTTATCACGCGGCAAGTCTACACCAGCTATACGTGCCATAGGCTATATATTCCTCCTTCTATCCTTGTTTTTGTTTGTGTTTCGGATTTTCACAAATCACCATAACGTTGCCTTTGCGACGAATGACTTTGCATTTTTCGCAGATCGGCTTTACCGAAGGTCTAACCTTCATTGTGATTACCTCCCGAATCTTTCGTCAGCAGGCTTATTAAGCCTACTTACGATAGGTGATGCGCCCTCTTGATAAATCATAAGGCGATAACTGTATAACCACTTTGTCTCCTGTCAGGATGCGAATAAAGTGCATTCTGAGCTTTCCGGAAACGTGTGCGAGAATCTGATGACCGTTCTCCAGCTCCACCTTGAACATCGCATTTGGCAACGGCTCAATTACCGTGCCTTCGACCTCAATGACGTCTTCCTTAGCCACCGTCATTCTCCTTTCGCTTGCATAAACTTCTGAATCACATAACGTAACTTGGCGTTGGTTACCCTGCCGGCTTCAAGCATGCTGCTTGTTACCTCTTGGCTTATTTCAGGCTGTAGTTCAAGATGCAGAACGTTTTTTTTCTTCGGCAGATCGAATTTTCGCTTGTCGCCGTCGGCTATCATGACGAACCTGTCGTCGATGATCGCTACGATGATTGCCAAGCTTGTTTCGTCTTTACCGCGAAGCACTTTGACGAACTGACCAATCTGGGGACGCGCATCCATGGCCATAGACTATGATTGCTGCGGCAAAATGGTCAATATTTCAAAGCCGTCCTCTGTTACGGCTACCGTGTGCTCAAAGTGAGCGCACCATGAACCGTCATCTGTTACGACCGTCCAATTGTCTTCGAGCGTATGGACATATCGTTCACCGATATTAACCATTGGCTCGATTGCAAGTACCATTCCGGGCTTGAGCCGTGGTCCGCGGTCCGGTATACCGTAGTTCGGTATTTGCGGCTCTTCATGGAGATCCGCGCCGATTCCGTGCCCTACGTATTCACGCACAACGGAGAATCCAGCATTCTCAATAACCTTTTGAATGGCATGCGATATCGTGTATAAACGAACATCTGGTTTGATGAGCGCAAGCCCCGCATAAAGCGATGCTTCCGTTACATCTAGCAGCCTTTGAACTTCATCGGATACAGCTCCAACCGCGTAGGTCCAAGCCGAATCGCCATGATAGCCTTCGTACTGCGCTCCGATATCAATACTGACAATATCGCCCTCGTTCAACTTGCGTGACCCAGGGAAGCCGTGTACAAGCTCGTCATTCACAGAAGCGCAAACGCTGGAAGGAAAACCATTGTAACCTTTGAAAGAAGGTATCGCACCTTGACTTCTAATAAACTTGTCGGCGATCTCGTCTAGCTCACCAGTGGTGATGCCCGGCTTAACCGCTGAAGCCATTAGTCGATGCGTTTCCGCAACGATGCGTCCTGCTTCCCTCATATAGCGCAGCTCCGATTCGGATTTGCATATAATCATTACAATGAACCTCGCAAGCAGGATACGATTTCGGATGTTACGACTTCGATGTCCTTCTCGCCGTCGACTTCGCGCAGGAGACCTTTAGTGCTGTAGTAATCGAGTAGAGGGGCTGTCTTGGATGTATACTCATCCAGGCGCGTGCCTACCTTTTCCTCTGTATCATCTGAACGTTGATACAACTCTCCGCCGTCCTTGTCACAGATGCCTTCAACCTTTGGCGGGTTGAACATCACGTGGTAAGTCGAGCCGCAAGATTTGCAGATGCGTCTGCCTGTAAGACGGGCAAGCAGCAGTCCGCGATCAACCTTCAAGTTAACAACATGGTCGATGCCGCGGTTAAGCTCGGCAAGCATACCGTCAAGCGCTTCCGCTTGTTGGAGCGTGCGAGGGAAACCGTCGAGCAGAAAACCGTTTTTGCAATCATCAAGAGCAAGACGCTCTTTCACGATTCCATTGGTGATCTCATCAGGAACGAGCAGACCTTGATCGATATACTCTTTCGCTTTAAGACCGATAGCAGTTCCTTGCTTCATAGCAAGACGGAAAGCATCGCCTGTGGAAATATGCGGTACGCTGAATTCTTCTACAATACGTTCAGCTTGCGTTCCTTTGCCTGCCCCTGGAGGGCCCATGAATAAAATGTTCATTGCCGAGTTCCTCGCTTTAAGCACAATAGGCTCGGGCGGGCTTCCCGCACAATATCGTTGTCGATCGCGCAAAGCCCGGTCAGAACCTATTGTTATTTATTGATAAACCCTTTGTAATGGCGTTTGATCAACTGGCTCTCGATTTGCTTCATCGTGTCTAGCGCAACCCCGATAACGATTAGAAGCGAGGTACCGCCAAGCTGAACGGACGTTGGCAATCCAGCAATCTTACCGAACACGACCGGCAATAAGGAGATAACCGCCAGGAAGATTGCACCCGTCAGTGTAATCCGTGACATTACACGAGTCAAGTAAGAGGAAGTTGGCTTGCCTGGGCGAATGCCCGGGATGTAGCCGCCGTTCTTCTTCATTTGATCCGCCATTTGCACAGGATTGATTTGTACGAATGTATAGAAGAAAGTAAATCCGATGATGAGCAATACGTACAATACCATGCCAAGCGGCTTGTCATAGTACATATTGTCCATTATCCATTGCGCCCAACCTTTGTCGGCCCAGAATCCAGCAATCGTAATCGGGAACATAATCAACGATACCGCGAAGATGACAGGAATAACGCCAGCGCCATTCACTTTCATCGGGATATGTGTCGATTGTCCACCGTACATTTTCCGTCCAACGACGCGTTTAGCGTATTGAACCGGGATTTTGCGAATACCTTGCTGAACGAAGATAACACCGACAATGATTGCGATAATCGCAACGATAATCAGAATTACCTTAATGATGTTCAAGAACAATTGGTCTTGTACACCAATGAATTGATCTTGGTAGATCGTACGGATATGTCCTGGGATACCTGCTGCGATAGCAGCGAAGATCAGAATGGAAATACCGTTTCCGATGCCCTTTTCCGTGATCTGTTCGCCAAGCCACATCAAGAATGCAGTACCTGCAGTCAAAATGATAGCGATGACTAAGTAGTCAACGAAAGTAGCGTTCGGAATCATTTGTTGACCATACTGACGGTTAAAGCCGATTGCTGTTGCAAAGCCTTGAACAAGACCGAGCACAACCGTACCGTAACGAGTGATCTGAGCAAGTTTACGTTTACCGTTCTCGCCTTCCTTAGCCCACTCCGCAAACTTAGGAATTACGTCCATCGACAATAATTGTACGATGATCGAAGCCGTAATGTACGGCGTAATACCGATTGCGAAGATAGAGAATTGGAACAAAGCACCGCCGGAAAACGTGTTAAGCAAGCCGAACAAATCCGTTCCGGCTTCATTGACTTGATCGAACACGCTCTTGTCGACGTCAGGCACCGGAATGAATGCCCCGATGCGGTATACAAGAAGAATCATGAGAGTGAACAGGATCCTTGTACGAAGATCCGCCACTTTCCAAATGTTGGACACGGTCTTGAACAATTAGATCACCTCGGTTTTACCGCCGGCAGCCTGGATTTTCTCTACCGCAGATTGAGAGAACTTGCTTGCTTTTACAGTCAGCGAAACGCTAATTTCACCGTTACCCAAAATTTTGATTCCTGCAAGTGGATTTTTGACAATCCCTTGCTCAAGAAGAACTTCTGGAGTGACTTCTGTACCTGCTGCAAAGCTGTTTAGTTCTTCAATGTTAACAATCGCATACTCGGTACGGAAACGGTTGTTGAATCCACGCTTCGGCACTCGACGATACAACGGGTTTTGTCCACCCTCGAAACCAGGACGAACGCCGCCACCGGAACGAGCGTTTTGACCTTTATGACCTTTACCGGCTGTTTTACCGTTTCCGGAACCGATACCGCGGCCTTTGCGCTTAGGCGCTTGAGTCGAACCCGGTGCTGGTGCTAGCTCATGCAATTTCATCGTTCGTGCACCTCCTTATTGATTTCTAGAAAGCTATCTTATACTTCTTCAACTTTAACCAAGTGGCTAACAGCGTTAACCATGCCGCGGATAGCTTCGCTATCGTTCAAAACAACAGCTTGGCGAATTTTGCGAAGGCCAAGCGCTTCAACTGTAGCACGTTGTTTCTCGTTGCGGCCGATCAAACTGCGAACGAGGGTGATTTGCAATTTTGCCATCGTATTTCCCTCCTTAACCTAACAGCTCTTCGACAGTTTTACCACGAAGCTTCGCAACTTCTTCCGCACGTTTCAAACGGGAAAGACCTTCTAGCGTCGCGTTTACCATGTTCATGGAGTTCGAAGAACCGAGCGATTTCGTCAAAATGTCGCCTACACCAGCAAGCTCAAGTACTGCACGTACAGGGCCGCCAGCGATAACGCCAGTACCTTCGGAAGCCGGCTTCAGAAGAACTTCTCCAGCGCCGAAATGTCCGAGGACAAGGTGAGGGATCGTTGTTCCAACGAGTGGTACATGGATCAGGTTTTTCTTAGCATCTTCAATACCTTTGCGAATCGCATCAGGTACTTCGCCTGCTTTACCGATCCCTGCGCCAACCCAGCCTTTGCCGTCGCCGACTACTACAAGCGCACTAAAGCTGAAACGGCGTCCGCCTTTTACAACTTTCGCTACGCGATTGATATTAACAACTTTTTCAGTCAGTTCTAACGTATTCGGATCTACACGCAAGTCATTTAACCTCCTTATAAGTAAAGTCGATTAGAATTCCAGACCAGCTTCGCGAGCTGCTGTCGCAAGTGCTGAAATTCTGCCGTGATACAAGTAACCGCCGCGGTCGAATACGATTTGGGTTACCCCTTTCGCTTGAGCGCGTTGTGCAATCAATTGGCCTACTTTCGTAGCTGCTTCGATGTTACCGCCATTGCCGACAGCTTCTGTCAACTCTTTGTCCATTGTGGACGCGGATGCGATCGTTACACCTGCAACGTCATCGATCAATTGTGCATACATATGCTTGGAGGAACGGAATACAGACAGACGTGGACGTGCAGCTGTACCGTTGATTTTTTTGCGAACACGCAGGTGTCTTTTCAGACGAGCCTTGTTTTTATCGCCTTTCGTAATCATGCAAGGTTCACTCCTTTCTCATTGCCTTAGGACGCTATCTTAAGCAAACGAGCCGTTTGCTTATTTCTTCTTACCAGCTTTACCTTCTTTGCGGATGATGCGTTCACCTTCGTACTTGATACCTTTGCCTTTATACGGCTCTGGTTCACGAACGGAGCGGATTTGAGCAGCAACAGCGCCTACGCGCTCTTTGTCGATACCGCGAACAGTGATTTTCGTGTTCGCAGGAACGTCAAACTCAATACCAGCCTCTGGAGTAATCTCCACCGGGTGAGAGTAACCAACGTTAAGAACGATCTTATCGCCAGCTTTGTTCGCACGGTAACCTACACCTACCAGCTCCAGATTTCTCGAGAAGCCTTCAGTAACGCCGCTCACCATGTTAGCGATGATGCTGCGAGTCGTTCCGTGCAAAGAACGATGCAATTTATTGTCGGAAGGACGTTCGATCAGGATTTCAGTCTCCGATACGTTCACTTTCATATCTTTGTGAACTTCGCGGGAAAGCGATCCTTTCGGTCCTTTTACAGTAATAACTGTGTTATCCAAGTTAATAGTAACGCCGTTAGGCACTTGAATTGGTTTACGACCAATACGGGACATTGTTACACCTCCTGTCTTTGTGACTTGTTACTTACCAAACGTAGCAGACTACTTCGCCGCCGGATTTAACTTGGCGAGCTTCTTTATCAGTCATAACCCCTTTGGACGTGGAAATAATAGCAATTCCAAGACCGCCCAAAACGCGTGGGATTTCAGTTGATTGTGTGTAAACGCGAAGGCCAGGTTTCGAAATACGTTTCAGGCCTGTAATTACGCGCTCTTGGTTAGGGCCGTATTTCAGGAAAATACGGATCATACCTTGTTTGTTGTCTTCGATATATTCAGCATCGCGGATGAAACCCTCACGCTTCAAAATTTCAGCAATTTGCTTCTTCATTTTCGAAGCGGGCATTTCCACGGTCTCATGACGAACGACATTCGCGTTACGAATACGCGTCAACATATCTGCAACCGGATCAGACATAACCATTGTGTTAACCTCCTTCCCGAACTAGGCATTTTACCAGCTTGCTTTTTTAACGCCAGGAATCTGGCCCTTATGTGCTAACTCGCGGAAACAAATCCGGCAAATTTTAAACTTTTGCAAAACAGAATGCGGACGGCCGCAACGCTCACAGCGCGTATAAGCACGCACTTGGAATTTCGGTGTGCGTTGTTGCTTCACTTTCATCGAAGTTTTTGCCACTGGGTATTACACCTCCTACAAGTGGATTACTTCGTGAACGGCATGCCCAATTGGGTCAGCAATTCACGAGATTCTTCGTCCGTTTTTGCCGTAGTGACGATGACGATGTCCATACCACGAACTTTATCGACTTTATCGTATTCGATCTCTGGGAAAATCAGCTGCTCTTTCAAGCCAAGCGTGTAGTTTCCACGACCATCAAATGCTTTATTCGAAACACCACGGAAGTCACGTACGCGTGGAAGCGAAATATTGAACAGCTTGTCAAGGAAATGGTACATGCGCTCGCCGCGCAATGTCACTTTAACCCCGATTGGCATGTTCTCACGAAGTTTGAAGCCGGCAATCGACTTCTTCGCGCGAGTTACGACTGGTTTTTGACCGGAAATGATGCGTAGTTCTTCAACAGCTACATCAAGGATTTTCGAATTGGAAACCGCTTCGCCTACCCCCATGTTGATAACAACCTTCTCAATTTTCGGCACTTGCATTACAGACGTATAGTTGAACTTCTGCATAAGAGCAGGTGTGATGTCATTGAGAAAACGATCTTTCATTCTTGCTGCCATTTTCATGGACCTCCTTTCCTACTGTAACGATTAGTCGATTACTTCTCCGGAACGTTTAGCGATTCGTACTTTCTTACCGTTGTCGAGCACTTTGTATCCGATACGTGTTACTTTACCGCTCTTCGGATCGATGTGCATAACGTTCGATACGTGTACTGGCGCTTCTTGTTCAATGATACCGCCCTGCGGGTTTGCTTGCGATGGACGAGTATGCTTTTTCACCATGTTTACGCCTTCTACAAGTACGCGATTTTCACGCGGGTACGCAGCGATTACACGGCCCTTTTTACCTTTGTCTTTACCGGTAATAACGATAACTGTATCGTCTTTTTTGACGTGCAATTTATTGTTATGCGATTCAAGAATTTTTTTCAACCTTGGCATGAGTTACACCTCCTGCACGCTTGTGCTTTCAAGCTTATATAGGGTTTTGATTAGATTACTTCTGGTGCCAGCGATACGATTTTCATGAAATCTTTATCGCGAAGCTCACGAGCAACAGGTCCAAAGATACGTGTGCCACGCGGGCTCTTATCTTCTTTAACGATTACTGCTGCATTCTCATCGAATGCGATGTAGGAACCGTCTTTACGACGAACCGAACGCTTCGTGCGAACGATAACGGCTTTTACAACGTCACCCTTTTTGACAACGCCGCCTGGTGTTGCTTGTTTGACGGAGCAAACGATCAAGTCGCCAATGTGACCAACGCGGCGTCCTGTACCGCCCAGTACACGGATACACATCAATTCTTTAGCGCCGGAGTTGTCAGCAACTGCTAAGCGCGAAAATGGTTGAATCATTTCAACGTCCTCCTTTCGGAAAAATGCTCAGGTACTGCTATCGCTCGTTAAATAACAACCGCTACTTCTACAACTTCTACAAGTCTGAAGCGCTTGTCTTTGGAAAGCGGACGAGTCTCCATGATTTTCACGATATCGCCAATTTTCGCTTGGTTGTTTTCATCGTGCGCTTTGAACTTTTTCGTAACCTTAATACGTTTATGGTACAATTCGTGTTTTTTGTAAGTCTCAATAGCAACAACAATTGTTTTATCCATTTTGTCGCTTACGACTTTGCCAATTAGCACTTTGCGGGCATTGCGTTCGCTCATGTTCTTCCTCCTTCCTACAGCCGTGATGGTTCATAACTGCAAGAAAATATTATTAGCTGCTGATGCCGAGTTCTCTTTCACGCAGGATCGTTTTAGCGCGAGCAATTCCTTTACGCACGTCACGAATCCGTGTCGGGTTATCCAGTTGGCCAGTAGCCAATTGGAAACGAAGGTTGAAAAGCTCTTCTTTAAAACCAGTGATCTGTTGTTCAAGCTCAGCAGAGGTTAGGTTGCGAAATTCATTAGCTTTCATTTGCTTCACCACCCACTTCTTCGCGTTTCACGAACTTCGTTTTGATCGGCAGTTTGTGAGCAGCAAGGCGCATTGCTTCGCGAGCAATTTCTTCGGATACACCAGCAAGTTCAAACATGATCTTACCTGGTTTAACGACTGCAACCCACTTCTCAACGTTACCTTTACCGCTACCCATACGAACCTCTAGAGGCTTTTGAGTTATCGGCTTATCCGGGAAGATTTTGATCCAAACTTTACCGCCACGTTTGATGTAACGAGTCATCGCGATACGAGCTGCCTCGATCTGACGGTTCGTGATCCATGTCGGTTCAAGCGCTTGAAGACCAAATTCGCCGAATGCTACTGTTGTGCCGCCTTTAGCGCGACCTTTCATATGACCGCGTTGTTGTTTGCGGTGTTTGACACGTTTAGGTACCAACATGATTAGTTGCCTCCTTCCTGGGGAGCTTTCTTCTTAGTCGGAAGGACTTCGCCGCGATAGATCCACACTTTTACGCCAATACGGCCGTAAGTTGTATGTGCTTCTGCTGTACCATAATCAATATCTGCGCGCAGTGTATGAAGAGGTACTGTACCTTCGCTGTAGCCTTCCGAACGTGCGATTTCCGCGCCACCGAGACGACCGCTAACTGCGGTTTTGATCCCTTTAGCACCCGAACGCATGGAGCGTTGAATTGCTTGCTTCAATGCGCGGCGGAAAGATACACGACGCTCAAGTTGTTGTGCGATGCTTTCAGCTACAAGAATAGCGTCAAGATCAGCGTGTTTGATTTCAGAGATGTTGATGTGAACTTTTTTGCCTTTAGTGATTTTGCCAAGCTCCGTACGTAGGTTTTCCACCTCGGAACCGCCTTTACCGATAACCATACCCGGTTTAGCAGTTTGGATCGTTACGTTTACGCGGTTAGCTGCACGTTCGATCTCGATATGGGAAACAGCTGCATCTTTCAGCTTGTTTTTCAAATATTCACGAATTTTAACGTCTTCCATCAGAAGATCGCCAAAATCTTTGCCTGCGAACCATTTCGACTCCCAATCGCGGATAACTCCGACACGGAAGCCAACTGGATTTACCTTTTGACCCACACGTAATCCCTCCTTATTTTTCAGATACCACTAAGGTGATGTGGCTGGTTCTTTTATTGATCCGGCTTGCACGTCCCATAGCACGAGGACGGAAACGTTTCATCGTTGGCCCTTGGTTAACGAAAGCTTGCGATATAACCAATTTGTTAACGTCTAGCTGGTAGTTGTGCTCAGCATTCGCTATAGCAGAGTTCAGCAACTTCTCCAGAATTGGGGAAGCGGATCTCGGCGTGTGACGCAGAATGGCAATAGCTTCGCCAACTTGCTTACCACGGATCAAATCAGCAACGAGCATCGCTTTGCGCGGAGCAATACGAACGAATTTAACGTGCGCTTTAGCTTCTTGCATGTAGGAACCTCCTCTCGTTCATTAAAGGTGATAAAGGGCAAATTAACGTCTGCCCGTTTTTTTGTCTTCGCCGGCATGGCCTTTGTACGTACGAGTTGGTGCGAATTCACCAAGCTTGTGTCCAACCATATCTTCCGTTACATAAACCGGCACATGCTTACGACCATCATAAACTGCAAACGTGTGACCAATGAATTGTGGGAAAATGGTCGAGCGGCGGGACCAGGTTTTGATAACGACTTTTTTCTCGGATTCGTTCAAGACCTCGACTTTTTTAAGCAGGTACCCGTCAATAAACGGACCTTTCTTCAAACTGCGACCCATTTGTGTTCCTCCCTTCACATAACGTTCGTGTTAAGCAATCTGTATCAAGCGATTATTACTTCGTGCGACGACGAATAATATATTGGCTCGATGCTTTTTTCTTCTTGCGAGTTTTGTAACCAAGCGTCGGTTTGCCCCATGGAGACATTGGAGATTTACGTCCGATTGGAGCACGGCCTTCACCACCACCGTGTGGGTGATCGTTCGGGTTCATTACTACGCCGCGGACTTCTGGACGTTTGCCCAACCAACGGTTACGGCCGGCTTTACCGATTTTCACGAGTTCGTGATCTTCGTTACCAACAGAACCGATTGTAGCACGGCAAGTGTTCAGAATGCGACGAACTTCGCCGGAAGTCAAACGAATCGATACGTAGTTTTCTTCTTTACCAAGAAGTTGAGCTTCCGTACCAGCAGCGCGAACAAGTTGTCCACCTTTGCCTGGTTTCAATTCGATGTTGTGGATAACTGTACCAACTGGGATATTCACAAGCGGCAAAGCATTGCCGATCTTGATATCAGCAGTAGGACCGGACATAACTTGATCGCCGACTTTCAATCCTTTAGGGGCGATGATGTAAGCTTTCGCACCATCCACGTAATGGATCAAAGCGATATTGGAAGTACGGTTCGGATCGTATTCGATCGTCGCAACGTTACCTACGATACCGTCCTTAGTACGTTTGAAATCGATGATACGGTATTTACGTTTGTGTCCGCCGCCATGGTGACGAACCGTAATTTTACCTTGGTTATTACGACCAGCTTTTTTGAAAAGCGGTGCAAGCAACGATTTCTCCGGTGTGCTTGTCGTAATTTCTTCGAAAGTCGACACGGACATACCACGACGAGCTGGCGATGTCGGTTTGTACTTTTTAATTGGCACTTGTATTCCCTCCTTTTCTAAACAGACGTTTCAAAGAACTCAAGTTCTTTGCTGTCAGCGCTCAGTTGAACGATCGCTTTTTTCCAATCAGGTCTGTATCCGCTATGTTTACCATAACGTTTTGGTTTACCCGCTACACGCATCGTGTTAACGCCGGTTACTTTTACTTTGAAGATTTGTTCAATAGCTTGTTTGATTTCGGTTTTGTTCGAACGAAGATCAACTTCAAAAACATAACGTTTTGTAGCCATGTAATCGCTCGTACGTTCCGTAATAACCGGGCGCTTGATAATATCGCGTGGATTTTTCATTACGCAAGCACCTCCTGTACTTTCTCTACTGCTTCTTTAGTGATGATCAGCTTATCATACACAAGTACGTCACGAACATTGATGCCGTCAGCTGCAACGAATTTTACGCCCGGAATGTTACGAGCGGACAATGCTACGTTATCCTCATAGTTAGCCGTTACAACAAGCGCTTTACGGTCAACCTTAAGGTTGTTCAAGATGTTTGCGAATTCTTTCGTCTTAGGAGCCGCGAATGTCAGTTGATCAAGAACGATAATTTCGTTAGCGATAACTTTCGAAGACAATGCGGATTTGATCGCAAGACGACGAACTTTTCTAGGAAGCTTGAATCCGTAAGTGCGTGGAGTCGGTCCGAATACAGTACCGCCGCCAACCCACTGCGGGGAGCGAATGCTACCTTGACGAGCACGGCCAGTACCTTTTTGTTTCCAAGGTTTACGACCGCCGCCGCGTACTTCGGAGCGTCCTTTAGTTTTGTGAGTACCTTGACGTTCAGCAGCTTGTTGAAGGACAACAGCGCTGTGCATAACCGTTGCGTTTGGTGTAATACCAAATACGTTCTCAGCAAGCTCAAGCTCGCCAACGGAAGCGCCACTCACGTTCAATACTTTAACTGTAGGCATTTCTTGTTCCTCCTTTCTTCAAGAGCAATTATTTCTTAACGGTTTGTTTTACTTTAACGAATCCGTTTTTAGGGCCCGGGATCGAACCTTTTACAAGAAGAACGTTACGTTCTGCATCTACACGGATAATTTCAAGCTTTTGGATTGTGATCGTTTCGTTACCCATGTGACCTGGAAGGCGTTTGCCTTTCGGTACGCGGTTAGCTTGGATCGAACCCATTGAACCTGGACCACGGTGGTAACGCGAACCGTGTGCCATTGGTCCAGTGCTTTGTCCCCAACGTTTGATAACGCCGGCAAAGCCTTTACCTTTCGAAATACCTGTTACGTCAACGAATTCGCCCTCTGCGAACAAGTCAGCTTTCACTTCCTGGCCAACTTCGTAATCACCAAGGTTAATACCGCGAATCTCACGAACGTAGCGCTTAGGAGTCGCGCCAGCTTTCTTAGCGTGGCCGATCTCTGGCTTATTCGTTCTGCTTTCTTTCTTATCGGAGAAACCGAATTGAACGGCTTCGTAGCCATCGTTCTCTTGGTCTTTCTTCTGAAGCACGACGCAAGGACCAGCTTCGATAACCGTTACTGGAACTACGTTTCCTTCAGGAGTGAACACTTGAGTCATTCCAAGTTTTTTCCCTAAGATACCTTTCATGTTGACACCTCATTTCCTTTCTATGATCGCATTTACTTTTGTTATTACAGTTTGATTTCGATATCTACACCGGATGGTAGATCCAGGCGCATCAACGCATCAACCGTTTGCGGCGTTGGGTTAACAATATCGATCAAACGTTTATGTGTACGTTGTTCGAACTGCTCCCGGGAATCCTTGTACTTGTGTACCGCACGGAGAATAGTGATGATTTGCTTTTCCGTTGGTAACGGAATCGGCCCGGATACACCTGCGCCGGAACGTTTTGCAGTTTCAACGATCTTCTCTGCGGATTGGTCAAGAATTCTGTGATCGTATGCTTTCAAGCGAATACGAATCTTTTGCTTTGCCATATAAGTCCCTCCTTCTATCGCCCAATTTATTATCGGACATACTCCGCGAGAAAAACCCTTCACGCGCTCCATGGCAAAGGAGCGGGGTGTGTCGGCAACCTCTCGCATCAACGCAACGTCAGACCAACAGTCAATATTATACCGAATTTAATAGGCAATTGCAACATAATAATCTTGCTCGCAACATTTGGCATCGAACAAGGATTATTACCGCTTTGCGCCACTGCATTCGGCCTCCGTCCGCTGTTGAAATGGTGATCCTAAGAATCGAGTTAAAGGTAAGATCACCATTTCAAAGGCGGAACGTAAACTCTCCGACCGAACCCAGTTCTGCTCCGCTCTTATCCTTGAAAAATCCCTGATGTGCTCGCTCGAAGCAGAAAAGCATGCTCGTTCGAATTCATGTGAACGAGCATATGTAGCTAATACCATTTCCGTTATGAGTTGTCCTCACTCATTATTGACCCGAATCACATTATATAACGCCAGCTGAAACTATTCATTAGTAATAAGGAGGGAATACACAATAGCCGACCTAAGCTTCCTATAACCAGTTGATCCTGCCACGCTGTAGTGTCTTTTCAGGAAACTAATTAAATCTCCTCAGCGTAAACCTCTCATTTAGCTCGATATCGGAACACTAATACGTCGGTTTTGCCGTCTTGAGCGATTTTCAGCTAATTAGTTTGACGAATTGCCACTATTGTATGCAATGGTGCACAATATTCAGTATTAGTTCGATAAAATCGAACTATCGCTTCTGTTACAAAAAAAAGCGCGTGCGACTCAACATCGCACGCGTTTCTTCTATTATATTTGGTTTGATGAGGACGGAACGGAGAGGAAGGCGGGGAGCTGGAGAGTTTACGGTCTGCTTTTGAAATCCGTATTGTATCAGCGTTCTATTCTAATCAAAACAATACAGTTTCAACGCAGACGCAAGCCCCCGCTTTCCACGCAGTGCAGTTCCCTCTATTAATACCCCCGTTTGATGAGGACGGAACGGAGAGGAAAGCGGGGAGCTGGAGAGTTTACGGTCTGCTTTTGAAATCCGTATTGTATCAGCGTTCTTTTCTAATCAAAACAATACGGTTTCAACGCAGACGCAAGCCCCCGCTTTCCACGCAGTGCAGCTCCCTCAAATAAACCTGCTCCTAGCCCAGTGAAGTCCGCAATCAAACCTACCCCAGCACGATGCGATCGTCAGCCAACTTCTTGCCGCTGATCTGCTCAAACTCACCAAGCAACTGCTCTACAGTCAGGTTCTTCTTGCGATCCTCATTAACGTTAAGAATGATTCGACCTTTATCCATCATGATCAGGCGGTTGCCAAGACGAATCGCCTGCTCCATGTTATGTGTTACCATTAGCGTCGTAAGTTTCATTTCGCGGACAATCGATTCTGTCAGTGTAGTGATAAGCTCCGCACGAGCGGGATCCAACGCCGCTGTGTGCTCGTCTAGCAATAGAATCTGCGGACGAGTGAACGTTGCCATTAGCAAGCTGAGCGCTTGACGCTCGCCGCCTGAGAGCAACCCAACCTTGGCGTTAAGACGATTCTCAAGGCCAATGCCTAGACGAGACAGTTCTTCACGGAAAACCGCTCGCTTCGCTTTATTCACACCAAAGGAGAATCCGCGTGACTTGCCTCGCGTAAAAGCCATCGCCATATTTTCCTCAATCGTCATGCGCGGCGCTGTGCCGGCCATCGGATCTTGGAAGACGCGGCCGATCCAGCGGCTGCGTTGATGCTCGGACAGTGGCGAGATAACCTTCCCGTCAATCTTCACATCACCGGCATCCGGCTTCATTACTCCGGAGATAATGTTCATCAGCGTCGACTTGCCGGCGCCGTTACTTCCGATTACTGTAACGAAGTCTCCAGGCTTCATAACAAGGTTGGCGCCTACGAGTGCTGTCTTCTCGTCTACCGTGCCAGGGTTAAAGAGCTTCGATACGTTAGCAATCTCCAACATTAACGGCCACCTCCCGCTTGTGGGGTGTTGCCGAGCTTAGCCAGCATCTCCGCTGTACGCTTGCGAGCGACACTCTTCATCTTCACCGCACGTCTAGCTGATGGGACAACAAGAGCGAAGATAATAATGATTGCTGTAATGAGTTTCATATCGGATGCTTCCAGCCACTCGACACGGAGTGCCAGCGCAAAAATAATCCGATAAATGACCGCACCAAGAATAACAGCCAAAGTGGCGCGGAAGATGGAACGCGATCCGAAAATGGCCTCGCCAATAATAACGGAAGCTAATCCGATAACAATCATACCGATACCCATGCTATTATCTGCAAACTTCTGATTCTGAGCAATTAGTGCTCCAGAGGTTGCTACCAATGCATTAGACAAAGCAATCCCGAAGATCGTTGTAACATCTGTGTTTGCACCAAAGCTGCGAATCATTCGCGAGTTATCCCCAGTTGCACGCAAGCTTAAGCCTACATCGGTTTTGAAGAACAAGTCCAACAGAAGCTTAACAACAACTGCCAAAACAATCGCAATTACCAATACCGATGCGCCGTCAAATACGTTATCCATGTTGCGCAAGGAAACGTTCGGTTTACCGAGAATGCGCAAGTTAATGGAATACAAGGCAATCATCATAATAATACCGGATAACAATCCGTTTATTTTACCCTTTGTATGAAGCAAGCCCGTACAAGTACCCGCTATTGCCCCGCCGATAAATGCACAAATAATCGCAAGCCATGGCGGTGTACCGTTTACGGTCATAACAGCGCCGATCGCAGCGCCTGTTGTGAAGCTTCCGTCTACAGTCAGATCCGGAAAGTCGAGGATACGGAACGTAATATAGACGCCAAGCGCCATCAACGCATACAACAGGCCGCTTTCCACAGCACCCTGTAATGATGTGAGCATCGTTATGCCACTCCTTTATCACAACAAGGGGGTGAACAGAATTGCCGCTCACCCCGCATGTTTTCATTTTCTTATTCTATTCCAATGATGCCGAACTTACTCGATAATGTTGTTTGCAGGATCTTTCACATAACTTTTCATTTTATCCGTAACTGTAATACCTTGCTCTGCAGCAGCCTTTAGGTTAATGATGAAATCAAGCTTTTGTGGAACCGTGATGTCCATCTCACCTGGGTTTTTGCCGTTTTTCAAAATCTCAACTGCCATTTGTCCAACTTCATAACCATGATCATAGTATTTGAAGCCAACCGTTAAGAAAGCTCCTTTTTCAACTGTATCGCGGTCAGCGGAGAAGAATGGGATGTCGTTTTTGTTAGCTACTTCAATAATGGAGTCCACGCCGCTAACAACGTTGTTGTCGAGTGTGATATAGATGGCATCAACGCGACCAACCAAAGATTCAGCAGCTTGTTGAACATCGGAAGTGTTAACAACAGGCGCTTTAACAAGCTCAATGCCATGCGCTTCGAGCGCTTCTTGTGCATACTTAGCCATAACTACTGCATTCGGCTCGCCTTCATTAATGACGAGGCCTACTTTCTTTACTTCAGGAAGTTCAGCAGCGATGAAGTCCATCGTTTGCTTAACCGCATCCGGATTCGTGTCGGATGCACCTGTTACATTGCCGCCTGGAGCTTGAAGCTGTTTAACGATGCCCGCATCGATCGGATCTGTTACGGCTGCGAACAATACAGGAATGTCCGTTACGTCCTCAGCTAAGTTCTGAGAGTTCATCGTTGCGATGCCAAGTGCAAGATCAGCGTTGCTAGAAGCAATTTTCTGAGAAATGGTTTTGCTGGTTGCCGCATCAGTTTGTGCGTTGTTCATATCGATCTTAAGGTTCTTGCCTTCCTCGATACCTGCATCCTTCAATGCTGCGATGAAACCTTCTCTAGTAGCGTCCAGCGATGGATGCTCGACAAATTGAGAAATAGCGATCGTGTACGTTTTCTCCGCATTGCCGCCAGTATTGCCTGCATTGTTATTCGATCCAGTATTAGCATTGCCGGAGTCGTTCGCACCGCATGCTGCCGTTACAGCCATAACAGCTGCAAGCGTAACGCCTAACCAAAACTTTTTTTTCATTTGTTATACCCCTCTCATGATGTGTGCCGTCAAAGTTGTGCTCGTAAAGGGTCATCCAGACAATACAAAAAAGGCCATACCTTTCTCTTCAGAACTATGCCTGACTTGCGGTGACTGAATGCCTTCGGAGTGTGGACAACCTTTACATTACATTTAATATTAATGGTCTAACCTGTATACCGTCAATCATTAGTTACATGAAAAATATCCAAATATAATTACTAACATAAAGAAGCTCCCACGTGTGTGGGAGCTTCTTGTTACAAACGTCGGCCTAAGGCCGCGTTTATTATTTTTGGATAGTTGCTACTGCGCCAGCGCCTACTGTACGGCCGCCTTCACGAATCGAGAAACGAGTTCCCTCTTCAACAGCGATTGGAGCGATAAGCTCAACCGTTACAGTGATGTTGTCGCCAGGCATAACCATCTCAGTGCCTTCTGGCAGGTTGATGATACCTGTTACGTCAGTTGTACGGAAGTAGAACTGTGGACGGTAGCCTGTGAAGAAAGGCTTGTGACGGCCACCCTCTTCTTTAGTTAGAACGTAGATTTGAGCAGTGAAGTTCGTGTGTGGCTTAACCGAACCTGGTTTAGCCAATACTTGACCACGCTCGATGTTGCTGCGGTCTACACCACGAAGCAATGCGCCAACGTTGTCGCCAGCTTGAGCGGAGTCAAGCAATTTACGGAACATTTCAACGCCAGTTACTACGGATTTACGGGACTCTTCAGCAAGACCGATGATTTCGATCTCGTCGCCAACTTTGATAACGCCACGCTCTACGCGACCTGTAGCAACTGTACCACGGCCAGTGATTGTGAATACGTCCTCGACAGGCATAAGGAAAGGCTTAGCTGTGTCGCGCTCTGGAGTTGGGATATAAGTATCAACTTGCTCGAAGAGCTCGATGATTTTATCAGCCCAAGGACCATCTGGGTTAGCAAGTGCTTCACGAGCTGCGCCGCGGATGATTGGAGTGTCGTCGCCTGGGAACTCATACTCGGAAAGAAGGTCGCGAACTTCCATCTCAACAAGCTCAAGAAGCTCTTCGTCTTCAACCATGTCGCATTTGTTCAGGAATACAACGATGTAAGGCACGCCTACTTGTTTCGAAAGCAAGATGTGCTCACGAGTTTGTGGCATTGGGCCGTCAGTAGCGGATACTACAAGAATAGCTCCGTCCATTTGAGCAGCACCAGTGATCATGTTTTTAACGTAGTCGGCGTGACCTGGGCAGTCAACGTGTGCATAGTGACGAGCTGGAGTCTCATACTCAACGTGTGCTGTCGAGATTGTGATACCGCGCTCGCGCTCTTCTGGAGCTTTATCGATTTGGTCGAATGCTACTGCTGCACCGCCGTATTTTTTGGAAAGAACAGTTGTAATAGCAGCCGTCAATGTTGTTTTACCGTGATCGACGTGACCGATAGTACCAATGTTAACGTGCGGTTTATTACGTTCAAATTTTGCCTTAGCCATTGAACTTAATCCTCCTCATATACCATCATATTTTTTATGTGTGGGCCGACACCTAGAGTGCAAGCAAACCTGATGACGGCCTAGAACAAACTTTAGTTAGCCAAACGCAGTGATTACTCAGTGCCTTTGTGCTTGGAAATAATTTCTTCAGCGATCGACTTAGGAACTTCTTCATAGTGAGAAAGCTCCATCGAGAATACGCCGCGTCCTTGTGTACCGGAACGAAGTGTTGTGGAGTAACCAAACATCTCGGAGAGAGGCACCTTAGCACGGATGATTTGAGCGCCTGCGCGCGAATCCATACCTTCGATACGACCACGACGGGAGTTAAGCATACCCATAACATCGCCCATGTACTCTTCTGGAACAGTAACTTCAACTTTCATGATTGGCTCGAGCAATACTGGCTTACATTTTTCTTTGGCAGCTTTAAGCGCCATCGAACCTGCAATTTTGAACGCCATCTCGGAGGAGTCGACATCATGATAAGATCCGTCTACAACAACAGCTTTGACATCAACGAGCGGGAAGCCGGCTACAACGCCGTTTTTCATCGACTCTTCAATACCAGCCTGGATAGGAGCGATAAATTCACGTGGAATCGAACCGCCGACTGTTTTGTTTTCGAATATGAAGCCTGAACCTGGCTCAAGTGGTGAGAATTCAACCCAACAATGTCCGAATTGACCTTTACCACCGGATTGACGAACGAACTTACCTTCAACTTTCGCAGCTTGACGGAACGTTTCACGGTAAGCAACTTGTGGTTTACCAACGTTTGTCTCAACTTTGAATTCACGGAACATACGGTCAACGAGGATTTCAAGGTGAAGCTCACCCATACCAGAAATAATCGTTTGGTTTGTTTCTTCGTCCGTATGTGCGCGGAAGGTAGGATCTTCTTCAGCGAGTTTAGAAATCGCAATACCGAGTTTGTCTTGGTCAGCTTTCGTTTTTGGTTCGATAGCAACCGAGATAACTGGTTCTGGGAAGTTCATCGACTCAAGAATGATGATCGCTTTCTCATCGCAAAGTGTATCACCAGTTGTTGTGTCTTTAAGACCAACGGCTGCAGCGATATCGCCGGAATACACTTCGGAGATCTCTTGACGCGAGTTAGCATGCATTTGAAGAATACGTCCAATACGTTCACGTTTGCCCTTAGTTGAGTTAAGAACATACGAACCGGATTTCAATATACCCGAATACACACGGAAGAACGTCAAACGACCAACATAAGGGTCCGTCATGATTTTGAATGCCAAAGCCGAGAACGGCTCTGTATCAGACGATGGTCGTGCGCCTTCTTCTCCATCCTCGAGCGTACCTTTGATAGCCGGTACATCGAGTGGGGATGGAAGGTAGTCAACAACCGCATCCAACATCAATTGAACACCTTTATTGCGATACGAGGATCCAACGATTACTGGGAAGATTTTAACTTCGCATACGCCTTTACGGAGTGCTGCTTTAATTTCTGGAATAGTGAGTTCTTCACCTTCCAAATATTTCATCGTTAATTCTTCGTCCAGTTCAGCAACCTTTTCAATCAATTCCGTACGAAGTTCTTCGACTTGGTCGGCGTACTCAGCAGGAATCTCAACTTGAATAGGATCTTTACCTGTATCATCTTTGTACTTGTAAGCTACACGTTCAATAATATCGATAACGCCGACAAAATCACTCTCAGCGCCAATCGGTATTTGGATCGCAACAGCATTAGCTTGCAGACGCTCGCGCATGTCTTTAATAACATTCAGGAAGTCTGCGCCAATGATGTCCATCTTATTGACGTAAGCGATACGTGGTACGTTGTAACGGTCAGCTTGACGCCATACCGTTTCAGACTGTGGCTCAACGCCTTCTTTCGCACTGAAAACCCCAACAGCCCCGTCCAATACGCGCAGGGAACGTTCAACTTCAACTGTGAAGTCAACGTGTCCCGGGGTGTCGATAATATTGATGCGGTGACCGTTCCATTGAGCGGTTGTAGCGGCAGACGTAATCGTAATACCGCGTTCTTGTTCTTGTTCCATCCAGTCCATCGTAGCTGCACCTTCGTGCACCTCACCGATTTTGTGTGTACGGCCCGTGAAGAACAAGATCCGTTCAGTAGTAGTCGTTTTACCAGCATCAATATGCGCCATGATCCCGATATTGCGCGTATTATTCAAGGAGAACTCTCTTGACATAAAATGGTCTCCTCTCGATTGTTAAGATTCTACCAGCGGTAGTGAGCAAACGCTTTGTTTGCTTCAGCCATTTTGTGCGTATCTTCGCGTTTCTTAACAGAAGCGCCAGTGTTGTTCGAAGCATCCAGGATTTCAGCAGCTAGACGCTCTTCCATCGTTTTCTCGCCGCGGTTACGTGAGTAGTTCACGAGCCAACGGAGACCAAGTGCCGTACGGCGCTCTGGTTTAACTTCGATAGGCACTTGATAGTTAGCGCCGCCTACACGGCGAGCTTTAACCTCAAGAACCGGCATAATGTTTTTCAAAGCTGTTTCAAAAACCTCCATCGGATCTTTACCGGAACGCTCTTGAATCAATTTGAAAGCATCGTATAGCAGTGTTGCCGCTACGCCTCTTTTACCGTCAAGCATAATGCGGTTGATTAGGCGCGTTACCAGCTTGCTGTTATACATCGGATCTGGAAGCACATCGCGCTTCGTTACAGGACCTTTGCGTGGCATGTAAAGTCCCCCTTTCTTCTTATAGTCGCTTGTTCTAGCTTGTTAATAACTCGATAGAGTTATTCTTACGATTTTTTAACTTTAGGACGTTTTGTACCATATTTCGAACGAGCTTGCATACGGTTGTTTACGCCTGCAGTATCAAGAGCGCCACGAACGATATGGTAACGTACTCCTGCTAAGTCTTTTACTTTACCGCCGCGGATCAAAACAACGCTATGCTCTTGCAGGTTGTGTCCGATACCCGGGATGTAAGCCGTAACTTCTAGACGGTTCGTCAGACGAACACGAGCATATTTACGAAGTGCGGAGTTCGGTTTCCTTGGAGTCATTGTACCTACACGAGTGCACACACCGCGTTTTTGAGGAGCGCTGATGTTAGTAGCTTCACGTTTCAGTGCGTTGAAACCTTTTTGCAATGCTGGCGATTTCGACTTAACGACTTTCGCTTGACGTCCTTTGCGGACCAGCTGGTTAATTGTTGGCATGTTGCCACCCCCTTCCCCTATATCAATGTCTTTAATACGGTAGACATTTTACCCCATTTAAGCCCACAGAACCAGGCGGTTCATAAATGAACATACGAATTTCTAATTCCTAGTCATCAGGCACACTTCGACATATTAGCATCTATACTGTATACATGTCAAGTGTAATTCTCTGAAATTTATAAATCCCCTTAGATTAACCTAATATTTAGGACAAGCAATGCGATTAATGATGAATCTCGTACAACATTTATTCCATTAGTTAAAAGAAAAAGCGATCCACGCAGCCCGTTCGCATCGAGCGAACGGGTGCATGTATCACTTCATTCACGTTCATTATCTATCAGAGTAGCCATGGACGCTATCTATTCGATAGCTACTGCTTCCGTAGCTTCTTCTTGGACAATCGGATTACCTTCTTCATCTTCCATACCCACGAAGTGGATATTGCGGTAACGCTGCATACCGGTACCTGCTGGGATCAGCTTACCGATAATTACGTTCTCTTTCAAGCCAAGCAATTGGTCGACTTTGCCTTTGATAGCAGCATCGGTCAATACGCGTGTCGTTTCTTGGAACGATGCCGCCGACAAGAACGAATCCGTTTCAAGCGACGCTTTCGTAATACCGAGCAATACCGGCTTAGCGACAGCAGGCTCCTTATCAGAGAAGATCGCCTCGCGGTTCTGAGATTCATATTCATGAATGTCTACGAACGCACCTGGAAGAAGAGTTGTACCGCCAGCGTCTACGATACGGATTTTACGGAGCATTTGTTTAATCATGACTTCAACGTGCTTGTCATTGATTTCTACGCCCTGGTTCCGGTAAACGCGCTGTACTTCTTGCAAAATATAGTTTTGAACGCCGCGGATACCTTTGATGCGCAGCATGTCTTTCGGGTCGATCGAGCCGTCTGTCAGCTCATCGCCTGCTTCGATATGCTGGCCTTCCGTTACGCGGATACGCGAACCGTAAGTAACTGCATATACTTTCGATTCTGCTTCGCCTTGAACTTCGATCTCACGACGGTCCTTCGCTTCACGAATTTCCTTGATGACGCCGTCAAGCTCGGAAATGATCGCTTGGCCTTTCGGATTACGCGCCTCGAACAACTCCTGGATACGCGGCAAACCTTGCGTGATGTCGTCGCCGGCAACGCCGCCCGTATGGAACGTACGCATCGTGAGCTGTGTTCCTGGTTCGCCGATCGATTGAGCCGCGATAATACCAACCGCTTCACCAATCTCAACGTGCTTGCCAGTAGCCAAGTTACGGCCGTAGCACACTTTACATACGCCATGACGGGCGCGGCAGCTGAGCACAGAACGAATCTGCAGCTTCTCAACACCTGCATCGATGATCGCATCCGCTTTGTTCGAATCGATCAGTTCACTGCGGTTAACGATAATTTCGCCAGTCTTCGGATGACGAACAGTCTCGAAGGAGTAACGTCCTTCAATACGGTCGTACAGATCCTCGATAACTTCTTTACCGTCTTGAATCTTGCTAACTGTGAAGCCTTTATCTGTTCCGCAATCTTCTTCTCGAACGATTACGTCCTGCGCAACGTCAACCAAACGACGAGTCAAGTAACCCGAATCGGCTGTACGAAGTGCTGTATCGGCCAAACCTTTACGCGCACCATGCGTCGAGATAAAGTACTCGAGGACGGTAAGACCTTCACGGAAGTTCGATTTGATTGGCAACTCGATGATACGACCGGATGGGTTGGCCATCAGACCACGCATACCGCCGAGCTGAGTAATTTGCGATTTGTTACCCCGTGCTTTCGAATCCACCATGAGCATGATGTTGTTGTAACGATCCATCGATTTCATGAGGACTTCGGTAATTTCGTCTTTACACGCGCTCCAAATCGTGATGATACGGTCATAACGCTCTTCGTTCGTAATCAAACCGCGACGGTATTGATTCATAACAGTAGCGACCTTATCGTCGGAACGTTTCATGATTTCAGCTTTTTCTACCGGTATGATAACGTCGGATACGCCGATCGTAATACCAGCCTTTGTAGAATACGTGAAACCAAGCTGCTTAATGCGGTCAAGAAGGACAGCCGTAAGCGTTGTGTGATATTGACGGAAGCATTCCGCAATAACAAGCGCAAGGTAATCTTTGCCAACCGCGCCAGGGGTATTCAGTTCATCCGCAAACTTAACTAGGTCTGCGCCTTTTTCGTAAACAAAATATTTATCTGGAGTACCATGAAGCAGGTTCGTCTTCGTTGCTTCGTTGATATAAGGGAAATCTTCAGGGAAAATCTCGTTGAAGATAACTTTACCAACCGTAGTAACGAGCAACGAGTTTTGCTGCTGTTCGGTGAAATTAACTTTTTTCAACACGCGAACCGGAACGAAGATACGCGCATGCAACGATACAATACCGCGTTGATAAGCGGAGATTGCTTCGTTGACCGTACCGAATACGGAACCGCTGCCTTTGGACTCTTTGTTGTCCATCGTCAGATAGTAGCTGCCGAGAACCATATCCTGCGATGGTGTAACGACTGGCTTACCGTCTTTCGGGTTCAAGATATTGCCCGATGCAAGCATAAGAAGACGAGCTTCCGCTTGCGCTTCCGCGGACAACGGTACGTGAACGGCCATTTGGTCACCGTCGAAGTCAGCGTTGTAAGCTGTACATACGAGCGGGTGAAGCTTGATCGCTTTACCTTCAACCAAGATAGGCTCGAACGCTTGGATACCGAGTCTGTGAAGCGTAGGGGCACGGTTGAGCAATACCGGATGCTCCTTGATTACTTCTTCAAGAACGTCCCACACTTCAGGGCTTACGCGTTCAACTTTACGCTTTGCGCTCTTAATGTTATGCGCGAGGCCTTTGTTGACGAGTTCCTTCATGACGAACGGCTTAAATAGTTCAAGGGCCATTTCCTTCGGAAGGCCGCACTGGAACATCTTCAGGTTAGGACCTACGACGATAACGGAACGACCGGAATAGTCAACCCGTTTACCGAGCAAGTTCTGACGGAAACGTCCTTGCTTACCTTTGAGCATATGGCTGAGCGATTTCAATGGACGGTTACCCGGTCCTGTAACAGGTCGGCCGCGACGACCATTATCGATCAATGCATCAACAGCTTCTTGAAGCATACGCTTCTCATTCTGTACGATAATGTCTGGCGCACCTAGATCAAGCAGGCGCTTCAGTCGGTTGTTCCGATTAATTACGCGGCGATACAGATCGTTAAGGTCAGACGTTGCGAAACGGCCGCCGTCGAGCTGTACCATTGGACGAAGCTCAGGAGGAATGACCGGAAGCACGTCCAAAATCATCCACTCCGGTTCGTTACCGGAATTACGGAATGCTTCGACAACTTCAAGACGCTTGATCGCACGGTTTCGACGTTGGCCTTGAGCCGTACGCAGATCTTCCTTCAGTTGCACAAGCTCTTTGTCAATGTCGATATCTTGAAGAAGCTTCTTAACTGCCTCAGCACCCATGCCTGCATGGAAGCCGAATCCGTACTTCTCACGATAGCTGCGGTATTCTTTCTCAGACAATAGTTGTTTCTTCTCAAGCGGAGTTTCACCTGGATCGGTAACAACGTAAGATGCGAAATAAATGATCTCCTCAAGCGAACGAGGGGACATATCTAGCGCAAGGCCCATGCGGCTTGGAATACCTTTGAAGTACCAGATATGGGAGACAGGAGCTGCAAGCTCGATATGTCCCATACGCTCGCGGCGAACTTTCGCGCGAGTAACTTCTACGCCACAGCGGTCACAGACTACGCCTTTGTAACGAACGCGTTTGTATTTGCCGCAATGACATTCCCAGTCCTTAGTAGGTCCAAAGATTTTTTCGCAGAAGAGACCTTCCTTCTCCGGTTTTAACGTCCTATAGTTGATTGTCTCCGGTTTCTTAACTTCTCCGCGGGACCACGAGCGAATTTTGTCAGGCGAAGCCAGACCGATTTTCATATACTCGAAGTTGTTCACGTCCAACAAGGAGCAACCCTCCTTCGTCATCTATAACTATGTCTTTATGCGTAAACTGCCGAATTCCGAGGAGCGCGTGACGCTACTCGGAATTCAGGCGAATGCTTTATTCAGCGCCGACTTCAGTGCCTTCTAGATTTAGATTAAGTTTATCGCCAGTGTTCTCTTCCTCGTCGTCCATTTCCTTCATCTCGATCTCTTCTTCATTCTCAGTCAGGATCTTAACGTCCATACCCAAGCTTTGAAGCTCTTTGATCAATACTTTGAACGATTCAGGAACACCCGGTTCAGGAACATTCTCGCCTTTGACGATCGATTCGTACGTTTTCACACGGCCGACCACGTCATCGGATTTGACGGTAAGAATTTCTTGAAGTGTGTACGCTGCGCCATATGCCTCAAGCGCCCATACTTCCATCTCTCCGAAACGTTGTCCGCCGAATTGCGCTTTACCGCCGAGAGGCTGTTGCGTAACGAGCGAGTAAGGACCCGTCGAACGAGCATGGATTTTATCGTCAACCATGTGAGCCAGTTTGATCATGTACATGACGCCAACGGTAACTTCACGTTCGAAGTTCTCGCCGGTACGACCGTCATAAAGAACAGTCTTACCGTTACGCTGCATGCCGGCTTCTTCCATCGTATCGAATACGTCATTCTCGCGCGCGCCGTCGAATACAGGCGTAGCAGCGTGAATGCCGAGATGCTTACAAGCCATACCAAGGTGAACTTCAAGCGCTTGACCGATGTTCATCCGCGAAGGTACGCCGAGCGGATTCAGTACGACTTCTACTGGTGTACCGTCCGGTAGGAACGGCATATCCTCTTCCGGCATGATGCGGGCGATAACCCCTTTGTTACCATGACGTCCGGCCATTTTATCGCCTTCGGAAATTTTACGCTTCTGAGCGATATAAGCACGAACCAACTGGTTAACGCCTGGAGGCAATTCGTCGCCGTTCTCACGAGTGAACACCTTCACGTCTACAACGATACCGTCCGTACCATGCGGTACGCGGAGCGATGTATCGCGAACTTCGCGAGCTTTCTCGCCGAAGATTGCGTGAAGCAATCTTTCCTCAGCCGTCAGCTCTGTTACGCCCTTAGGCGTTACTTTACCGACAAGGATATCTCCTGCGTTAATCTCAGCACCGACACGGATAATGCCGCGCTCGTCGAGATTGCGCAGCGCATCTTCGCCGACGTTCGGAATGTCGCGTGTAATTTCTTCCGGTCCAAGCTTCGTATCACGAGCTTCGGACTCATATTCTTCAATGTGAATGGACGTGTACACGTCTTCCTTCACAAGCTTTTCGCTTAGCAAGATGGCATCCTCGTAGTTGTAACCTTCCCACGTCATGAACGCGACAACAACGTTGCGTCCAAGCGCCAATTCGCCTTGTTCTGTGGAAGGGCCGTCTGCGAGAATATCGCCTTTCTTGATTACGTCGCCTTTGCGTACAAGCGGACGTTGGTTAATGCACGTACCTTGGTTGGAACGCATAAACTTATGAAGCTTGTGCTTAACCAGGTCGCCTGTTACCGGTTTGCCGTCAATCATCTCAACGCGGCGCAGCCAAATTTCGTTAGCTGACGAACGCTCGATAATTCCGTCATATTTGGCAACAATACATACACCCGAATCTTTCGCAGCCTTATGCTCCATACCCGTACCGACGAACGGCGCTTTCGGGATAAGAAGAGGTACGGCTTGACGTTGCATGTTCGATCCCATTAGTGCGCGGTTGGAGTCATCGTTCTCTAGGAACGGAATGAGCGCTGTCGCAACCGACACAACCTGCTTAGGCGATACGTCCATGTAGTCAACGCGTTCGCTAGGCATCGTCAAGATGTTATCAGCCTGTTTGTTGTAACGAACGATCGTGTTCGTTTCAGCAAATTGACCTTCAGGAGTCAGCTTCGCATTCGCTTGCGCGATGATATAGTTGTCTTCCTCATCGGCAGTCATGTAAGAGATTTGTTCCGTAACAGTGCCAGTCTTCGGATCAACCCAACGATACGGAGCTTCAATGAAGCCGTACTCGTTAATACGGGCGAACGAGGACAAGGAGTTGATCAAACCGATGTTCGGTCCCTCTGGCGTCTCGATTGGGCACATACGGCCATAGTGAGAGTGATGGACGTCACGTACTTCGAATCCTGCGCGTTCCCTTGTCAAACCGCCTGGTCCGAGTGCCGATAGACGACGCTTATGCGTCAATTCAGCAAGCGGATTCGTTTGGTCCATGAACTGGGAAAGCTGCGAGGAACCGAAGAACTCTTTGATCGACGCGATAACGGGACGGATATTGATTAGCGCCTGTGGCGTAATCGCGTTCGCATCCTGAATCGACATTCTCTCGCGCACAACGCGTTCCATACGGGATAGACCGATACGGAATTGGTTCTGCAGCAATTCGCCTACGGAACGCAGACGACGGTTGCCGAGATGGTCAATATCGTCCGTGCTACCAACGCCGTGAAGCAAGTTAATGAAATAGTTAATGGAGGAAATGATGTCCGCAGGCGTAATGTGCTTAACGGATTTATCAATAACACCATTTGCGATAACTTTAATGATTTTGTTCTCGTCAAGCGGCGAGAATACGCTGATCGTTTGCAGCGGAATACTATCAGCATCAAGTACGCCGTTAGCGACGTGATACGTCTTGAAGCCCACATCCGTCTCAAGCTTTTCGAGGATCTCGTCAAGCAAGCGACGGTCAATCATTTGTCCCGCCTCAGCGATTATCTCGCCAGTAGTCGGATCAACCAGGTTCTCAGCGAGCTTCTGATTGAACAAACGATTTTTGATATGAAGCTTCTTGTTTATTTTGTAACGGCCGACATTGGCCAGGTCATATCGTTTTGGATCAAAGAAACGAGCTACAAGCAAGCTCTTCGCATTATCCAAAGTCGGCGGTTCGCCCGGACGAAGACGCTCGTAAATCTCGATCAGCGCTTTCTCCGTGGAATCCGTATTGTCCTTGTCTAGCGTATTGCGAATATACTCATCATGGCCTAGCAGCTCGAGAATCTCAGCGTCTGTGCCAAAACCAAGTGCACGCAAAAGCACCGTTACCGGAATTTTCCGGGTCCGGTCAATACGAACGTAAACAATATCCTTGGCATCCGTTTCAAGCTCCAGCCAAGCACCACGGTTCGGTATAACCGTTGCCGTGTAGTTCTTCTTCCCGTTCTTATCAACCTTCGTGCTGAAGTACACACTCGGGGAGCGCACCAATTGGCTGACTATAACCCGCTCGGCCCCGTTAATAATAAACGTGCCTGTCTCAGTCATAAGCGGGAAATCACCCATGAACACTTCTTGTTCCTTTACCTCGCCGGTCTCCTTATTGAAAAGTCGTACCTTAACGCGTAAAGGAGCTGCATACGTCACGTCGCGCTCTTTTGATTCATCGACCGAATATTTCGGTTCGCCTAAGCCATAGTCGATAAACTCAAGCGATAGATTGCCCGTAAAGTCCGAAATCGGAGAAATATCCTGAAACAATTCAATCAAATCGTTGTCCAAGAACTTCTCATACGATTTTTGTTGGATTTCAATCAGGTTCGGGACTTCCAGCACCTCGTTGATTCGGGCGTAGCTTCTGCGCGCTCGCCGACCATACTGAACAAGTTGTCCTGCCAACTTAACCTCACCCCTCATGTCTGTCTCACAGCATCGATACTTACTGCGTCACTCATAGCCGGCACCAGCCGCCTATATAGTTAAATAAAGAAAAGCCCTTATCGAATAGTTCGAAAAAAGAGCGTGTTTCCGGCAGCCAACCATTCGCAGCGCGGCGCGATGGTCACATATCAAGTAATTTTGCCCAAAATGTAAACATTATACGTCAAACTTGCATATCTTATGCAATCCGCGCCCAAAAAATCATACTTGACATTTTAGTTGACTAAAGAGATTGAGCCCAATTTAATGCTGACATTTTATAATATTACCATATCCAAAAAGTCAAGTCAAACTATTTCGCAAAACATTCTTTGAAAACTTTTTCACCGCTTATGTTCGAGTAGCTTTGAAGATCCGATAGCCTTTATCCTTCGTAACTTCCTCAACCTCATGTTCTCCGAACAAGTCCTTAAGCTTCGCCTCCGCTGACGGCGCTCCTTGCTTCTTCTGAATCACAACCCACATCGTTCCGCCAGGCGCAAGCAACTCATAACCCTCTTCGAATATACGATGGACAACTGCTTTTCCCGCGCGAATAGGTGGATTCGTTACAATGGTATTGAATCGTTGCTCCTTCACCGCAGCATAGATATCACTCTGCACTACCGTTACATTCGTTATCCCGTTAAGTCGAGCATTCTCGCGAGACAGCTCTACCGCTCGTTCATTAATATCAATCATCGTCACATGACCTTGCTGCGCCAGCTTCGCAGCCGTCAGCCCGATCGGACCGTAGCCGCAACCGACATCAAGCACCTTCGCATCGCCCGCAATCTCCATGACATCAATCAACACTCGGCTGCCGTAATCGACACCTGTCTTGGAGAATACGCCTGCATCCGTCATAAAACGAAAGGCATAGCCGCGCAGATCAAAGGTATGCTGCTGCCGGTTATGCTTTACTTCCGGGCTTTCAGAATAATAATGATTCGACATGTTCGGCTTCCCTTCCGTCATCCTTGAGCTATTAGCTTATAACATGCAACGAACCCCTTGAAACCATGCGGTTCCAAGGGGCTCGTCAGCGAGGCCACAGCGTATGCTTATGTCCCTGCTGTATGCAATTTAAGCGATATTACTTAACTTCTACGGAAGCGCCAGCTTCAGTAAGTTTAGCTGCAACAGCTTCAGCTTCTTCTTTAGCAACTTTTTCTTTGATTGCTTTAGGAGCGCTATCAACCAAGTCTTTCGCTTCTTTCAGGCCAAGACCTGTGATTTCGCGAACAACTTTGATTACGTTGATTTTCGATGCGCCAGCGTTGTTAAGGATAACGTCGAATTCGGATTGCTCAGCTTCAACAGCTACTGCTGCGCCGCCAGCAGCTACTGGAGCTGCAGCAGTTACGCCGAATTCTTCTTCGATTGCTTTAACAAGGTCGTTCAGTTCAAGAACGGTCATAACTTTGATGGCTTCCAAGATTTGCTCTTTAGACATGGTTATACCTCCGGAAATTTGGTTTAGTTTTTTTGTGTTTCGCATTACGCGACCGGCATAAGCCGGATAACAGTTACATCATTAGCAATGTTGCGTTGTTTACTAAGCTTGTGCTTCTTGCTTCTCGCCGACTGCTTTAACTGCAAGCGCGAAGTTGCGCATAGGAGCTTGCAATACGCTGAGGAGCATGGAAAGCAAACCGTCGCGGGACGGAAGCTCTGCAAGAGCTTTGATTTGATCCTGATCAACGACTTTACCTTCAACGATACCGCCTTTAAGTTTCAAAGCGTCGTTTTTCTTAGCAAAATCGTTCAAGATTTTCGCTGGAGCAACGGCGTCTTCTTTGCCGAATGCGATTGCTGTAGGACCAGTCAGGATATCGTTCAAAGCTGCGAAATCCGTTCCTTCAGTTGCACGGCGAACGAGCGAGTTTTTCAAAACTTGGAATTCAATGCCCGCTTCGCGGAGTTGTTTCCGAAGTTCAGTAACTTGCGCAACGTTCAATCCGCGATAGTCAGCAACAACCGTGCTCGAGCTCTCAGAGATCTTTGCCGCGATTACTGCAACTGCTTCTTGTTTCTCTTGGATGATCTTTGCGTTAGCCAAACTGTACACCTCCCGTAATATTTTACATTCCGATATACGACGGGCTTTCCTCGCCTCGATGCATGAGAAAGGCCTTCGCAGACGTTGCGAAGGCCATGATGTCGTTATCGCGGCAAGGCCGATTGGCCTTGACTCGCTTACAAACGTTTTATCATAACACCTCGGTAGGAAATTAAGCCTAATGGCACCTACTGTCTTCGGTATGCGTGTTCGAAATTAAGTTCCGTTTCTTAGCGATAGTTCGCAGTCGAAACACGAGCGCCAGGGCCCATAGTCGACGAAACGGCGATGTTTTTCAGGTAAATACCTTTAGCAGCAGCCGGTTTAGCGCGAACCAAAGCATCAATCAATGCTTTAAGGTTCTCGTTCAGCTTCTCAGCATCGAACGATACTTTACCGATTGGAGCGTGGATTTGACCTGCTTTATCAAGACGGTATTCAATCTTACCGGCTTTGATTTCTTGAACGGCTTTAGTAACATCGAATGTTACTGTACCAGCTTTCGGGTTAGGCATCAAGCCCTTACCGCCGAGGATACGTCCAAGTTTACCAACTTCAGCCATCATGTCCGGCGTTGCTACGCAAACGTCGAATTCGAACCAGCCTTGTTGGATTTTGTTGATCATGTCTGCGTCGCCAACAAAGTCAGCGCCTGCAGCTTCCGCTTCTTTCGCTTTTTCGCCTTTTGCGAAAACGAGAACGCGTTTAGTTTTACCAGTACCGTGCGGAAGTACTACGACGCCGCGCACTGCTTGGTCTTGTTTACGTGGGTCAACGCCCAGACGAACTGCTACTTCAACGGATTCGTCGAATTTAGCTGTCGCAGCCTTCTTAACGAGTTCAATCGCTTCAGCTGGCTCGTAAGTCGCTTCGCTGTTGATCAGCTTAGCAGCTTCAACATATTTTTTACCGTGTTTAGCCATTTTGTTCTCCTCCTTATGTGGTATAGCGGAACACCCTCTTATGGATGATCCTCCCACCTGCGAAAGCCTACCCGGCTTCGCAAGACAGATCGTTCTAATCCCGCTAAAGCTGCAATAGCCTATGCGGAATTAGTCAACGATTGTTACGCCCATACTGCGCGCAGTACCTTCAACCATACGC
Source organism: Paenibacillus sp. YIM B09110 (assembly GCF_037167145.1). Taxonomy (NCBI): domain Bacteria; kingdom Bacillati; phylum Bacillota; class Bacilli; order Caryophanales; family Paenibacillaceae; genus Paenibacillus; species Paenibacillus sp. YIM B09110. Next base: position 45,871 of record NZ_JBANSP010000023.1, on the reverse strand, counting down.
ATAGCTGCTTCAACAGAAGCTGCGTTTAGATCTTGCATTTTTTGCTCTGCGATTTCACGAACTTTATCGCGTTTTACAGTAGCAACTTTTTTCTTGTTCGGCTCACCTGAACCTTTTTCGATACCAGCAGCAACGCGGAGCAATACAGCAGCCGGCGGTGTTTTAGTCTCGAAAGTAAAGGAACGGTCTTCGAATACAGTGATCACGACTGGAATAATCAGACCAGCTTGATCCGCAGTACGAGCGTTGAACTCTTTACAGAAAGCCATGATGTTAACGCCTGCTTGACCTAGTGCCGGACCGATTGGTGGCGCTGGGTTAGCTTTTCCTGCAGGAACTTGCAGTTTGACCATCTTGATGACCTTTTTTGCCATGACTCATACCTCCTTACCTTGTAATCCTAAAGCATTACACGATCCGATGAAATACACTAAAGTATTCCAAGCGGATTTGGAAACCGGATATTAAATCTTTTCCACTTGAGTATAGTCGAGCTCAAGAGGGGTTTCCCTGCCAAACATGTTGACATGAACTTTCAACTTCGCTTTGTCGAGCAAAATTTCTTCTACTGAACCGACAAAGTCTGCGAAAGGACCTACTTTGACGCGAACTGTTTCTTTCAGTTCGAATTCGATCTTCGGCTTCGGCTCTTCCATACCCATATGCTTGAGGATTTGCTCCACTTCATCGGGCAATAGAGGAGTCGGCTTCGAACCGGACCCAGTTGAACCTACGAAACCAGTTACGCCTGGTGTATTTCGAACAACGTACCATGAATCGTCGGTTTGAACCATTTCCACAAGAACATAGCCAGGATAGACTTTACGTTGAACGGTCTTCTTCTTACCGTCCTTCTCTACCACTTCATCTTCCATGGGAACGAGCACGCGGAAGATCTTGTCTTCCATGCCCATTGATTCAACACGGCGTTCCAGGTTGACTTTCACTTTGTTCTCATACCCGGAGTAAGTGTGCACGACGTACCATCTTTTTTCCATCACTAATCCACCTTTGGACCCTTCTTAAACAATGAGTTCAACCAGAGTCGAGATCCCGATGTCAAGAAGCCAGAAGTAAATCGTTACAAACGTGATCGTTAAAAGAACGACGATCGAGTAGCTTGTCAACTCTTTACGATTTGGCCAGCGAACTTTCTTAAGTTCTGCCCAGCTGTCGGCAAAAAAACTAAACGTATTACCAAAGCTTTGCTTCAGTTTAGCCAAAAATGCCACGGTCACACCTCCAATTGACTATCTCGTCTCGCGATGAGGAGTCTGCTCGTTACAAAACTTGCAAAACTTCTTCAACTCGATGCGGTCGGGGTGATTGCGTTTGTTCTTGCTGCTCGCATAGTTTCTCTGTTTGCAGTTTGTGCATGCCAACGTGATAATAACCCGCATTGAATTACACCTCCCGAACTGCTACAAAATACGAATCATGAAGCTCTATATGAAACATCATTGATTCCATCGCAAATACAAAAAAAAACCTCGATTTCAGGCCTACCTAAACACTTTAGCATATGGCATTTTTCATGTCAATGTAAAAGATAGACGCGCGGCATGCGAATTATTGCCAAGACAGCCTGCTTGGACTCGGGACTCGTATCTACCATTATCGTCTGCTTCATGTGTTTTCAACCCTATCAATAAAAAAACCGTCCCGGTCCGCCTGGTCTTGCCAGACGGAATAGACAGCCTTGGTTATTATGCTGATCGTTGCTGAACGACACTTACCCGCTAATGTCCCTGATTTCCAAGTAACGTTCAAGCTTCCGCTTCACTCGTTGCAAAGCATTATCAATGGACTTCACATGGCGGTCCAAATCGACGGCGATTTCCTGGTACGATCTTCCGTCCAAATAAAGCATGAGCACCTTGCGCTCCAGATCGCTTAATATTTCGGACATCTTATCTTCCAAGCCAATAAATTCTTCTTGATTAATAATAAGTTCTTCCGGATCGGATACGCGAGTGCCGCATATAACGTCCAGCAGCGTGCGGTCTGAATCTTCATCATAAATCGGCTTGTCAAGCGATACATACGAATTGAGTGGGATGTGCTTCTGACGCGTGGCTGTTTTGATGGCGGTAATGATCTGCCTTGTGATGCACAATTCGGCAAAGGCTTTGAAGCTTGCTAGCTTGTCCCCTTTGAAATCGCGAATTGACTTATATAAGCCGATCATGCCTTCCTGCACGATATCTTCACGATCCGCGCCGATAAGAAAATAAGAACGCGCCTTTGCTCGCACGAAGTTCTTATACTTATTAATCAAATATTCCAGCGCCATACTATCGCCGTTGCGGACCGCCTCGACGATGTCCTCGTCCGTACTGCTGTCGTATTCGAGCGTACTCCATTCTTTGAGGTCGATGCCCACGAACTATCCCTCCGGCCTGCAAGGCGTACACCGCTAGATTCTGAAAATATAGAGCCAGTATACATGATAAAACCTTACACCGTCAACCAATTCAGCCTCGAAAACTATCGATTATCTAGTAAAATTGTAACTTTGTGGAACATTGAAACAAGCGTCGATCAAATACGATCTTCACTTATCTCGCCGACTCGATTTCCCTTACTTTTCACCGCGTCTCATTCGTTCCAGCTTACTCCACGTCTCCAAATTCACTCTCGAGTCAACCGAATTACGCTTGGTCGGCTTATCTTCCCGAAGCGTTTGCTCGATATCTTTGCGATTCTGCCCAATGTCGATAAGCAGTTCGCGCGCGGATACACGAAGGGCGCCTTGGCCGAACGCAACATGCTGCTCAATCATATCGGAGGTCGCCACGTAGATGTTCCTACGCCTCGAACTCAGCTCCGCGCACAAGCGTTCAATGCACTCGTCAGCCGTTTCTTTCTCCTTCGTATAGATGACCGTGAGCTTATGCTGCCGGTAAGTCGCCCCTATACCTGGGACAAAATAAGCGTCAAATACCACATACACCTTCATGCCCGTGAAGCCTTGATAATCCGCAAGCATGTCCAGCAGCTTATCCCGCGCATCCTCCAGGTCATGCTCCTTGAGCTTCTCGAGCATTGGCCACGCGCCGATCATATTGTATCCATCGACCAACAAAATGTCGTCGCGCCGATTCATGCCCTATACGCCCCGGCGTTGCCGCACGACTTCATACATAAGCACGCCTGCTGCAACCGAGGCATTCAGTGAATTCAAGCGGCCGAGCATCGGAAGTTTAACGAGAAAATCGCATTTTTCTTTAATAAGCCGGCCCATGCCCTTGCTCTCGTTGCCGATTACGACTGCGAGTGGCATATCGAACTTCATCTTGTACACATCCTGCGATGCGCTTACGTCCGTGCCGGCGACCCATACGCCCGCTTCCTTCAGCTTATCGATGGTTTGAGCCAGGTTCGTTACTCTCGCGACAGGCACATGTTCAGCCGCTCCTGCCGATGTCTTAAGCACAGTAGCCGTCAGCGAAGCCGAGCGGCGTTTCGGAATAATAACGCCGTGCACGCCGGTACATTCTGCCGTTCTTAGAATCGAGCCGAGGTTATGCGGATCCTCAATCTCGTCAAGGACAAGAATGAATGGCGTCTCCCCGCTCTTCGATGCAATCTCGAGCAATTCTTCTACTTCTACATAATCAAAGGCAGCCGCCTGCGCGACGACACCTTGATGGGCAACGCCTTCGACCATACTATCAAGTTTGCGCTTGTCAACGAATTGAACTACGATGCCAAGCTTCTTCGCCTCAGCAACGATCGGCTGCGTCAACGTCTTCTGCGCGCCGTCAGCAATCCATATTTTATTAATTTCCCGTCCGGAACGAAGCGCCTCAAGCACGGGATGCTTGCCAGCGATCATTTCCTCCTGGTTTTGGTTCTCAACAGACATCATATTCCCTCCTTCTATTTTCCTTCTAGTCCGATCGCGAACAGCTCACCGAGCCGTTCATTGCGCCCCTCGTAATATAAGTAGCCAACGAGGCTCTCGAGCGCCGTCGCAAGACGGTAATCGGCCGGATCCGCGTTCTTCGGCGGAGCTCCCGACTTGGCGTTGCGGCCTCGGCGGACGATGTCCGCCTCCTCCTCCGTCAGATGCGGCTGCAATCGCTCAAGCAATTTCCGCTGGCCCTTCGCTGACACGATACTTGTCGCTTCGCGATGCATATGATGCGACTTGTTATTGGGCAGCGACACCAAGTACTGTCGCACGAGCAGTTCAAATACGGCATCGCCCACATATGCGAGAACAACCGGATTAATCAGTTGCGGTTTCTTTGCGGGCGGATAAAACATGAGCGAGCCGGCATCTATATGTTCGCTCATTTGCGTCTCCAACGAATGCCTTGCGGCGTATCCTCAAGCACAATGTTTTTTTCAGCCAGCAGATCGCGGATCTCGTCCGCTCGTGCCCAGTTTTTCGATTTGCGCGCTTCCGTACGCTCTACGATCAATTGATCGATATCCGCATCAAGCAATTCGTTAGCCGCTTCTTGCGCCGGCAAGAGACCAAGCACATTATCCAACTGCTCAAGCAGTGCCAGCAGAGCCTGCAATCCTTCAGCAGAAGCATCGCTGCGATTCATATATTGATTCGCTTCAGTCACAAGCTCGAATACAGCCGTTATGGCATCCGGCGTGTTAAAGTCGTCGCTCATCTTAGCATGAAACTGGCTCGCAATCTCATCCAGCTTCGCTTGAAGCGCAGGATCAGCCGCTGCATCGCTTAGCCCTTCGCTGCTCAGCCTATGCTTCAGGTTCGAAGCGCAGTTGGCAATCCGCTCAACGCTATTAACCGCTTGCGCAATCGTCTCGTCGCTGAAGTTAAGCGGGCTGCGGTAATGCGTCGACAGCATGAAGTAACGGATCGCGTGCGGCTTAATCCGCTTCACGATCTCATTAACCGTGATGCCGTTGCCGAGCGATTTGGACATTTTTTCATTATTGATATGAATGTAGCCATTGTGCATCCAGTAGTTCGCCAGTGGCTTTCCGCTAAGGCTCTCCGACTGCGCGATCTCGCATTCATGATGCGGGAATTGCAGATCATGTCCTCCGCCGTGAATATCGAGCGTTTCGCCGAGATACTTGCGGGCCATTGCCGAGCACTCGATATGCCAGCCCGGACGGCCGTCGCCCCATGGGCTCTCCCACTTAATCTCGCCTGGCTTCGCACCCTTCCACAGCACGAAGTCCTGCTGATTTTCTTTGCGGTCGCCAATCTCTACGCGAATGCCGAATTGCAGCTCGCCTAAGTTTTGACCCGAAAGCTTGCCATATTCATCGAATTTGGACGTACGGAAATATACGTCGCCTTCACTTTCATACGCATAGCCTTTGTCTACAAGCTCTGCAATAAACGCGACAATCTCCGGAATATTGTCCGTTACGCGCGGATTAAGTGTTGCCTTGCGAACGCCGAGCGAATCGATATCTCCATAAAACGCTGTAATAAACTTCTCTGCAACTTCCGGCACAGTCGTGCCGAGCTGCTCAGCCTTCTTAATGAGCTTGTCGTCTACGTCCGTGAAGTTGACCACATAACGGACCTCGTTGCCTGCTGCTTCCAAGTAGCGGCGCACAACGTCGAAGAAAATAACCGGACGCGCATTGCCGATATGAATATAGTCATACACGGTCGGCCCGCATACGTACATGTTAACCTTGCCCGGTGTCTGAGGGACGAACGAATCCTTCGCTCTCGTGAGCGTATTATATATCGTAATTGCCATTGTCAAAAACTCCTCCTGCTTCGGGCTCTTCAACTTCCTTGCCTAATTCAACTTTCAAACTATCAATTTCCTTTTTCATCGCGCGGAACATTTCAATGACCGGATCCGGCAGCTGTTTATGGTCGAGCCGATCGCCTACCCGCTCCCCGTTCCGCTTCACCACACGCCCTGGATTCCCGACCACGGTGCTGTTATCAGGCACCTCGCGCAAGACGACCGCATTTGATCCTATATTAGAATTATCTCCAACTTGGAAGGAACCAAGAACCTTCGCTCCCGATCCGATGACGACATTATTTCCGATCGTCGGATGGCGCTTGCCCTTTTCCTTGCCTGTGCCGCCTAGCGTAACACCTTGATAGATAACGACGTCGTCTCCGATTTCGCATGTTTCTCCAATAACGACGCCCATGCCATGATCGATGAACAGCCGATTGCCGATTCGCGCGCCGGGGTGGATCTCAATACCCGTCATGAAGCGTCCTGCCTGCGAGATGATCCTCGCAAGCGTAAACCAGCCTCTACGGTATAAGGGATGCGCAATGCGATGCGCCCATATAGCATGCAGGCCCGAATAGGTGAAGATGACCTCGAAACGGCTTCGTGCCGCCGGATCATTTTCGAATACTGCTTGAACGTCCGATCGAAAATGGCGAAACATTCGTTTTGCTCCTCTGCTTTCAAAATTGCTTGGCTCTACGCTATGCGCTGCTTTTCTTTCCAATAAAAAAAGCCCCTGCAGCATCAAGTGCTGCAGAGGCGTGTTAATCGCGCGGTCCCACTCTGCTTGAACAATACACGGCACTCTAACAAGCCGGCTGTTCACCTTCATGTCTTTAACGCAGACTTACGTTGTCGCCTACCCTGTTTATCGATCAACTAAAGCTCGATAACCAGCTCGGAACAAAGCTCCCAGGTGCAAATTTCCGTTTGCGCGAACCAAACAACTTTCAGCCCCACTCTTGCCGCTGCCCTTATACCCTCAAGCAGCGCCGATTCGAATGACGGTTGTCCTCTCTGCGAATCCGCATGCAAACGTACTAATCCTGTTCATAGCCGATATATTCATGTAGATATTATCCATAGTATACTCAATAGCCAAATAGGTGACAAGGACTATCTGCAAAGCCTCTCTTCACAGCGCATGCCGAGCCAGCAAGACGATCGTCAGCTAACTAGTTAGCCTATAGACGCGCGCGAAGACGCGAGACGACCTTGTCTTTGCCGAGCAGCGCGATCGACTGGTTCAAGTCAGAGCCATGGGTTTGGCCTGTCAGCGCAGCGCGAATAGGCATGAACAGCTGCTTCCCTTTGAAGCCGGTATCCTTCTGAACAGTCTTGATCATTTCCTTAATGCCGTCAACCGTAAACGCAGAATCGCCCGCTTCCACCAGCGCAAGGAATGCGCCAAGCACAGTCGGTACCTGCTCCTCGGCAAGCACGCTAGCCGCTTCATCCTCGTCCGCCGGCTCCTCAGCGAAGAACAACGCCGTAATCGGCACAATATCAGCTGCATAACGAAGCTTTTCCTGATGCAGCGCTACGAGATCGCTAACCCAAGCGCGGTCATCCGCATCCAGTTCAGCCGCGATACGGCCAGCCTTCTGCAGGTGAGGAATACACATATCAACGACGCGCGGAAGCTCCGCTTTCTTCATGTATTCGTTGTTCATCCAGCTCAGCTTCTGCGTATCGAATACGGCCGGGCTCTTGCTCAGACGCTCCGCATTGAACACCTCGATCAGTTGCTCGCGTGTGAACATCTCTTGCTCGCCTTCCGGCGACCAGCCAAGCAAAGCGATGAAGTTGAACAACGCCTCCGGCAAGTAACCGAGGTCATCGTACTGCGAGATGAATTGAATGATAGACTCATCGCGTTTGCTTAGCTTCTTGCGCTGCTCATTCACGATCAGCGTCATATGGGCAAACAGCGGCGGCTCCCAGCCGAAAGCTTCATAGATCATAAGCTGGCGCGGCGTATTGGAGATATGATCCTCTCCGCGCAGTACATGGCTGATTTTCATCAAATGATCGTCCAGTACAACTGCGAAGTTATAGGTCGGAATGCCATCCTTCTTCACGATAACGAAATCGCCCATCTCAGCCGTATCGAAGCTGATCGAACCCTTCACCATATCGTCGAACTGATACGTGCGGCCTTCCGGTACACGGAAGCGAATGCTAGGCACGCGGCCTTCAGCCTCGAACGCAGAACGTTGCTCATCGGTGAGATCGCGGTGACGGCCGGAATAACGAGGCGTTTCGCCGCGCTCAAGCTGCTCATTCCGTTCTTGCTCTAACTCCTCTTCATTGCAGTAGCAGCGGTATGCAAGGCCGCGGTCAAGCAGTTCCTGCCAATACACGCGATAAATATCAAGACGCTCGGTTTGACGGTATGGACCGTATCCGCCGCCGATATCCACGCTCTCATCCCAATCGATGCCGAGCCACTTCATGTATGTAAGCTGGCTTTCTTCGCCGCCAGCTACGTTTCTCTTAACATCCGTATCTTCAATACGAACGATGAATTTGCCGCCAAGATTGCGTGCAAACAAATAATTAAATAAGGCCGTTCTAGCGTTGCCGATATGCAGGTGACCCGTCGGCGACGGCGCATAACGTACACGTACTTCCTGTGGCATAATTATACTCCTCCAATATTTAAGTAACTTTAATTAGTCCGCTTTAACTAAACAAACAACCGATTGCGCCGCAATGCCTTCGCCGCGTCCTGCGAAGCCAAGCTGCTCCGTTGTTGTCGCCTTCACATTCACTTGCGATACATCCGCTTCAAGCGCCTTCGCAATAATTTCCGTCATTTGCGGAATATAGGGCAGCATCTTCGGGCGTTGAGCAATAATCGTCGAATCAATATTGCCGAGCTTATAACCCTTCTCCCGTATAAGCTTCCATACATGCTCCAACAGCTTTAAGCTGTCCGCATCCTTATATGCAGCATCCGTATCGGGGAAATGTTTACCGATGTCGCCCATTCCGAGCGCGCCTAAAATGGCATCTGTAATGGCATGCAGCAGTACGTCCGCGTCAGAATGCCCGAGCAGACCCTTTTCATAAGGGATCGTTACGCCGCCGATAATGCATGGACGCCCCTCTACCAATTGATGCACGTCAAAGCCTTGTCCTACACGTATCACTATTTATCATCCTTTCCCTCAACCATATCGACACGGCGATTTGCTAGCAGAAATTCCGCCCATGGCAAATCGTCAGGCGTCGTTATCTTTATATTCGTATATTCTCCCTGTGCAACGGTAACGGTTGCTCCCGTCCGTTCCACAACCATCGCGTCATCCGTGCCGATGAAGCCGGCTGCTTCAGCCTGCTCATGCGCCTCAAGCAGCAATGCATGACGAAAAGCTTGCGGCGTTTGTATCGCCCACAAGCTTCGACGGTCCGGCGTAGCAATGATAATACCCGCTTCATCTACTTGCTTGATCGTGTCCTTCACAGGAACGGCAAGCACTGCGGCTTCGCTGCGCTCGGCGGTCTCGCAGCATCGCTGCACCGCTTCCGCCGACACGAGCGGACGAACGCCGTCATGCACCATGACCCATTCGGCCGTAATCGCTTGAAGGCCGATGTGCACGGAATGTTGGCGCTCCTTGCCTCCGGCAAGAACAGCCTTCACCTTCGCAAAGCCGTAGCGGGCAACCCATTCCTGGCACCTAGGCACATCCTCCGCGCCGACAACAAGCACCGTTTCCTTCACGGCGTCCATTCGCTCGAACAGCTCCAGTGTATGCACAAGAATAGGCTTGTCCGCTAACTGCAAATATTGTTTGCTCTCTTTCGTCCCCATTCGCGTCCCGCGTCCGGCCGCGACAATGACGACTCCCCAATCTGCTAACATGACCCAACCTGCCTAACGCTCTATGATAGTACTATCATACCTTGTTAGAGCGCTTTTTCCAACAGCTTCGGTTTCGCGAATATCATCCGACCCGCCGACGTCTGCAGGACACTCGTAACGAGCACCTCCATCGTCGTGCCGATGTAGTCGCGGCCGCCCTCAACGACGATCATCGTGCCGTCATCCAGATACGCTACGCCTTGGCCGTGTTCCTTGCCGTCTTTGATCACTTGAACGATAATTTCTTCTCCCGGCAACACAACCGGCTTCACGGCGTTAGCTAAATCATTAATGTTAAGCACCGATACGCCTTGCAGCTCGCATACTTTATTCAGGTTGAAGTCATTCGTTACCACTTTGCCGTGGAGCGCCTTCGCAAGCTTCACCAGCTTGCTGTCCACCTCGCCGATCTCCTCGAAGTCTCCTTCGTAGATCAGAACGCGAACATCAAGCTCCTTCTGAATTTTGTTCAAAATATCAAGGCCGCGACGGCCTCTGTTACGCTTCAGCAAATCCGAAGAATCGGCAATATGCTGCAGTTCCTCCAGCACGAATTCCGGAATGACCAGCGTGCCCTCGATAAAGCCGGTTTTGCATATATCCGCAATCCGTCCGTCGATAATAACGCTCGTATCGAGGATCTTATGCTCCTCGTAACCGCTCGTTTCCTCTGGTTCGGGCGCTGTTCGCCGCTTCTCCAGCAAGCTCTCGAAGCCGGTAGCCAGCTCTTCTTTCTTATGCAAGCCGATGCTGAGACCCAAGTAACCGAAGATCAACATCATCGCAGCGGGAATGAGTCGTCCCATACCGCTGAAATCCGAGACGGCCGGATAAAGAAGCACAGCAAGCAGCAAGCCGGCCAGCAAACCGCCCGCTCCCGCTATTAAATCCTTCATCGGCAGCGCAGCTGTCTGCTCCGCACCCTTCTGCATATACCGAATGACCTGCCCTGCCAACATCGTTGCTGCAATGACTCCAAATACCGCGCCAACTGCTACATTCATGTAATAAGTGCCCGATCGCTGCAGCATACCGAATGATGAGCTCGACCACAGTGCCGCTCCATTCATCCAACCATATACTTCGCCGCCGGCCATACCGCCAAACAACATACCCATTATTTGAATTATACGTCTAACCATTACGGTTCACCTCCATTACAATTATGTTCCAATAATAGGAAGGTTAATCGTAGGCAGCGCGTGAATTTGTAAAATAGTTCTAGTATCCCAATCGCCCGAGCAAAAACGGCGCTCGCCATTCGTGCATTAGTGAGCTTTATCTCATCCGGAGTGAGGTTAACCTCACTTAAACGAGCCGTAAAAGCCTGCTTCGCACAAATAGTGAGGCAAGCCTCACTCGTCATGAAGCTGGGTTCACGACAAGTGAGGATTGCCTCACTATTTGGACAGTAACTAACAGTTCGAAGCATTTCTGTGAGATTCTCCTCACTAATTAGTGAATATCCTCACTAATTGCTCATCCCCGAGTTGCTTAACTCAGAATTTTCTCCCCACATCAGAATGTTCACCTCTATAGAGAGTCAAACCCTATATATGTGCATTCTGATTGGCGATAAAATTTACCTTTAGCAGCGGTCGCTCATCCTCGCATTTCTGCGATAAAGTTTTTCTCCCCACATCAGAATGTTCACCTCTATAGAGAGTCAAACCCTATAGATATGCATTCTGATTGGCGATAAAATTTACCTTTAGCCGCGGTCGCCCACCACTGAATTGCTTCGATCAGAATTTTCTCCCCACATCAGAATGTTGACCTCTATAGAGAGTCAAACCCTATAGATATGCATTCTGATTGGCGATAAAAACTTCCACTATCCGCGGTCGCTCATCCTCGCATTTCTGCGATAAAGTTTTTCTCCCCACATCAGAATGTTCACCTCTATAGAGAGTCAAACCCTATAGATGTGCATTCTGATTGGCGATAAAATTTACCTTTAGCCGCGGTCGCCCACCACTGAATTACTTCGATCAGAATTTTCTCATAATTCACATTTTGAAAACAGCCCCCCTGAGGCTTATAATGGGAGTTGAGATTACTTTCGAAGAGGTTGGTGATAGAGGTGGAATCGATGAGCGCTCCAACACTGAATCAGTTCCAGCAGCAGGTATCTGAACTACTACTTAGACACCGAAGTCTGCTAGACGTCATGTCCAAGTTCGGACAATCGGGCGCTTCCGTGAATCGTGCTGTATCCAAAGCCGTAACGGATTGCGGCTGCATTGAATTGAACGCCAAAAAACAGCAATACTCGGATGAGCTTGATCTCGAAAACGCGAAAACAACGCTGCAAAGCCATCTCTCCGGAGAGGTTTGCGAGCATTGCCGGGACGTACTGAAGTCCGAGCTCGGACGCAATTTGTTTTACATGACCGCTTTATGCAATCTGCTAAACATTGAACTAGACGAGGTAATCGCAGACGAATACGACAAATGCTCGACGCTTGGCTTATTTAATTTAACGTAGTCGATTATGCATGCCATTAAGACGACAACAATCTTATCGTTGCAATACAAAAAAAACCGCCTGATCTGCTTCCGATGCAGAGGCGGTTTTTTCTATTCTTACACTACGCTGTATGCTCGGATTTCACTGAATCATCCGATTGATCCTGTCTGCTTCCGCGCTTTCGGCGTTTTTTCGGCCGTCGGCTAACGTTTTTTTTTAGGCCGTACAAGGCGTACAGCAGCAGCGGTACGAACAAAATTTTGGACAATTGATGTTTAAATAAAAGGCCTAATACGACCGAGACCGCTACGATAATCGGTACGACCCATACTGCGCTTCTCGGAATGCCTACTTTTTTGAAATTCGGATATTTAATGGTGCTGACCATTAATAGAGCAAGCGCCAACGTGCTTGCCAGCAAGATCGATACCGCTATATCATCCTTAAATAACGCAAGCGTTGCCAGAACGCCTCCGGCCGCTGGGATCGGAAGACCAATAAAATAGCCCGGCGAGCTTGCAATTACGTTAAATCGTGCGAGTCTGAGTGCTCCGCAAATCGGGAACAGAGCCGTAACGATCCATGCCAATGCTGGACTCAAATCTTGGAATGCGACCACGTACATAATAAAAGCAGGCGCTACGCCAAACGAAATAACGTCGGATAACGAATCAAGCTCCTTGCCGAACTCGCTTTGAGCATTGAGCGCCCGAGCGACACGTCCGTCTACGCCGTCGAGCAGCATCGCGATTAACACCATCATTGCTGCCGTATCCGGTTTTTCGTTGAACACAAGGATGATGGCGATTACTCCTAAGAATAAGTTCCCCACCGTGAGAAGGCTCGGTATCGACTTTGTGATCATCTTTTCCACCTCTTCTCTACTATGCCCCAAAACCTGTTACTAATGTATATCTACGCGACAGGACCACATTCCATCAATTGTATGAGATTTAAATTTGTCTGTCAATGAACATCTGCTCTTGGATCCGCTTAAGTCCTTCTTTAATGGCGCGGGCGCGCACTTCGCCGATGCCGTCCACTTCATCCAATTCTTCGATCGTCGCCATCAAAATATGAGGCAATCGGCCGAATCGCTCGACCAAATTGTTCATTATAATGATCGGCAGCCTCGGAATCTTGTTCAGCAGCCGGTAACCGCGCGGCGATACCGCCTCGTCGGACATGTTGTTCGTATGCGAGTAGCCGATCAAGCGTACGATAGGAGGAGCGTCCAGCAATTCGTCCGAGCTGAGCTTCTTAAGACCTGCTCTTATTTCGCGTATCTTCTCATCGGAATTGTCTTTGGCGTAATCCTTCAGCAAGTACCATGCGTCCTCTTCAACGCCGCCGATCAACTCATCCATTTGCATGCTGATTAATCGACCCTCTGTGCCAAGCTCATTGACATATCGCTTAATTTCCATCTTAACGCGCAATACCATCTCCACGCGCTGAATAACGTGAGCAACCTCTTGGAGCGTAACCAGCTCCTCGAATTCAAGCGCCGACAAGTTCGTGAACGATTGGCTCAGAACAGCCTTATATTTCTCCAACGTTTGAATAGCTTGGTTCGCCTTCGTCAGGATGACACCCATGTCCTTAAGCGAATAACGAAGATTGCCCTGATACAAGGTAATGACGTTACGCCTTTGCGATATGGATACAACCAACTTCCCGGTCTGCTTCGCAACCCGCTCCGCCGTCCTATGACGGATGCCCGTTTCAATGGACGGAATAGAGCTGTTCGGAATGAGCTGCGTATTCGCGTACAGGATGCGACGCATATCCTCGCTCATTATAATGGCGCCGTCCATCTTCGCCAGTTCATACAAGTAATTCGACGAGAAGTCGCAATTAATGGAGAACCCCCCGTCAACGACCTCCATTACTTCCGGACTGTAGCCGACAACAATCAATGCTCCTGTCTTGGCGCGAAGCACATTCTCGAGCCCTTCACGAAATGGGGTGCCTGGCGCGACTAACTGCAACAATTGATTCATAACTTCGAGCTGTGTAGGTTCTTTCATCGTTTGCCCCCTATCCAAGCGCTGCCTTAAGTGCTTCCGCCACCGTGCTGACGCCGATAATTTCTATACCCTCGGGCGCTTTCCAACCCTTAAGGCTCTTCTCCGGCATAATGACTCGTTTGAAACCAAGCTTCTCCGCTTCCTTCACCCGCTGCTCTGCCCGCGATACCGCACGCACCTCACCTGTTAGGCCGACCTCCCCGAATATAACATCATACGGTTTGGTTGGCGCATCGCGGAAGCTTGATGCGAGGCTTACTGCCGCTGCAAGATCGACTGCGGGCTCATCCAGCTTCACGCCTCCCGCTACATTCAAGTACGCGTCCTGCGTCTGGAGAAACATCCCGTTGCGTTTCTCCAGTACAGCAATGATAAGCGCCATCCGATGATGGTCGATGCCGGTTGACATCCGCCTTGGCGACGGGAAGTTCGTCGTTGCGACGAGCGCCTGAAGCTCGACGAGAACAGGCCGTGTTCCTTCCATGCTGGCTACTACCGTCGAGCCCGATACACCGAGCGGCCGTTCGGAGAGGAATAGCTCGGAAGGATTGGATACTTCCCGCAGTCCCTCTTCTCCCATCTCGAAAATGCCAATCTCGTTCGTTGATCCGAAGCGATTCTTCACCGCGCGGAGCAATCGGTATGTATGATGGCGTTCGCCTTCGAAGTACAAGACGCAGTCAACCATATGCTCCAGCAGCCGCGGTCCTGCGATCGCGCCTTCTTTCGTTACATGGCCGACCAACACCGTCGCGATACCTCTAACCTTCGCAACTCTCATGAAATGCGCCGTACATTCGCGTACTTGCGCTACGCTTCCCGGCGCCGATTGAACGCCCGGATCGTATACCGTCTGAATCGAATCGATAACCAAAAAATCCGGCTGCAGTGAATCAATCGCATCGTTAATGTGCTCCATATTGGTCTCGCACAATACATAAAGCGTTTCCGTCAAAGCGCCGAGTCGATCCGCTCGCAGCCGTGTTTGGCGTACCGACTCCTCGCCTGAGATATAGAGCACCTTCAGCCCTTTGACAGCCAAAGCATGTGAGGTCTGCAGCAGCAGCGTCGACTTCCCGATGCCGGGATCGCCGCCGACCAGTATGAGCGAGCCTGGAACGACGCCGCCTCCAAGCACACGGTTAAGCTCCAGCATCTTTGTTTCAATACGAGGCTCCTGCCCATTTTCTATATGTATGATCGATTGCGGCTTTTCTTTCGTATGAAGCGACGACAATCCGACACCTTGCGTCTTAACGACCGTTTCCTTCTCCTCCACCATGGAATTCCATGCATGGCAGCCCGGGCATTTACCGAGCCATTTGGCGGATTCGGTACCGCATTCCGTACAGACAAACTTCGTTTTTATTTTGGCCATTCTGTACTCCTTAAGCTGTTAGTTAAGCGTTTATACGCCAACATATAAAGTTTACCATTTTATCCCGCCACTATAAACCCACATACTATACGAAAAAAATTGTGCACAGGATGCGAAAAGGTTATTCCACTCGCGCAGCTTTAGTGTTATTATTTTCAACTTGGCAACAATCCACACCTGATTAGATAAGAACCTGCCGAATAATCCACATGTGAATAATTCTAAAGCGACGGCAACATCCACATATGCACATAATAAGCTCTGAATAATGAAGCAAGGTTCATAGAATATGCGAATTATCCACATATAACTTCGACCAGCGCTCCGTAGGCCGCAACGATTACTTTTTTAAATGAGGATGGGTCAAAATGAAAACTGGAGTATATATCCTATATATCGGACTTATCCACATTATTATGAACAGCTTGTGCACAGTATTTTGTGGATAACGTTGTGAAAATCGAAGGGAATACAACAAAAAGCTCTTATCCAATGGTGGATAAGAGCTTTGGGACACACGAGACGAAGCATTTAAGAATGGCGCGACAAGAGGACTCTATGCGTCGATAGTTGCGAACCGAGCATTATATTTTCAAATGTTCTCGGAGATCCGTCGGCGGCAGCTCCTGCTGCTTGTTCAGGCTTGCGCTTGTGGGCGTGGGCGAGGCGGAAGGAATCACTGTTCACCCAAGCATCGAAGTGCTCCTTCTGCTCCCAGGTCGTGCTTACCTTCAATTCGTCATGCCCCTCGATATGCTCGGCCATCAGCACTTCCATCCGGACGAAGCCCGGCGACAGATCGATGCCTATCGATTGATGAAACCGCTGCGCAACCGATTCTCCGTGCCCTTTTTTCACCTTTATCGTATTCGTAACGACGATCATGTCCGTGCCTCCTCTGGTTTGTTGTTTCATTATATGGCAGCGTAAATCCGCTTCGTTATCTGCAAGTAACCTTATCTATCTATTATACGATAATGATTCTCATTGTCAACAAATTGCGAAGTTCATTCTCCTACTGATTAAGTTTACGAATGGAACTGAGGATTAGGGTATCTTAACCATATGCAATTCCAATTTTTCCATGCGTGAACCTTTTGGTGCCCCCATTTATCTAATCAATAGAATTTAAACGAAAGGAGTAAGCCAACTATGATTCTGCAGGATGATATCCTTCTTGCTGCGAGAGGCCATCACGACGCCTTTGTCCGCATTATTAAAGCGTGCGAACCGTCGATGTACCGTCTGGCCAAATCGTATCTGAAGACCGATTCGGAATGCGCTGATGCTTTGCAAGAAACGATTATGAAAGCTTTTCAGTCCATTCATACTCTGCGCGAACCCCAATATTTTAAAACCTGGCTGCTGCGTATCTTGATCAATGAATGCAATCGCATGCTGAAGCATCGCAGTCAAGTCATACCGATTGCCGACATTTCCGACCGCGGCTCTTACAGCCACGACCCTCAGCATAACGGGCTTAACGAAGCCGTACATGCACTGGAGGACGAGCTCCGAATTGTCGTCACTCTGTTTTATTTGGAGGATCTGCCGCTTAAAGAAATAGCATCATTGCTCGATTTGCCTGAAGGCACCATCAAATCCCGTTTATTTCGCGCTCGGGAGAAGCTTTCTCGTTACTTAAGACAAGAGAGGAGCATGACAAGTGAATGATTATGAGCTTGATTTTGAAATAAATCGAGTATTGAAAGAGTCTACTCAAGCAGTTCCAGAGGTTGTTAGCTCGCGTGTGGATCAAACTTTATTATCGGTAAAAAAACGGAAGCGTGTTTCCCGAAAAGCAGCCATTGGCGTTACGGCAGCCGCTGCATCCCTTGCGCTGCTTGTCGGTTCTTCCTTCGTCTCTCCGACTATCGCCAAGGCATTAACAAATACTCCGCTGATAGGGTCGGTTTTTGAGATGATCGGCGATGCCGGCTTGCAGTTATCCGGACAGAAAGGTTTAGCAACAAAGTTGAATCAAGCTGCAGAAGATCAAGGGATCCGTATGACGGTTACTGAGGTGTTATATGACGGCATTCGGTTAGCGATCGGGTACACGGTTGAAGCAGACCATTTTGTATCGTCTCTCGATGCGGATATGCTCATTAACGGCGAACCGATAGAAACACTGCTCAGCAGCAGCAGCTCTTCAAAAATAGGACATAACCAATACACAGGCTACATGGATTATGAAGCGGACGGCACTCTTCCCGATCAATTCAAGCTTACGTTGAAACTAAACAGCATCCAGCAATATTCGAACGAAACAGGCTGGCAGACGACGAAAGGCTCTTGGAAATTCCAACTTCCTGTCAGCAAGCTTACTGAGGGCATATCGGTACACTCATTCGAGGAATTGCCGCCGAGTGCAACTTCGGGAGAGACCACATTATCGGTCAAAAAAGTGACAATGACGCCAGCCGTTACGGCAATTAACGTGGAGCTAGATGGGAAAGAGACCGCAGAGGAATTAGGCTTCTTCATCTACGACGATAAAGGGCGGCAGCTTCAATCTTTCGGATACAGAGGCGATAACCTCCAGTCTGATGATAAGAATCGATACAAGTCAGAGTATCGGATACGTTTTGCCCCTATCGAAGCGATACCGGACTATTTCATTATTCAGCCATATAATCTGGATACTTCCGGCAAACAGTTGGAACGCAGTCAAATCACATTCAATCCGCTGCAACAGCTGCCAATCACTCTCTCGCAAGGGGATATCGGCTCAATAACCGTTACGCAAATCGAGTTTCAGCCTGACAAAACGGTTTTGCATTACAAGGTAGAAGGTTCAGATCCGTTCGCTCAAGCAAGCAGCTTCTGGCTGGAGGACAATTACAAACAACCAATATCACTGCTTGAAAGCACAAGGCTCGTAGACCGCAGCACTTATTCATTCACGCAAGTGTATGCGCCGCTGCCGCTGGACGAAATAAAGGGCAAATCACTTTATCTCGCTGGGTGGAAACTGTCTGCCCCCGACATTCGGGAAGATCTAGCTGTTAAGATTCCGTTAAAGTAACGCTTCATCCACAGCATTACTGATTGTGCATAAGTTCGATTTTGATTTTCGTCCTGATAGATATCCACATGTGGATGAATGTTTGCAAGGAATGTGGATATGAAAAGAGGATGAAGCTGGAGATATAATGCCGAAATCCCGCATGAATTACAAAATAAAAAGAGGTTGAGGGACTTGGCCCTCAACCTCTTCGTGCTTTATTTCGTAGCCGGCTCTTCGGGAGCAGGCGCTACGGCTGCTTTCGTTACAGTCAGCGCGCCGTCCTTCTCGTCGATCGTGAACGAATCGCCCTTTTGAATATTGCCCATGAGCAGATCCTCGGAGAGACGGTCCTCGATATGCTTCTGAATCGCACGGCGCAGCGGACGCGCACCGTATTGCGGATCATAGCCTTCCTTCGCAAGGAATGCTTTCGCGTTGTCGGTCAAGACGAAGTCGACCTCTTGCTCGCGCAGACGCTTGCGAAGCTCGTCGGACATGAGCGTTACGATCTGAGCGATATGCTCCTCGCCCAGCGAGTGGAACACGATGCTCTCGTCGATCCGGTTCAAGAACTCCGGACGGAAGCTTTTCTTAAGCTCAGCCATTACTTTGTCTTTCATTATTGTGAAGTCTCTGCCCGCATCCTGCACGGCAGTGAAGCCAAGCGAGGAATTGCGTTTGATTTGGTCAGCGCCGACGTTGGACGTCATAATAATGAGCGTGTTGCGGAAGTCAACGACGCGGCCCTTGGAGTCGGTCAGACGACCATCCTCAAGCACTTGAAGCAAGATGTTGAATACTTCCGGATGTGCTTTCTCGATCTCGTCAAGCAAGACAACCGAATACGGCTTGCGGCGAACCTTCTCTGTGAGCTGACCGCCCTCTTCATAGCCGACATATCCTGGAGGCGCCCCGACGAGTCTTGAAGTCGAATGCTTCTCCATGTATTCCGACATATCAATGCGGATAACCGCATTTTCGTCGCCGAACATCGCTTCTGCAAGCGCGCGCGCCAGCTCCGTCTTACCTACCCCAGTAGGTCCTAGGAAGATGAATGAGCCGATCGGACGTTTCGGATCCTTCAGACCTGCGCGAGCACGACGGATCGCGCGGGATACCGACTTAACGGCTTCCTCTTGACCGATAACACGGTCATGAAGGATCGATTCCATTTTCAGCAGACGCTCGGTCTCTTCTTCAGCCAGCTTGTTGACCGGAATGCCGGTCCAGCTTGCTACGATCTGAGCGATATCTTCCGGCGTTACCTCGGAATCGGTGCGGCCTTGTTTCTCTTTCCATTGGTTCTTCGTTACGTCTAGCTCTTCGCGAATCTTCTGTTCCGTATCGCGAAGCGCTGCCGCTTTCTCGAACTCTTGACTTTGAACGGCTGCATCCTTCTCCTTGCGAATATCTTCAAGACGGTTCTCAAGCTGCTTCAAATTCGGCGGTACCGTGTAAGAATTCAGCCTTACTTTGGAGCTTGCTTCGTCAATGAGGTCAATGGCTTTGTCCGGCAGGAAGCGGTCCGTGATATAGCGGTCCGACAGCTTAACCGCTTGAACGATCGCTTCGTCCGTAATTTTCACGCGGTGATGCGCCTCGTAACGATCACGCAGTCCGTGAAGAATTTGAATCGCCTCTTCCGGCGACGGTTGATCGACTGTAATCGGTTGGAAGCGGCGTTCAAGCGCTGCATCCTTCTCGATGTATTTGCGATACTCATCAAGCGTCGTAGCCCCGATGCATTGCAGCTCGCCGCGCGCAAGCGCCGGCTTCAGGATGTTGGAGGCATCGATCGCGCCTTCCGCGCCGCCCGCGCCGATTAGCGTGTGCAGCTCATCGATGAACAGGATGATATTGCCGGCTTGGCGAATTTCGTCCATGATCTTTTTCAAGCGATCCTCGAACTCGCCGCGATATTTCGTTCCAGCAACAACGGAGCCCATATCAAGCGTCATAACACGCTTGTCGCGCAACGTTTCCGGAATTTCGTTCGCGATGATCTTCTGAGCAAGCCCCTCGGCAATCGCCGTCTTACCAACACCTGGCTCACCGATGAGGACCGGATTATTTTTCGTACGGCGGCTGAGCACTTGAATGACGCGCTCGATTTCTTTGCTTCGTCCGATAACCGGATCAAGGTTGCCTTCCTTCGCATAGGCAGTAAGGTCTCTAGCAAGACCGTCAAGCGTCGGTGTGCTTACGTTAGCAGGCGAACCGTGGTTACTCGATACTGCTTCGCTGCTTCCAAGCAACTGCAGCACTTGTTGACGCGCTTTGTTCAGACTAATACCCAGATTATTAAGCACGCGAGCCGCTACGCCTTCCCCTTCACGAATGAGACCGAGCAGGATATGCTCCGTACCCACGTACGTGTGGCCAAGCTTTCTCGCTTCGTCCATCGACAGTTCGATCACTTTCTTAGCACGCGGTGTATAAGCAATATTATTAGGCTGCTCTTGGCCGCGTCCGATCAATGCTTCTACCTCGTCTTGAATTTTCTCAAGTCCAAGTCCCAGCCCAATCAGCGCCTTAGCCGCAATGCCTTCCCCTTCGCGGATAAGACCGAGTAAAATATGCTCCGTGCCGATATTGTTATGTCCAAGCCGCACTGCTTCCTCTTGCGCCAATGCGAGCACCTTCTGCGCTCGTTCCGTAAACCGTCCAAACATCATATCCACGCACCCCCATGCTCGGTTTCCCCACGCAATTGCTTGCGTATGAGTTCTGCTCTCCTGTAATCCCTCTGCTCCGGATTCATCTTCTCATTGAAAGTTTGTTGAAGGAATCCAGGCTGAGTCATAACTAATAATTCATTTAATACTTGCGGCGTAACGCTCGGCAATAATCCGAGATCTGCGCCAAGCCTCACATCCGACAGCCGCTGTGCCGCTTCCTTGGAATCCATAATCGCAGCATGGGATAAGATGCCGTAAGAACGGCTTACTCGATCCTGGATGCGAAGTTTTGATTCCTCGAGAAGCCGCCTGCGCGCCGCCTTCTCATGCTCGATGATCTGCTTGGCTACGCCATGCAAGTTATCAATAATCTCGCTCTCCGATTGTCCGAGCGTAATTTGGTTCGAGATTTGAAACAAATTACCAAGCGCTTCGCTGCCCTCGCCGTACAATCCTCTAACGGCCAAGCCGACCTGCGTTACCGCTGATAAAATACGGTTAATCTGCTGAGTCAGCACCAGTGCCGGCAAATGCATCATGACCGACGCCCGTATGCCCGTTCCGACATTCGTCGGACAAGACGTTAAGTAACCGCGTTTCTCATCGAAGGCGTAATCCGCCTCCGCTTCAAAAATATCGTCAATTCCGCTGGCCAATGCCCATGCCTCCTGGATTTGGAAACCTGGATATAAACATTGGATGCGCAAATGATCTTCTTCGTTAATCATTATGCTGACTGATTCATCATAATTGAGTAAGACAGCTCCGCCTCGCGACTCATTGGCCAAATTCGGGCTAATGAGATGCTTCTCCACAAGTACCCGCTTATCGAGCTCGCTAAGATCGGATAACAATACCGTCTCGAATTGCCCTATATCGCTTAACTTGCCGGATTCGCCTACCTCGGTGAGCTGCTCCATCACTTCCTTCGATTGCTGGTTCGTGGCCAGCATCGGGAATGGATGATGTCGCAAGTTGCGGGCGACTCGGACTCTGCTGCTGATGACGACCTCGGTTTCGGGGCCACCGCTCTTCATCCAATCGCTTAATGCATCTTGCGTGAATCGATGCTTCGTCAAGAGAGCTTTCCTCCTTCCATGCCAGCTTGCAGCGTGCGTACAGCGTCTATAGCTCCGCTATCTTGCGTTCCAGCTCGCGAATGCGGTCACGCAGCTTCGCTGCGCTTTCGAACTCCTCTTGCTCAATCTGCGCCTGCAGATCGCGCCGAAGCTGTTCGATCTCCCGCTTGCACTGAATTTGACCGCCTGAACGCTTTGGAATTTTCCCCATATGGACCGTACTGCCATGTACCCGCTTCAGCAATGGATCAAGCTTATCTGCGAACTGCTGGTAGCAGGCGCTGCAACCGAATCTTCCGATCTTGCTGAACTGCGTATACGTAAGACCGCATTCCTCACATCGAATCGCATGCTGCTGATTTGCGAAGTTGTGACCGCCAGTCGATTCGAAATCAAGAAGGCCTGACAGTAGGCTATGAATCGAGAAGCTATTCGGTGAGCCCGGTATGCCTTCGCCCTTCTCTCTCGCGCAGCTTTCGCAAATGTGAAACTCCGTCTTCTCGCCGTTGATGATTTTTGTAAAATGAAGTGTAGCCGGCCTCTTACCGCATTCCTGGCAAATCAAGCCTGATCCCTCCTCCCGGTACGCGCTACTTGACTAATAATGAAATGAGCATCGACTTCAGCAGCCTTGCCCGGATTTCATCCCTCTGCGGCAGTTTGAGTGCGATGGTTTCCCTTTGCACCGCGGCCCGGAGTAAATTAGCTTCGCGCCTCGTCACCAGTCTTGCTTCCTCAAGCTGATAAATAATGCCTTCCGCCGCACTCTGGTCGACACAGTCGCCAATCGTTTGTTCGAAATGGAGCTGAATCGAATTAAGTGCCGGAAGATCAACCCGTTGGATTCGGATATAGCCTCCGCCTCCGCGCTTGCTTTCAACCATGTATCCTTTCTCCAGCGTGAACCGGGTACTAATCACATAATTGATCTGCGATGGAACGCAAGAAAACTTGTCAGCGAGGTCATTTCGTTGAATCTCGACAGCGCCGCCGGCGCTATCGTCCAGCATATGCTTCAAATACTGTTCGATGAGATCGGAAATATTTCTCAAAATACCAACCTCCCTAACGCATGGCCAAAGGAGCTTGTCATGGCCGTCGTAACGGTTTATTGACTTTGACTTTCTTTGACTTTAACTTCATTATACTCAAAATATTCCTCGGGTCAAGTCACAAAGTTTAAATTTTCTGACGATTCGATTTGACCTTAGATTCGGTTCTATATTTCAACGAAAAACCGAAGCGCACCGCTAGTATCTAGCTTGGTGCGCTCCGGCATTATTTATACCTATTCAGGGCGACCCGCCCCACAATCAAAGCTTATTCAACCGGCAATCTCACCGTAAATGTCGTTCCTTCCCCCGCCCTGCTCTCCACGGCGATCGTTCCGCCATGCAGAATCACAATGCGCTGCACAATGGATAGGCCTAGTCCAGTACTGCCCGACTTCCGCTCCCTCGCTTTGTCTCCCCGGTAAAAGCGGTCATAAACATACGGCAATTGCTCCTCCGGTATGCCGTCGCCCGTATCGGCTATGCGGATGACGCAACCGCCTTCCTCGACAAAAGCCTGAACTTGAATGGAGCGACCCGCCGGAATGTATTTGACCGCATTGGAGAGCAGGTTCGACCATACCTGCATAAGCAGCACTTCGTCTCCGTATACGTGCAGGCCAGAGGACACCAGCAGCCGCACCGCAATTTCCTTCTCCGCCAACTGCCACTCCAGCAATTGAAGCGTCTGCCGCAGTTGAGGCTTTAGCGGGAACCTTCCCTTCTCCGTTGTCTGCTCGGAATGATCCAGTGTTGAGAGCAGCAGGAGCTGTCTGCTTAATGTTGCAAGATGCCGCGTCTCTTGACCGATAATAGCGGCATGCCCCCGAACGCTGGCAGGTTCCATCTCTTCGCTGAGCAATGAATCGGCATAACCTTGAATCGAAGCGAGCGGCGAATGGATTTCATGCGAGACGTTCGCGACGAACTCCTTCGTGCGAAGGTCGGCGCGTTCAAGCTCCAGACTCATGATTTGAAAATGGTTCGCCAATTGCCCGATCTCGTCCTTCCGCTTGGTTGGCAAGCGGAGCTTATATTGCCCTTGCGCGAGCCGTTTCGTCGCTTCCTTGAGCTGTACGATCGGCTGCACTAGATAACGTGTGCTAACCATGAAGTAGGGCACGCTGAACACGACCGTCAGCACGAACATAAATAGAAAGAACGTGCGAAGCTCGTCAAATTGCACGTTGCTGTCGTGGCGCAGGAAAAGAGCGTATCTCTCAGCTCCCGCCGATACGTGTACGCCCACCGTATTGCTGAGTCGATTGTCAAAGTAACCTGAAGCGAACGCCTTGTTCGGAAAATTTGCGATACCGTGGAACTCCGCTCCGTCAAGTACGCGCATCTTGACGTCACCCGGAAGATCCTTTCTCGAGAAATGTCTCCCGTAAAACAGATCGTTTCCCGCTTCATCATAGACATAGAGCTGGTATCCTAACGCGGCAGACATGCTTAGCGCATCGCCCATAGCCTCTGGATGCTGCTCGATAAGAGCCTTCAATTGACTGACCGTGCCGAACAGCTTCTCATCCTGATAGGGCTTAAGAGACCAATGATAATACACGTTGGCAATAAAGAAGCCGAGGAAGCTGCTGATTAGAATCGTATAAAGCGTAATCAGGAATACGCGAAAATAAAGCGAACGCATCACGCCTGCACCTCAAGCTTATAGCCGACGCCTCTTATCGTATGGATGTTAAAGCTGCTCCCGACTTCCGAGAACCGTTTGCGCAGCCGCTTGATATGTACGTCTACCGTCCGTTCATCGCCGCCGTAATCGGAGCCCCAAATGAGATGGATCAGCTCATCCCGAGAGAAAACCCTGCCGGGATATTCCGCCAGCTGTGCCAGCAGCTCGAACTCCTTCAGCGGGAGCAGCAGTACCTCGTCGCCGTCAATGACCTCATAATTTTTGCGATCGATGACGAGTCGGTGAAGTCTGATCTTGTCGCTGGAGGCGAAGGAATAGCGTCGAAACAATGCTTTGACCCGGAACAACAGCTCCGGAAGCTCGAATGGCTTCGTCACATAGTCATCCGTTCCGCTTAAGTAGCCTAGTTCCTTGTCGCTAAGCTGGTCTCGGGCGGATAAAATGATAATAGGAATATCAAAGTTTTTTCTCGTATATTCACAGAGCGTGAGACCATCCACTTCCGGCATCATAATATCCATGATAACTAGGTCTACCGTCTGATTCTCGAGCACGTGCATCGCTTCTCGGCCATTTTGCGCCTCTAGCACCCGGAAACCTTCTTTGGTCATGTAGTGGCCAAGCAAAGAACGGCTATTGTAGTCGTCGTCCGTAATAAGCAATTGCTTCATGCGTGTTCCAAACCTCCTTTTTGAAGGACTTCCCTAACTTGCTGCCTATTTGTAGAGCTTGTCGCTTCTCTTCAGCATAATGATGAGAAACGGACCGCCGATCACCGCCATTATAATAGAAGCCGGTATTTCCGCAGGAGCCAGCACTGTCCTTCCGATCGTATCCGCTGCAAGGACAAGCAGTGCACCCCCGAGTGCTGAGAATGGAATGAGCAGCTTATAGTTCGAACCGACCAGCACTCGGCCGATATGCGGAACCAGCAAACCAACGAACATGATCAGTCCCCCAATCGCGGTTGCAACAGAAGCCAGCAATACAGCGACCGCCGAGATGAGCAGTCTGACGCGCACGACGCGAAGGCCAAGATTGCGCGCCGTCTCGTCGTTGAAGGACAGCATGTTGCACCAGCCCCCCAGCGTCAAAGCGAGGAGCAATCCAATCCCGCCGAATAGACCGAGAATATGGACATCCTCCCATATTTTCATCGTGAAAATAGAAGATATCGCTTGGTTGACGCTTGTTACCGCATAACTCCCGCGATAATTAAAAGATTGCCCGAGCCCGGTAAATGTCGCATTGATAGCGATGCCCACTAGAATAAGCCGGAGCGGATTCAAACCGGTACGCCAAGAGAGCGAATACACCAGATAGCAGGCCAGCGCGCCGCCCAGAACGGAAAACAGCGGCGACCAGAAGTAGAGCATCGGGAATACCGTCACGACCGTAATCGATACGAGTCCCGCTCCGGAGGAAATACCGATAATACCGGGTTCGGCGAGCGCGTTTTTCATCACGGCCTGCAACAGCGCTCCGGATACAGCAAGAGCCGCGCCGGACAGCATGGAGACAAGAATGCGAGGAAAGCGCAAATCCTTAATAATCTCAACGCGCTCGTTCATGCCATGAATCAAACCGCTGATCAATTCGCCGAACGACACCTTGATGCTGCCAGTCATCGCAGAATACAAGGCCAGACCAATGAGCAAGAAGGCGACGATGATGAGCGTACCGTACGGTTTCGCTTTCGCTCTTCTCCTGCCTTGCTCGGTCGCGTTTTTTTTCGCTTCTATATTCGCTATCTTCATCGTTCACATTCCTTTACGGCTGATCAGGGTAAAGCATCGGGAGCAGCGCTTCCAATGCTTCCCCTACGGCCAGGTTGCCCGTCGTTCCGAACAGTCGTTCCTCCAGATCGTAGACGCGTCCCGTCTGAACCGCCTTGAAGTGATGCCAAATATCGTTTTTCTTGAATTCCTCATCGAACATCTTAACGACTTCCTCCGGCATTCCGTGAGCCGCGCGCAAAATAACGTCCGGATTCGCCTGTTGCAGATGCTCCGTATTCGATGCAAGAAACTCGACCTTCTCGCCTTGCGCGATATTGACTCCGCCTAGCAGTTGAACCAAATCCCCGATATAGGAATGCTCCGTCGCAACCAAATAACTTCCGGGTACCCCTAGCAAGATTAGCACCGACGGCTTTTCTTTCCCTTCCGTTGCCTTACGAATCTGCTCCAGCGTCGAATTATAATCGCTCACAACGGCCGCCGCCTTCTCCTGCTTGCCGTATTTCTCGCCTAGCTTCAATATCTCTGCCTGCATGCGTTCCAGACTGGTCAAGTCTAAGAAAGTCGCATCGATGTTGGCATTCTCGAACACGGGCTCCAGATCGTATTGCAGCGTCGTCACCGACAACACTTCGGTCGGCTTCAGCGATTTCACGAGCTCCATGTCCGGACTCATGGGATTGCCGACCTTTGTCACTTCATCATATCGTTCGGGCAACGTCTTCACGCTCTTTGGAACGCCGACGAGATCGATCTCAAGCAAATCCATAATTTGCGTGATCGCGACTGTCGTGGAGACGATTCGATGCTCTTCCGATACTGCCGTCTCCTTCGGCTTCTCCCCTCCATCGTCGGTTACGCTCTCCGTTGCGACAGGCGAAGGAGCCGAATTCCCGTTCGCGGGAGCAGACGTATCACCGCATCCCGTCAATGCCAGCAAGCAGAGGGCGATTAGAGCCGCCAGCTTACCTACTTGAATTACCATTGATCCAATCCTCCTGGGCCCTATTTGGCCATTTCCCTATTACCTACTCAATGAGCCTTCCTTCTCCAAATATAAATGGCACCTACAATCAAAATAAGTACCGCTCCAAGCGGTGTCCACCATTTGAAGCTCTTGCTGCCGCTATCCGCTTCAGGCGCATTGGCCGCATCGCCGGCGGCAAGTGCTTGCACCGATTCGCCTTCTTCTGCGGATGCATCGGCCAACTGAGCATCGCCGTCAACGGACGACTCTGCTTCTCCCGCTTCGTTAGTCGTATTCTCGACCCCAATGCCAGCTTCGCCATCGCCTTTATCCGCTGGAACTTGCTCCTCGGCAGGAGACGGCTCTGCCGAGACAGCCGCCTCATTTGCAGTTGTCTCAGCCGTGGAGTAAGGCGCTGTTCCTTCTGTCTCGCTTGGTTTGGCTGCCTCCGACGGCACCGTTGTTGATTGGTCAGAAGCTTTAATTGTACTCTCAGGCTTGCTGCTTTGCTCAGGCTTCTCTGCTGCCGACTCTCCGGTCACCGCAGGCTTCTCCGTCGACGAGCTGGTCGGTGCCGTCGTCGGTTTCGCCGTTGGTTCCGCCGTTGGTTTCGCCGTTGCCGCAGGTTCAGCGCCTTTGACAAGCTTAAAGCTCTCCTGATCGAACACGAAACGAATCGTATAATCATGGTCGTAATCGATATCTTCAACCGTCACGTGAATTTTGGACACTATCGGCTTTGTAATATCAGCGGTGAACTCAACCAACCGCGTATCTGCTTTTTTGTTCGAGCTGATCAGCTTCGTGTCCACATATCCTCCGCCGCTTCCCGGTACTTTGAATTCGGTTACCCAGAAGCTGTGATTGATCGTCACGCGAACTGTCGCTTTACCATCCTTAATCGTCACCTTAGCCGGCTTCTCCCAATAATCATTCGCCATGGAGACCGAATCATTCTCCGCCTGTAAAATGAGATAATCTGCTGTATAGGTTCCATCTGCAATCTCCCCTGCGGCATATAGGTTCGCCGGCAATAAGAGCAACACTATCCATAATGCGGCGAGTAGGCCGCTTATCTTCGTTCTTGCATTCATGCAATTCCACGTCCTTTCCAGTTCATACAACTCCATAATATGATAATGATAATTATTATCAATTAATATCCTACCAAGTTTTTCTTTTCTGTGTCAATACTAATTTGTAAATCGGACTGGTCTCCGGGCTGGTTCAAGCACTATTGTTGACTGTATTCCATATAAAAGGGCTTCAGGAGCCGTTATCGACTGACTCCTGTAAGCCCGTTCACAGTCCTGTTATACGCTTTGAACTTCCGCCTCTGCTTCTGCTTCCGGAAGCGGATTTCGAACGATTTTTACATCGTAGAAAGCAATTTTGTTGTTGATGATATATTCCGGCGTCTCGCGGTGGGAATGCGATTCGCGGAAAGCTTCGCTGCGCGTCCACGCTTGGAAGTCTGCCTTGCTCTCCCAGCGCGTGCTGACCGTGACTTCGTCGTATTCTTTCGTGTTCTCAGTCAGCATGACTTCGAGACCCAAAAATCCTTTCATCCCTTCTACCTTGCCTATGCGGTTAAACCGCTCAATCAGCTTGACTCCATTGCCCTTCGTAATTTGCGAAACATTCGTTACAATAACCATTGTCGTTTCCTCCCCGGATTGTGGTATTGGCATAATAATAGGATAAGTGCCTTGCAGATCCACCTTGGCTCTTATTCCGAACACACTTAACATAAAACGTGCATCAATCACTGACTTTGGCGGCCCGCTTGCCGCTACGCTGCCATCCTCCATCGCGATCAAATAATCGCCGTAAGCCGCCGCCTGCTGCAAATCATGCAGCACCATCACGATCGTCAGTCCCAGCTTGCGGTTCAAAGCCCGCAGCATCTCCATCAGCTCAAGCTGATGCGACATATCCAGGTATGTCGTCGGCTCGTCAAGCAGCAGGATGTCCGCCTCTTGGGCAAGAGCCATCGCGATTCTAGCTTTCTGCTGCTCGCCGCCGGATAACGTATGGAACATTCGGTCCTCGTTGTGGCTGATGCCGACAGTCGTGAGCGCCCAGGTTACTGCAGTCTCGTCTTCCTGCGACAAGCGGCTGCGAAAAGCCGACTGGCGCGGTGCGCGGCCCATAGCGACAAGCTCTCTTACGGTCATGTCCGGCAAGTGGCTTTTCTCCTGCGCGAGCACGGCAACCATTCTAGCGAATGCTTTCCTAGAATATTCGTCGCCTTGACGCCCGTCGTACTGAATGTCTCCCCCATTAGGCTTGATCGTTCTAGCGAGAAGACGAAGCAGTGTCGACTTGCCGGAGCCGTTGCGCCCCACGATCGCCGTAATTTTCCCTTTCGGTATCGTCTCGGTAATCGAATGAAGCTCGAATCGTTCTTGTTTGTAGATTAAATCCCTTATCTCTAGCGACATCTAGCGGATCAGCCTCCTCTTCTTCAGCAGCATTAGGAAAAATGGTGCTCCAATGCATGCGAGCAAGATGCCTGCTGGCAGTTCAATCGGATCAAACCAGCTTCTCGCCGCTGTATCGGCTATGACCATAAGAGAGGCTCCGCCGACGATCGAATACGGTAACAAATATCGGTAATCGTCTCCGATCAGAAGGCGTACGGCATGAGGTACGATTAACCCGACAAATCCGACCAGCCCTGCAACGCTGACTGCCGCTCCTGCTAACAACGAAGCAAGCACGACAATCAGGAAGCGCTGACGCTCTACATGCTGGCCGAGTGAGGAAGCGGATTGATCGCCCAGCATGAGCAAGTTCGTCGTCTTCGCGGCGAATGGAACAAGAAGCAGTCCGATTGCAGCATACGGCAGCATGAATTGCAGATGAGGCCAGCTTCTGCCGCTCAAGCCTCCTGCCAGCCATGGTATTACACTCTGAATCCGGTCACTGTTCAGCACCATGATCCCGTTCATTACACCGCCTAGCAATGCATTCACAGCAATGCCCGCCAGCACGATCTTCACCGGAGAGCTGCTGCCGTCCCAAGCCAGCAAATAAATGATTAAGGACGAGAGCAGCGCTCCTGCGAAAGCAAAACCTGGCAACAGGTAAGCGAATTGAGGGAATAGCACCAGTGCAATTACCGCCGCGACGCCGCCGCCTGCGGATACGCCGACGATGCCGGGATCTGCAAGCGGATTGCGCATAACTCCTTGAAGCAACGCTCCCGAGGCGGCTAAGCATGCGCCTACCAGCAACCCGATCAGTACCCGCGGCAATCGCAGGTTCCAAATAATCGCTTCGTGCGCGGTGTCGCCTGCGCCGAACAGCGTTTGCCATATGTCCGCAATCGAGATCGACACCGAACCGCTGCCGATCCCATATATGGCCGAGACGATGAGCAGCGGTCCGGACGCGATGCCAAGCCACCGTCTTCGATTCCTTCGCTCCTTCATGCTCATGGCTCCAGCAGCTCCGTCAACAGCTTAACCGCTTCCGCTACGCGGGTACCCGGATTCGTGCCGAACAGCTCAGCCGGGAGCACATGGATGCGACCCTCGCGAACGGCGGACAACGAGTTCCAAGCCGGATTGCCTTCCATCTCGCGGACAAAACCTTCCTGAACTTCCTCAGAATTGCCATGCGTCATGATCATGATGACGTCTGGATTCGCTTCAACTACGCGCTCCGTATTTAACTGCGCATAATGCGGATAGTTCTGCAGACGAGGGAACTCAGCCGCCATATTCAAACCGCCTGCTGTCTCCAGCAAGTTGCCAGCGAGCGAACTCGGCAGGGCTGCGAGGTAAGTGCCCGGCGCTCCGTATACCATCAGCACACGTCTGCCGTCTTCGTGCCGCACGCTCTTCAAACTTCCGAGTTCATCTTCCAGCTTAGCTAGAAGCTCCTTCGCCTTCGTTTCGCGTTCTAGCAGCTTACCGAATAGCTCGATTTGCTTCTTAATATCCTCAATCGAATTCGCTTCCGTCAGAACAATCTTAGATCCCATTCCCTCAATTAGAGGAACATCGTTGTTATTAATGGGATAATTACCTAATACGACATCGGGTCCCAGCGAAGCGATCTTCTCCAGATCGACCGTATGGACGGATCCGACAATCGGCACATCCTTGACCTGCTCATTCAGGAGGCCATCGTTATCCTCCGGTCTGCCCACTACAGCGCCGCCCAGCGCATATACAATATCGACTTCCCCATTGCCAAGCGAGACGATGCGGCTAGGAGCTTCCGAGAATGATACTTTCCTGTCTGCGAAGTCCGTCAGCACGATCTTGCCTATTGAATCGCTGCCGTTCTTTGCACCTGCGCTGCAGCCTGAAAGAATGGTTAACGCTGCCGCAGCTCCGATCATCAGCAACTTCCATTTCGCCGCATGCCTTAGTGTTGCATTCTTTTCTTTTGTTGCCGACTTCAAAATGCATGACCCTCCGATTCCCCTCGACATTGAGAGAGATTATCATTAATGGCTTCACGAGGATTTTACTTGCGCATTGTGAACGGAGCATGAATTCCAGATTACAGTTTTACCAACTGTAAGTTGTTCCCTGTAACCGCCCTCCTGTCGTGGTTAAAATTGTAATTTAATGTTCACGCTCCGTTCATAATCGGGCTGTAAAATTTAGTTTGTCTAAGGCGATGTACACGCCGGACGCTTTCTGAGAGAGAAGAACGGCACGTATACCGGTGCGTCCGTACTTAGGGAACAGAAATTTTTTTTGCATCAGTAGCGATAATGATTATCATTATCTTGGCATCTTAGTATCTCTGTAGCTTCACCATCTGCATGATTCTACTTGTCGAGGGGGAATTCAAGCCCATCAATGAGTGGGCAGTTACCAAACTATCGTTTTGTCGTTAACGCATCATTGCTTTAAAAAATACTTATTTCAAATCAAAGGAGACTGATATCAATGAAATTCACTTTGAGAAAAGGCTTGCCTACTCTGCTTCTAGCTCTTGTAATGTCCCTTGTCCTGATTGTTGGTTCTGCTTCCGCTGCGACTGATCAAAACTTCCGACTCGTCAAAGCCGCTAATCCGACTGAAACTTCAACAGCCGACGGTTATGCCGTTAAACCTGCTTCGATCGCCAGCGACGGCGAAACGGTGACACTCGGATTCACAACTTCGTTGTTGTACAGCATCAACGGATTAAGCATCTCCTATGACGGAGGTTCCAGCTATACACCTTTCACAGGTTCGACATCGGGCGGCGTGATCTACTACACGTTCCCTATCGATGATTTCAGCGTGAATGCCAAAGCAAAAATATCCGTTTCGGTATTCGGACTGTATAACGCTACCCACGAAATAGAGATTGAATGGTTGTAAGCGACAGTTGAAACAAGATTGAAATGGCTTGCGCCGTCATCATACGGCGCAGCCTGCTTCATTTTGCTTTCGCTGCACAAGCAACGGGCAGGTCGGCTCAACCGCTGATCTGCCTGTCGCTTGTGTAACGAAGGCGGTATGCGGCTTTCTATTTTTATTTTGCAAAGGAGAGAGTAATCATCATGTTTTATAAGAAGTCACTGAAACGTTACTTGTCTATTCTGATTGCGAGCATGCTTCTCTTGTCTGCCTTTCCTATTTCGGCAGCAGCAGCTGAACCTGCTCCAGCTACTAAGGTACGGGACGGCGAATACGAGGTCGATTTCCGTATCTTACAGAACAATAGCGACAAGGAATCGTATGCCGAAGGACATCTCAAATCAACAAAAGGCAAGCTGATCTCTGAAGACGGCGCCTACAAACTGCAAATTGATTTTATTAACTACGACTGGTACGAGTATTGGGGAAGCCTGAAGCCAGGCGGCACGCCCTCTGCGAACGCGGATGCCGTATCCCAATTCAATCAGGCAGTTGAGGTTGATGTCTCGGACGGCACTGTACCTCGTGGACCGCTAAACGAGAATAAGTTAGTTGAAGGCTATTATGGCACGGTAGAATTTCCAATTGACGATGTGCAAGTCAAGCAAGATGTGCTGATGCACATTGTGGTGAAAGATCTTTATGTTCAAGGCCAACCTTTTGTCTACGATCATTGGTATTTGGCTCAAGTCGTGATTGATACAAGCAATCTTCCGTTTGTATCCGTCGAAGAGCCTCCAGTGACCGAAGTACCAGACGTGAGCCTTGATGATCTTTCCTGGCAAATCACTTTAGCTCAATCCTTATATAACAGTACCCAAGACGGCGCATGGCATGGGGCATACAAACCGGGAGCAAGGGCCTCCTTGAATTATGCTATCAGTGATGCTGTCGAGGTCGAGAGCGACATGGCGGCGACCGACGAAGAAATCGTTACGGCTTACAATGCGCTAGTCCAAGCGTTGAATGTGTTCAGGCAACAACGCGTAACGGTTAACAAATCATCGTTGCTGACTGCGATTCAAGAAGCAGAGGCATTCGCTGCCAATCTGTCATACGTTCCAAATGCCGGGGTATATGTCGATGGCTCGATTGCCGGTCTGACGTCTACAACTATGGGTACACCGATTACGAATGCGAAAGCTATGTATGACAATGCTTTGGCGACTCAGGATCAAGTCAATGCTAGCGTAACTTCGCTTAGTACGGCGACGACCGCCATTAATAACGCTAGAATACTAGCGACGGATGCCCGTCTCATCGTACTTGACTCACTTGATTCGGATGCTGTTGAATCCACGAAAAGTGCTCTCTTTGGTTCAACTGCGACTATTCTAAAACGCAGCACGCCTCGCGAGCATGCCAATATTATCATCAATGACAATATTCCAATTACGTCTATCACCTACTATAGGCCGAACACCAATGGCTCTCCCACATTTGTGATGGATCTGCCTGTTACGATGGTATCTACTGGATTAGACGTGGGAACTGGTCAATATTCCGCCCAATTACAGCAAAGACATACGACTTTTAATAATCAATCCATAAGCGGCATCGTCTTAATGAACTATTCAACCGCTGATGAGCCTAGTGTCACTGAATCCGTCTATCTAAGCCTGAACGGCACATTGCTTGATAATCTAAACAGTGAAATCGCGGATGCACAGGAGCTGCATGATCGCGCCTTGAACGGTGAATTAAGCGGTCAGTACGACGTTGATGCTTTGGCGACGCTGCAAGCCGCTATCGATACCGCCATTGTTACGGGCTCTCAATTGTCCGCTACGCGGTTGAACATTAGCGCTGCTTCGGCTGCGCTGTCTGAAGTCGTGACTACGTTCCTGTCCTTGGAACGTTCAACCTTAAACTACACGATCGCTCATGCGACGGATGCGGCCTTCTCCAGCGCGGATAGCTACTTCGAGAAGCCTGCGCGCGTTACCCAAATTAGCGGTACTACTTATGATGCGACGATTAAAATTTTGAACAGCTCGCAAGTAACGGAGTTCCAGTACAAGCAAAGCGAAGGCCAGTATGTCGATGCGGACGTTCTGTACGAAAACGCTGCGGAAGATTATCGTATTGTGCTGCTTAATGTCATCGATATAAGCCAGCTACAGAACGCCAAGCTGCATGTTTCCATTCCGGCAGCCAATTATGATCGAACGCATGAAGTTCGCTTGAACTTTAACGGGGTGAACAACTCCTTGTTATCCTCGGAGTTCCTTGAAGCCATTTCGGCATGGCGCGGAGCCAAAGCGGGAACTGCAATCGGGGAATATCCCGCCTCGGCGATATCCACATTCAAAGCCGCCATTGATACGGCGGGTGGAGCTGCCACCCAGCCAAATGGAACCCAGATCCAAACGGATGCCGCGTTAATTGTGTTACGCATGGCCATCGCCGCTTTTGAAGCTTCTGTTAATTTGACCGGTACGGAGCCCGGAACTGATCCTGGACCGGGCACTCCGGGTAACGGCACGGATCCGAAATATCCTGCTAACGGAAGTTACTACATTCCTTTTACCGTCCTTAAGTATGGAACAGAATCAATATCGGTAGCTAACGATTATTTTGTCAGCCCTGCTCTTGTTAAAGTGACTGGAGGAAACAAGACCGTATCCTTTACTGTCGTACAGAGCGCCGAAATTACCGGACTCAAAATAGGCGGCAGCAGCGGCTCCGTAACGTCGAGAGACGCTGCGAACAACACACGCGTAGTCACCTTTAACTTATCTAACCTGTCATCCAAATTAAGCGCGTGGGTCAAAATCGATTGGAGCGCTTTGAACTATCACCATGAATACGATATTCATTTCAAATTCAACGAAGCCCAGGCGACATTTGCCGGCGACTCCGGCGTCATTGGAGGCGGTGCGGTCGGACCGCCAGCTTTGCCTAATCCTGATGAAGAAACCGAAGTTCCGGAAGGCGAAGAAGGCGGAGGGACCGATCCTGAGGGAGAGAACGGGCAAGAAGGAACCAACCCAGACGGTAATGAAGGTCCAAACATTCCATTCACCGATACCGCATCTCACTGGGCCAGTGCCGTCATCCAACGTGCAGTCAAGCTGGGTATCGTCAACGGCTTCTCGGATGGCAGCTTCCGTCCGAACAACATTGTGACGCGAGGCGAGTTCGCCGTTATGATCAGCCGAGCGCTTGGTCTCGAAGGGGAAGGAGAAGCTGACGCCCTGCAAGACCTCGACAGCATTCCGAATTGGGCAAAAGAACATGTGGCGCGTGTCATAACTGCAGGTTTGATCAGCGGTTTCGAGGATTCCACATTCCGTGCTAACGGCCAGTTGACGCGTGCACAGCTTGCAGTCATTATTTCCCGTGCTGCGGGGCTTAAACTAAATCCGAACGCCGCTCTATCCTTCGTCGATGGCAGTGACGTTCCGGGTTGGGCACAACAAGAAGTGTCCGCGGCAGTCGAGGCCGGATTAATTAAAGGCAAGGACGGCAACCGATTCGATCCGAACGCCACAGCAACCCGTGCGGAAGCTCTAACGCTTATTATCCGCCTGCTTGATTACTTAGACTAATACGCAAGAAAGAAGCAGCCCAAGACGTTTAAACGCCATGGGCTGCTTCTTTGCGGTTCGAATTGCTTCAATTTGTAATTTAAAATTCATGCTCCGTTCATACTCCAGTAGTAGAATCAAACTTGCCGTTTGGACGATAATGATTCTCATTATCCTTGATATTCGTTCATCTGCACATTGCCATCTCCTTGTGGCCTTTTGAAATACAATTTCGTAGCGGGAGGGAAACATTAATTACGTTAATCGGTTTTGCTGCCAAGTAGATGGCATTGTCCGATACATGCATCAACTTTATTTCATTGCTTTCTTATTAAAAACATCCTAAGGAGTGTTACATTAAATGCGCAATAAGCTTCGCCCATTCACAGCACTGTTTTTGGCCCTGGCTCTGCTGCTTACGATTTTACCGGCGGCTGCCTCGGCTCAACAATCCGCTCCGGCTCTGCC
Organism: Paenibacillus sp. YIM B09110; assembly: GCF_037167145.1. Classification (NCBI taxonomy): domain Bacteria; kingdom Bacillati; phylum Bacillota; class Bacilli; order Caryophanales; family Paenibacillaceae; genus Paenibacillus; species Paenibacillus sp. YIM B09110. The sequence continues at coordinate 8,868 of NZ_JBANSP010000023.1, read as the reverse complement.
GGCGGACGGCGTATACGAAATTCCCTTTCAATACCTAAAGGATGACGGCTCAGGCTCGACCTCCTCGATCAATAACTACGCCGTTGCAAACACGGGTAAATTAACGATCTCCAACGGTAAAGCGACCTTTTCCCATGAAATGAAAAGCTCCGAGCTGTTCACCTATATTGGTATTTTAAAGCCGGGCGAGACGAAGGCGACCATTACAAGAAGCGGCGCTAATACAACAATCAATACAGACGATCTTGTTCGCTATGTAGCAGCAACAACTGCTCCAATTGAAGATTCGACTACCAATTCCATTACAACAACCTTAAATATCAATGATATTTATGAAACGCAAACGGTATTGTTGAATATTACGATGACCTCGCCTGCTTATTCCGCATGGCACAATGTATACCTGGATCTTGACGTTTCAGAGCTTCCGCCACCGGATGGCACGTACAGCGTTCCGTACATATATTTGAAGGATGACGGCTCTAATGTTACCTCTTCGGTATATGGTTATGCCGTACCGGATAGCGGCCGATTGACGATCAGCGACGGCGAGGCGTCTTTTTCACATGAAATGAAAGACTCCAACTTGTTCGCGTACATCGGCATTCTAAAGCCTGGAGAGACGAAAGCGACGATTACAAGAAACGGCGCCAACACGACGATTGATCCTGCCGACCTCGTTCGTTATGATCGCGCTGCCGTTGCTCCTATTGAAGATTCGACTACCAATTCCAGCACGGTTACTGTAAACATCGACGATATTTACACAACGCAAACGGTACTGGTTAACATTGAAATGACGTCACCTGTTTATTCCGCTTGGCATAACGTCTATTTAAGCTTGGATCTGGAAAACATGACGTTGGTCGATAACGGCACGGGAGAAGGCACAGACCCTGGAACAGATCCTGGTACGGATCCGGGAACGAACCCTGGCACGGATCCAGGAACGAATCCTGGAACAAATCCGGGAACGAATCCTAATACGCTGGCCGACGGAAAATACAGCCTGAACTTCGTTATTCTAAAAGCAGGCACTTCTCAAACATCGGTTATGAACGACTATGTCGCGCATCCAGGCCGATTGCTGGTTCAAAACGGCATTAAATACATGCAAATTTATTTAAAGCAAAGCACTGAAATTACATCGTTTATGGTCGGCGGAAGCGAAACCTCTACCATCGATAGCAATGCTAGCGCCAATACGCGAAGAGTACAATTCGAAGTCGATGAAATTCCGTCCAAATTGAGCGGCTTTGTAAGCATCAACTGGCCGGCCATCAACTATGTAGAGGAATACGATGTCGATATCCAAATTCGCTCCGCTACACCGGTTCAAAATTGGGGTGCCGACAACTTCGGTTCAATTCCTGACCGTCCGAATCCGAATGATCCATCGACAGAAGAAGAAACGACCGAAGAACCAGGCAACGGAGCCGGTGAGAACGGCGAGAACGGTACTTCCGAGCCTAAACCATCCACTCCTGGAATCGTGTTCAACGATACGGCTTCACACTGGGCGAGCAAAGCGATTGAACGCGCCGTGCAGCTCAACATTATATCCGGTTATCCGAATGGTGATTTTAAACCGAATGCCTCCCTCAAACGCTCGGAATGGACGGCTATCGTTAGCCGCGCATTAAAGCTGGAGAACTCGGGCAAAACAATCGACTTCGCTGATGCGGACAACATTCCGGCTTGGGCGAAACCATTTATTGAGCAAGCTCTGTCGGCTGGTATCATAAGCGGTTACGAGGACGGCAGCTTCCGTCCGAATAAGGAGATCTCCCGAGCGGAAATGGCGGTTATGATCGTCAGAGCCCTCAAGCTGCCGCTAGAGGATGCTGGTACGCTGACATTCGATGATGCGGGTCAAATTCCAGACTACGCCAAAGCTTATATCGCAACCGCAGTCAAGCACGGTCTAATCTTCGGATTGGAAAATAACCGCTTCGGGTCCGCCCAACCAGCTACCCGTGCAGAGGCCGTTACCGTTGCTCTGCGCGCCGTCGATTATTTGGAGGCTCAGCAAAAGAACGTTTAATAAGCCATAACAACTACTGTTGCTTCATTAGAGAAAGAGAACTCCGTTTGCGGGGTTCTCCTTCTCTCGTTATCTATCAGAATTCCACTTCAAAATCAGCGGCTGCCAACCAGCTGCCTTCCACGAAGTTCCGGCCGCGCACGCGCACCTTGTCCGCGTATATTTCGACATAATAGCCTTGGCTGCCCTGCACATAGGCGTCGTCGTCATTCCACAAGTAAGCGACCGATGCGGTATTGAACATGACTGGCCCCCGCTCGCCGGCGCGATGCATCGTATGCGGAGACTCCAAATGCCAGTGGGTATGCCCGGTGAACAGCAGCGCTTGCGGATGCTTAAGCAGCACCGAACGCAGCTCTTCATCCTCTTCCACGCCGAACCAGGCTTGATGCTCCAGCGAACCGGCTACCGTGTTTTTCAAAGGCTGATGGAGGAATACGAAGACCGGCTTGCCCGTCGCCGCGTCTTCCCCCAGCTTCTCGTCCAACCAGCCAAGCTGGGTTTCCGACAGGGTCGCAAACCGCTCCAGCCCTCGCTCCGTCCCGAGAAACACAAAGTGATAACCGCTGATCCAGTGATCGTGGTAGGTGTCTCTCCTGCCGCTGACCGTCTCGTAACCTTCCATCCGGTACGCCCAATCGCCCAGCGCGACATCGTGATTGCCAACCGTATATGCAATGGCCGGCAGACGGTTCTCATAATCCAGCAAAATACGCTGCAGCGCCTTATATTCTTCAATTAAGCCATGATCGGTAATATCCCCTGCGTGCATAATCCCGCAGCTCTCGGATACATATTCGCTTGAAGCGATATCCTCCAGCGCCAGCCGAAGATGACGGTTGTACAAATGATTGTCGTCGGATCTGATATGCGTATCCGATAGAATCTGGAAGCATGCAAGCATCTCCGTCGCTTCGTCCTCATTGGCTCTATGTTTCATAACGATTCCCCTTCCGTTAGTTGGCAAACCTTATGCTCGACCTCTTTCATGGCAGTCCGTCAGGAATGCGCTTTGGAGCTCATGTTCAGCCCCACCACCCCCACGACTATGACAAACATCCATAACATCGACGTTGTAGACAAACGCTCATGAAAAAACCATACGCCAGCAGCCGAAATGAGTACAATGCCGATACCCGACCATGTAGCATAAGCAACGCTTATATCCATGTAGCGCAGCGCGAAGTTCAAGCAGGTAAAGCTGATTCCGTAAAATAAAAACATAAGTATCGACGGCCACAGCCGCGAGAAGCCTTCCGACATCTTCAAGGACAAGGTGCCGCTTAATTCCAGCAAGATGGCCAGCGCCAGAAACATCCAGCCCAACTCGCTCCCGTTCAATCCTTTCAATTGCGCTAGCCTCCCAACTGCATTTCCTGATAGCCTAAAACGATATGACTAGCATCGGGGTAGAGTGCTTGCCCGCCCTTAAGCGCAATTCGCAGATTTGTACCAGCCGAACGTCCCATCAGCATATCGCCGTTCGTATCGCCGATGACGGCCGTTCTTGCCGGCTGAACGCCTAGCCTTAAGCAAGCGAGCTCCGCCATATCGCCGAACGGCTTGCCGCGCTCTACCTGATCCGTGCCGATTACCGCCTCGAAATAGGGACGGATGCCAAGCCACTCCAGATGACGGAGCGCCGCATCCGTTTCATCCGCCGTTACGACGGCCAACTTTAGCCCCTGCCGCATGCAAGCGTCAAGGAACGATTGTACTCTCGGCAACAGTCGTTCAGGGCGTTCCTTCAACAAAGAAACGTTCGCCTCCTCGCCGCAGCGGATTGCCATCGTTCTTGCTTCCGCCCAGGACATGCCGGCGATATAACCTTGCCAAGCAAGCACGGCGTATAAATCGGCCATCGTGCCCATCGCCAGCGGTCCGTTGCGATCGTACTCGATGATCCGCCCGCTGTCATCGTGCCGCGTTCCCCAAAACATGGGAATCACTGCCGCATCGAGAGCTTTCAGCCCCCTGCTGATTAGCCCCTCATTAAACGCAGTCATGACTTGTTCGCTCCAGTAGCCCCACATAGATACAAAATCGATCAGCGTGCCGTCCTTATCCATCAAAATCGCATCCACGTCATAAACGTCGCCGCCTATGGTCAACTTACCCATTGCTTCCACCCCTCTTATTACGACAACAAGCAGCAGCTTACAGGAGGAAGCTTACATTACTTCCCCCCAGTGCCGCTATAGCATTCTTCTACCTATTTCAATACCGCATCAAGCGCCTTCTGCGCCACTTCCTTCGCTTCCTTAAGCGCTTCTGCCGCCGGCTTGTTGCCAATTTGCACTTTATCTGCCGCAATCGTCAGCGCATCCGTAATTTTGCCGCCGGTCGGATCAATGAACGGCTTGCTCGCATGGGAAGCTTGCATAAGCGGGATACGGCTTTGCGGATTCGCTTCGCTGTAAGCTTTGAACTCCGGATCGTCAAGCGCGGATTGACGTACCGCAATATAACCCGTGTTCATCGACCAGAACGCCGTATTCTCGGTGTTGCTGAAGTACGTCAGCCATTTGAACGCCGCTTCCTGCTGCTCTTTGCTTGCTTTGGCCGGAATGCCCGCCATAATTCCGCTTGCTACCGGTTTGCCTTTTCCGTCGCCAACGCCTTCCCAGCCCGGCTGCTCCATAGCTGCAAGCTGCGTGAAATCGAGGTCGCCTTGGTCGCCGCTGGAGCCGGTGTAACCCGCCGCATTGCCTTTCATCACATCGTCAATCGTTTTGTACCAATACTCCCAGCCTTGGCCTCCGGAGTGAATGCGCATGATTTGATCCTCATGAATCCATTTGCGGAACAGCTCCCACGTTTCCACCCATTCCGGCGAGTCGATCAGAACGGTTTTCCCGTCTTCGCTAAGCACCGAGCCGCCTTTGCTGAACACCGCGTCCATCATATTGTCGCGTCCCCACATCGGCTCCCAGCCGTAAAACGTCGTTTTCCCGTTTTCTTTCACGGTCATTTTGGTCGCGGCATCCGCCAACGCTTCCCAAGTCGTCAGGTTTTCGGCTTTCAGACCTTGCTTTTCCAGCGCATCCTTGCGGTAATACATCACTTGCGTCGTCCCGTACATCGGAAGGAAATACTGTTTCCCGTCAATTTGCCCTTGCTCAATAAAAGTAGACACGAAGTCGTCCGCATTCAAGTTCGTCGCCGAAGCCATCAATTCGTCCAGCTCTGCGTAATAGCCTTTGCGAGCCCAGTCGTTATTGGACGACAATACGGCTGCCGGAACCATGTCAGCGGCAATCGCGGCCTGCAGCTTCTGCTCCGTTTCGGAATAGTCGGCCTGGACGATCCCTTGTACGATGACCTCCGACTGCGAGGCGTTGAATTTGTCGATTATTTTTTTCATATTGTCGCCGAGATTACCGCCGAGACCGTACCAAAACTCGATTTTCACCGGTTCGGTCGCCGCCGTCTGCTCAGGAGCCGCGTTCGTTGCGGCGTTTGTCGGCGCATTGGATCCTTCCTCCGTGTTCGCTCCCGAATTAGAGCCGCAAGCCGCAAGCAAAGCAAAGCTGGAAAGAAGCGTAAAAGCCAACCCTTTTTTTAACGTATTCATTTTAATAGGCCTCCATTAACTATAGTATAATTTCTCTTTTCTCTCCTACCCTTTGTTGACACCGGCCGTGAAGTTGACGCTTTGCATAATCGTTTTTTGCGTAAAAAGAAACAACAGCAGCAGCGGAGCGATCGTGAAGGCGCTGGCAGCCATAATGAGCGGCCACTTCAGCCCGTATGCACCTCCCTCCACAAAAAAGCTGCGCAGACCGGCCGATACAAGCTGCAAATCCGGATTTTTCGTAATGAGCATCGGCCAGAAGTAGTTGTTGTATTGTTCAATGAACGTAATGAGCACCAGCACGGCGAAGGAAGCCCTCGTCAGCGGAACGATTATCGTCCATAGAATACGCAGATGGGAGGCCCCGTCGATCCGCCCCGCCTCCACAAGCTCATGCGAAACCTGCATGAATGCTTGCCGAATAAGGAATATCGAAAATACGCTAACCGAGTTGGATAAAATAAGTCCCGCATAGCTGTCGAGCAGATGGAGCTTGGACAAGACGACATACCCCGGTAAATACACGGCAGTCGTCGGCACCATATAGCTGACCAGTATGATCGCGGTCAACGGGCCCTTCAAGCGAAACGGCATGTGGGTCAGCGCGTACGCCATCATGCCCGAATTGACGACTTGGATCAGCGCTATGGCGCAAGCGACCGTCACGCTGTTCAGTATATACCTAGCAAAGTTCGCGCTCTGCCAAGCGTCGACAAAATTGCTCCATAACGGTACGGCGGGCCACAGCGCAGGGGGAGTCTGCCAAATTTCATCGTTCGTTTTCAACCCGCTCGTTACCATCCAGTAAAACGGGAAAGCCATAATCGCGCACAAAACAATAAGCATGACATGCATCACAATTCGCTTAATTCCGTTGCTCTTGGTCATTCATCGCATTCCTTCCTATTCAGACCGCCTGGCCGTCTTTTAATAATGAACCGACTTGCGGCTCAAGGTGAATGAAACGAGCGACAGCAGCGCGCATCCTGCAACGAGCGTCACCGCAACAGCCGAGGCCTCGCCGATGTTGAACGCCTCGAACGCCGACTGGTAATACAAATACAGCAATGTGCGCGTTGATCCAGCCGGTCCGCCTTGCGTCATAATGTTGATCTGATCGTATGCCTGCAACGAAGATATAACGAGTACGACCGTCAGGAAAAAAGTTGTCGGAGAAATCAGCGGAAGCGTAATTTTCCAGAACTTGCGCGTTGCTCCCGCCCCGTCGATGCTGGCGGCTTCCAAGATGTCGCCAGGAACATTCCGAAGCGCCACCAAGTAAAACACCATCGCCCAACCGATTCCTTTCCAGATGGTGACGAGCAAAATACCGACAAGTGCCCAATCTGGATCGCTTAACCAGCCTATGCCATCCGCTCCGAACCATCTTAGCAGCGCATTAGCAAGTCCCGCCTCCGGTTCGAAAATCCACGACCATACGATCGATACCGCAACGGTTGGCGTAACCCAGGGAGAGAACAGCAGAGCCCGATATGCGCCGCCCAGCCGCATCGTTCGGTTCAGCAGCACGGCTAGAGCTAGACCGCCAGCCAGCGTCGGCACCACATTGCCTAGAACAAACAGCAGCGTTACTTTGAGAGACTCGTAAAATGCAGGGTTTTGCATCAACGCCACGTAATTGTCCAGCCCGACAAACGGCTTGTCCTCGCTCATGAAGTCCCAGCTCGTCAAGCTTAAATAGAATACATATCCGATCGGGAACAACCAGAATACGGCGAGAGGCGCCATAGCGGGCAACGTGAACAGCAAAGCCTGCAGCTCCCGGCCTAACCTCAACCTATTCATAACCTCGACCTCCGTTCAAAATATTTTTAACAATGAGGAAAATATTGATATTATCATTCAAACCGTTGTATCGTACAAAAAATATTGTACATTCAATTTAGCGAAGGATGGTTATCGCAGCGTAAACATTAACTAAATAAAATGTAAATGTGAGGCTTTATATGTGTGCTTTAGGTTAGTAAAAGCTTTTAGTATAATTGAAGAAAGCATCCATACGAAAATGGCGGGTGAAGGCATGATAGAGGGCAACAGTCAGGGCAATGATGAACGCGGCGATCTAAACGGTATCGAGAGTGATTCGTCCGAGCGACGGAGCGAGCTGCGTAGAACGGTTATTAACGCGATCGCCGATACGATGGATTTATACGGGGCAACTTATTCCTTTGGACAGTTATATGGCGTTATGTATTTCGAGGACAAACCGATGACGCTTGAAGATATGAAAACCCATATGAATATGAGCAAAAGCAACATGAGCTATGCGGTAAGATCATTGATGGAATCGAAAATGGTGACCAAACTGGAGGAGAAGCAGGAGCGTAAAGATTTATACGTAGCCGAAACGGACTTTTTCCTCGCATTCCGCAATTTTTTCACGATGAAGCTGCAGAGGGAAATCGACGTAATGAGTCACGCCATTGAAGACGTTATTCCCGAGCTTTCCGACATTATTCTTTCTATTGATACCCCTGATGACGAACGGAAAATCTGTCTTCAAGATCTGCACAAGCTCAAGCAAGCGCTTGAGTATTATACATGGCTGCAGCAATTCGTACAGCAACTGGACAATGGTTCTTTTTTCAACCTTCCGCAAATCAGAAAGGAATAAGTTTCCATTCAACTAATGCATTGATCTCTGCTTAAGAATTTAGGAAACGCTAAATGGCCGATATTGCGGAATCCATGCACTAACGAATCCAGATAAGCTTATTTCGCTAAAATGGATTGTTTTTCGCTGGGTTTGGAGCAATTAACGTGATTCAGATTCCTAAACGTTACTCTAGGCTCGTGAATCGAACAATTGAGTGCTGAGGATTCGTTAAGAGGGGATGGCTAGTTTCGATCCAAGCTTCAGTTACTCTCCTTGGCTGGGAGAGGTAAGTCGCCGCTTCTGCGCACAACAAAAAACCAACCGCATGTAGATGCGGTTGGTTCCTCGTGCTTGGCGAAGGCCATTTCGCACCGGCTGAATAGACTACTTGTGCTTACTTCGAGGTCGGCATCTGAACCTTCCTCTATAGCCGGGCCTGCCTCCTCGCCTTTTCATCGATCAATGGTTCAGTTACTCTCCCAGGCTGGGAGAGGTAATTCGCCGCTTCTGCGCACAACAAAAAACCAACCGCATGTAGATGCGGTTGGTTCCTCGTGCTTGGCGACGTCCTACTCTCCCAGGACCCTGCGGTCCAAGTACCATTGGCGCTGGAGGGCTTAACGGTCGTGTTCG
>NZ_JBANSP010000022.1:0-91739 GCF_037167145.1 Paenibacillus sp. YIM B09110 | reverse complement strand
TTCAAAGAACAATCTTTTCTTTCGTGTCGGCCGTATGTTTCAGCGGCGACTTAGATAATATATCACAGACGCCTATAGCATTGCAAGCACTTTTTATATAAACCTTTAAACTGTTTTCTATTATAGAAGATAACAAAAAAACACGATGCCAAAGCACCGTGTCTAATAACTGTCTAGTATTGTTTTGCTGCCGAATATTTCGAAGCATCTTTAATTAGATCGAACTTCTTGTTACTCTTCTTGAGACCAGCGTCTACCGTCGTATCAATAATTACCCATTTGCCATTCAAGAACACTTCGTTCCAAGCATGATATACACTAACATATTCCGTGTCACCCATTACGAGCTTAGTAGGAACTCCTACACTACGAAGCATTGCAGCGAACAACGACGAGTAACCATAGCAGATATCTTTTTTCGTCGAAAGTGTTTTGTCGATGCTTGGGAGGTAGTCAGTCGAAATGTTGGCTGCCAAATCATAATCATATTTGATGTTATTAATGATATAGTCGTAGATTGCTCTTACTTTCTCATTGTCTGATTTGCTGTTTTTTGTTAGCTCTTTTGCTTTAACAATAGCAAGACTCGAGCTTGTCCATGCTACATTTTGCACCGAATTCAAGTAAATCACGCTGTTGTTAGCAAGGTTAAGCTTAACTGTTTCTTTGTTAACTACTTTATATTTGTTGCCTTCTGTATTCTCTAACACCGACACGGTGTAATCGCCATTTCCAAGTTGCAGCGGGAATTGTTCTACTTTCTTGGAAGCTGTCATGTTATATGTATATTTATTATCGCCTTTTGCGATCATAACTTTTGTTTTCACGTTAGCCTTTACTTCATAGGATACCGATACAATGCCTTTATCTAGACTAGCTGTGTTCAACCAAGTTGTGTTTTCGCTAGCTTCTGCACTTGTAACTTTAATCGATGCGATCATGATGAACGCTACTGCTATCATAAGAATAAACTTACGCATGAATAAAACTCCCTTCGGTAGCTGGCTGCCATCTTTCAGAAGGCCCTTTAGCTTTGCGTCCCTACCTTTCGATAGGTTTGCCGTTATCGTGTAAAGTTTCATAGGACTGCTTGTCCCTTGTTATAAAACAAAAAAAGCTCTGTCTTTCGGTAGCTGGCTGCCATCATAAGGAAGGCCCTTTAGCTTTGCGTCCCTACCTTTCGATAGGTTTGCCATTATCGTGATTCGCTTTTTCTAATACTTGTCCTACTATTTAGTAAAATAAAAAATGCTCCGTCGTTCGGTAGCTGGCTGCCATCATAAGGAAGGCCCTTTAGCTTTGCGTCCCTACCTTTCGATAGGTTTGCCATTATCGGGATTAGCATCGATAGTCCTATATTACCATATGATTCTAGTAATTCAATACTATCTAGCAAAAAAATAGATCAAAATCTTACAAAAAATAATAGCTACTTAAACCTTTCCTCAATATCGTAAGTAATCGTTTTTGATTTCTCTTTGTTGTTATCTTTCCAAGTTACTTTGGCGCAAACAACTTTATTGCTCTCTAGATCGGTATTGCCGATTTTACATAAGAATTTGTCGATTTGTACGTTACTTTGCAGTACTTATGTAGAACTATGTAACATAGGTGTTTCGCAAGCTCTATTTTAATACTGATGATCTAGGGGTGTAAATTTAGCGCCATTAGATGTATTCACATTCATCCGTTTACTCGAAAAAAACTTAATATGGAGCAATAAGAAAAAGCGCGGCCGTCAGACGGTTATTCACCATCAACGCGGCCACGCTTCTATAGTTACTTGTATCTTGCTTTACGTATCGCTCGTCCCTTACTCGCCGGAGCGTTGCTCTCTCATATGCGGGAACAACAGTACGTCCCGGATCGAAGGCGCATCCGTCAACAACATAATGAGACGGTCGATGCCGATTCCCAAACCGCCAGTAGGCGGCATACCGTATTCAAGGGCACGGATGAAGTCATCATCCATCTCATGCGCCTCGTCGTTGCCGTGCTCTTTCTCTACGAGCTGTGCCTCGAACCGTTCGCGCTGGTCGATCGGATCGTTCAGCTCTGTAAAGGCGTTCGCGTGCTCGCGCGCTACGATGAATAGCTCGAAGCGGTCCGTGAAGCGCGGATCGACTTCACTCTTCTTCGCCAGGGGCGAGATTGCAACCGGATGTCCGGTAACGAACGTAGGCTGAATCAGCGTATGCTCGCCAAATGTTTCGAAGAACGCGTTCAAGATATGACCAAACGTCATATGCGGCTCAACCGCAACTTTATGCTCCTTAGCAAGGCGATGTGCTTCCTCGTCGGTCATTTCCACGCTGAAGTCGACACCCGTAAGTTCCTTCACGAGATCGACCATCGATACGCGGCGCCATTGCGGAGTCAAGTCAACTTCTTGGCCTTGGTACGTAATCTTCGTTGTCCCAAGCACCTCTTGTGCGATATGCGCAATCAGATTCTCGGTCAGAGCCATAATATCTTTGTAGTCAGCGTAAGCCTCGTACAGCTCTATCATTGTGAACTCAGGGTTGTGACGCGTCGAGATACCCTCGTTGCGGTATACCCGGCCGATCTCATATACCTTCTCCAAGCCGCCCACGATAAGACGTTTTAGATGAAGCTCGATCGCAATACGCATATAAAGCTGCATATCGAGCGCATTATGATGAGTGATGAAAGGACGAGCAGCAGCTCCCCCCGCAATCGAGTGCAGCGTTGGCGTCTCTACTTCTAAGTAATCTCTCGAATCGAGATAACGGCGCATCGATTGAATGATCTTGGACCGGGTAATGAAGGTTTGTTGAACGTCCGGATTCACAATCAGGTCGACATAACGTTGACGGTAACGCAGTTCGACGTCCTTCAGGCCATGGTACTTGTCAGGCAGCGGCAGCAGCGACTTCGTCAATACGTCAACATCTTGCGCTTTGACGGAAACTTCGCCTGTATTCGTCTTGAACACGACGCCATGTACGCCGACAATATCACCAATATCAAGCAGATCGAAAGCAGCGAACTTATGCTCTTCGACCGTGTCCTTGCGGACGTAGATTTGAATCTTGCCGCTCAAGTCCTGGATATGCGCGAAGCCCGCCTTGCCCATGCCGCGCTTCTGCATAATACGGCCGGCGATGCTCACTTTAACCGCTTGGCCTTCCAGCTCTTCCTTCGTAGACGCTTCATAGGCTGTTAGTATATCTTTGGCATTATGAGTGCGCTCGAACTTCTTGCCGAATGGATCAACGCCTAAAGCGCGAAGCTCGTCTAGTTTGTCTCTGCGGATCTGCAGAAGCTCACTTAACTCCTGCTCCTGTCCCTGCTCGTTATTCTCATGTTCCACTTTCGTTCATCTCCCTGATACGTAAGGGTAACCGATAACGTTCAAAAAGCTTCCGGCAAGGAAGCTTTCTAAACCATTCATCGCAAACCTTATTTTTTGATATCGACAATTTTATATTGAATGATGCCGGCTGGTACGTTCACTTCTACAACGGTGCCTTTTTTCTTGCCTAGAATCGCCTTGCCAACCGGACTTTCATTAGAAATCTTATTTTGGAGCGGATCGGACTCCGCGGTGCCTACAATCGCATATTCCATTGTATCGCCGAATTCCATATCTTCAACCGTTACAATAGAACCAATACTCACTGTATCGATATCGATATCATCGTTATTGATGATACGCGCATTACGAAGCATCTTCTCAAGCGTAATAATACGGCCTTCAATAAATGCCTGCTCATTCTTCGCGTCCTCGTATTCGGAGTTCTCGCTAATATCGCCATAACCGATTGCAACCTTGATCCGCTCAGCGACTTCGCGTCGCTTGACCGACTTTAAGGTTTCCAGCTCCTCTTCAAGCTTCTTTAAGCCGTCCTGAGTCAGAATGATTTGCTTATCGTTCATCTTTCCGATTCTCCCGTCGTGTGACTTATTTTCATACCGTGTATGAATTCACTGTTACCTAATATATTACGCTTCATTGCCATCATACCTTGAGTCATTTCACTTTAAAGGGGTCTCTTGAGAGCCTCTTTGGATTATATTGCACGATTATATTTCAAAGTTGCCCCCAATGTCAATCAAAGCCAAACGTCCCATTGAAACCGTTTCACTTAGGCGTGAACCCATACATTCCGCATCATGCCGACATCTGTCGAACTTTGTCGATGCAAGTGCCGCTGCCTTCAAAATGAAGCATGCTCCGACATAGCGCTCCATTAAAAGCAGCGGCAACCGGCGATCAATTTAATGAATGATCTCTTCCGCTGCGGTATGAACGGATGAAGCGCCATTCTGCTCCTGCTCGTCCTCTTCTTCCAATGAGAGAATATAATTTTCCAAAATCGCCACCATGCGATCGCGGTCCGTTTCTTCCATAATAACGTCCTTCACGCGCGCGCCTCCTGGCAAGCCCTTCAAATACCATGCTAAGTGCTTGCGCATCTCGCGCACGGCTACCGCTTCGTTCTTCAGCGCGATCAGTCGGTCAAGGTGCAAGATCGCGACATCCATCTTCTCGCGCGGAGCCGGATCGCCCAACAGCTCGCCCGTTGCCAAGTACTGAATCGTACGATAGAGCATCCAAGGGTTGCCCAGCGCGCCCCGTCCGATCATAACGCCGTCGACGCCAGTGTGATCCAGCATCCTTCTCGCGTCCTCTGGCGAGAATACGTCGCCATTCCCAATTACGGGAATAGATACCGATTGTTTGACATCCCTTATGATGTCCCAATTCGCCTTGCCCGTATACAGCTGCTCCCGCGTCCGTCCATGCACACTAACGGCTTTTCCGCCTGCGCGCTCAACCGCACGCGCGTTCTCGATTGCATAAACATGCTCGTCATCCCAGCCGATACGCATCTTCACCGTAACCGGCTTTTTCACAGCGTCTACGACAGCAGACACCATCTCATAGATTTTGTTCGGGTCAAGCAGCCAACGAGCGCCGGCGTCGCATTTGGTTACCTTCGGTACAGGGCATCCCATATTAATATCGATAATGTCTGCATTCGTCTGCGTATCGACAACCTTTGCCGCCTCGACCAGCGACTCCCGGTCGCCGCCGAATATTTGCAAACTAAGCGGCTTCTCGCGCTCATCAACGAACAGCATCTCCATCGTACGTTTATTACCGTGCAGGATCGCCTTGTCGCTCACCATTTCTGCGCATACAAGTCCCGTTCCGAATTCCTTTGCTATTAAACGAAAAGCAGGATTGCACACGCCTGCCATCGGCGCCAGCACGACCCTATTCTTCATCTCGATGTCTCCGATTTTCAGCATGCCATTCCACACTCCTCATTGATATTATTTGATCCCAAGCGTCCTGTGCCGGACGTCAGGCTTTATTCACGGGTATCCGACATTAATTCCTCATAATCGATCCCCAGCGTGCTCGCAATATGGTTAAGCAGCTTCGGATCCGTCTTCCTCGTACCTCGCTCCAGCGAGCCCAATACCGCAACAGATACGCCCAGCACTTTGGCCAGCTCCTGCTGCGTATAACCCTTCAGCTTTCGAAAGGCTCTGACGCGCTGCGCCAATTGATTGTTTTCCATAACGTGATGCCTTCCTTTCCATCCTGAAGCGCGCTGCCGGCCGCCAATGAAACTTCGTCCCGCAACGAATGCGATAATTCTATAACGTCATTTAACGGTACAAGCACGAATGACCGCTCCATCATGCGCGGATGCGGCAGTGTCAGCTCCTCTTGATTCATTCTGACATTATCGTACAGCAGGAGGTCGAGGTCAATGGTTCTCGGTCCCCAACGTATCTGCCTAACTCGCCCTAGCTGCAGCTCATATTCGAGCAGCTTGCGCAGCAACTCGATCGGAGAGAGCGAAGTGCGGATTGCTATCGCCATGTTCAGAAATGCAGGCTGATCTGTATATCCGACAGGATCTGTCTCATAGATGCCCGACACCCTTCGCACCTCAATGGTTGGTTCACGGTCAATCAGTACGATAGCCTCCGTGAGAAGCAGCTCTCGCTCTCCCATATTCGATCCTAAAGCGACGTACGCTTCGAAAGTTTGCCCGTTAGGCGGGAATCGCTCTTCCATCTGCATCCCGCTTTCTCCGCATCTCGATCGTTACCCCGTCAAAGTGGATATCGAACGGAGGATGCGGCTTTGTTACTCGAACCGTCACTTCATTTACCATAGTATAAGCTTCCAGAACCCGTGATGCAATGTGACCCGTTAAAGCTTCGATCAGCTTGAAAGGAGGTCCTTCCACAATCTCTTTCGTGAATGCATGGATCTCCGCGTAGTTAATTGTATAGTTCAAATCATCGGTCTCAGCAGCTTGGCCAAGCTCCATATGCAGCACGATATCGACGTAAAACTGTTGCCCTAGCTTGTTCTCTTCGGCAAAAACGCCATGATACCCATAGAAACGCATCCCTTTAATCGCCATTTGGTCCATTTCCGTCACTCCTCACAGGCAAATGCCTTATTTCTTAATCTGCAACTTTATATGTTCTTATATTGTAAAATAGCGTCCGTCATCAAAGCGGTCTGCTTCATCTCGCGAACGTCATGCACCCTTACAATATGACTGCCTTGCGCGATACCAAGCGCAACTGTCGCAGCCGTGCCGAAAGCCAGCTCTTCCACGGGTAAGCACAGCGTGTCCCGAATAAACTTTTTGCGCGATGTGCCGAGCAGTACCGGATAACCCAGCTCCGACAGTTCGGATAAGCGAGCAAGCAGCTCTAAGTTGTTCTCGTACGTTTTCGCGAACCCGATACCGGGATCAAGCCATACCTGAGACTCCGAAACGCCGGCCGTCTTCGCAATCTCGACACTGCCAAGCAGATCAGCCAACACATCAGGCACGAAATCGTTATAGTCACGCGCATGGCGGTTGTGGTTAAGAATAACGGGGCAGCCGAACTCTGCGGCCACTGCCGCCATCTCGGGATCGCCCTTCAAGGCCCATATATCGTTAATAATATGAGCGCCCGCTTCGAGCGCCTGACGCGCCGCAGCAGCCTTATACGTGTCTATTGACAGCGGTATATGCGGAATCTCCTTCCGCACTGCTTCAATAACAGGAATGATGCGTCGCAGCTCCTCATCCAGAGGAACGGGCTCGAAACCCGGACGCGTCGATTCGCCGCCGATATCGAGAATATCCGCTCCATCCTCCACCATAGCGAGCGCGTGGGCTACCGCAGCATCTACCCCCGTATACTTGCCGCCATCAGAGAAGGAATCCGGCGTCGCATTGAGGATGCCCATAATTAATGTACGTTTTCCAAGTTCCAGCCGAATGCCGCCGTTCAACTCATATACCCAATGTCTATTATGTGTGCCGCTCTTGCTCATGCTGCCACTCTCCTTAACCGTTATTCATTCCCGACAATTTGCGATGCATCTGCACGATAGAGCGCTAGCAAGCCTCTCGTCAGCTCTCCCGCATAACCGTCGCCAACTTGTACAGTCTCGTTCCTGCTCACAATGTCGGATAGCGTCGTAATCGGTATAAGCTCCTGTATGGAGTTAGTCATCCATATTTCATCAGCCTGTACAAGCTCTTCCCATGTAAAATATCCTTCATGCACCGAACGCCCTGCTTCCCGCGCAAGTTCTAAGACACGCTCGCGCGTCACACCGGGTAAGATGCCCGTATGAATAGCCGGCGTGTACAAGATGCCGTCCTTCACATAGAACAGATTGCTCACAATGCCTTCAGCGAGCCAGCCTTCCTTCGTCAGCATAAGCCCCTCTGCTCCTGACGGAGGAGAAGAGGCAAGCAGCTCACGCTTCGCAATAATATTATTCATATAATGGAGAGATTTGAATCTGATATCGCCTTCCGGCGTGTTCCGCCGCGTCTGCAGCAGCCTCAGCTCTCTTCCATGCATAGGAATCGAATCATTGACCGGCGGCAGCGACTTTACGAGCAGCAGCACGCTCGGCTGCTCGTAATCGCCCGTTGGAAGACCAAGCTCGCCTACGCCAGCGCTTACCGTCAGACGGACATAACCGTCCGTCAGACCGTTCGCAGCCAGCAGCTCAGTCACCTGCTCGCTAATTCCCTTCTCGTCGCCACGATACTGAATGCCTAGCTGTTCGCAACCGGCCTGCAGCCGCCTTAGATGGCGGTTCAGCAGATAAGGACGGCCGCCGTAAGTACGGAACGTCTCAAACAGGCCCAGACCGTACAAAAAACCGTGATCGTAGACCGAGATCACGGCTTCGCTTGCTTCCTTAACAGAGCCGTTCAAGCTGACTTTCATCGCGCGGCTCCGGTTTTATTTTGCAAAAAGTTACGAAGCATCGTCAGGCCATGCTCCGTGATGATCGATTCAGGGTGGAATTGAACGCCCTCAATCGCGTACTCCTTATGACGAAGACCCATAATCTCGCCTTCATCCGTTTCAGCCGTAATCTCTAGGCAGTCCGGCAGCGTCTCGCGTCGAACGATCAGCGAATGGTAGCGCGTCGCCGTGAATGGGGATGGCATGCCTTCGAAGATCGATTTGCTATCATGATGAATAAGTGAAGTCTTGCCGTGCATCAGCTTCTCCGCGCGGACAACATCGCCACCGAACGCTTGTCCGATCGACTGATGGCCTAGGCATACGCCGAAGATCGGAATAACGCCTTTGAAATGGTCGATGAGCGAGAGACTGATTCCCGCTTCATTAGGCGAGCAAGGACCTGGCGAAATGAGAATATGGTCGGGCTTCAGCGCTTCAATGCCCGCTAGGTCGATCTCGTCATTTCTTTTGACCACAATCTCTTCGCCAAGCTCTCCCAAATACTGAACGAGATTGTACGTAAAGGAATCGTAATTATCAATTACAAGGATCATCGTCTAAGCTCCCCTCTTATCCGTTGTTGGCTCCGGCCAACTGTTCGCTGTACTGAACGGCCTTCCACAACGCCTTCGCTTTGTTCAGAGATTCATAATATTCGCGTTCCGGATTCGAGTCGATCACGATACCGGCACCTGCCTGTATATGAGCAACGCCATCCTTTATAGCCATCGTTCTAATAATAATATTAAATTCCATATCGCCGTTATAGTCAATCCAGCCGAGCGATCCTGTGTACGGACCTCTTCGTACCGGCTCAAGCTCCTCTATAATTTCCATCGTCCGAATCTTCGGCGCGCCTGTAATGGTGCCTCCCGGGAACGTGGCCGCTATGACGTCGTACGCGTCCTTGCCTTCGGCAAGTATCCCTTCGACTTGCGACACAAGGTGCATCACATGCGAGTAATACTCGATGACCATCAGTTCCTTCACTTCAACCGTCCCGTACGCCGATATACGGCCGAGGTCGTTGCGTTCCAGATCGACGAGCATAATATGCTCGGCGCGCTCCTTCTCGTTAGCGACAAGCTCCTCTGCAAGCTGTCGGTCTTCTTCCTCTGTCCGCCCTCTGCGCCTCGTGCCGGCAATCGGTCTCGTTGCCAATCTGCCGTCTTGCAGCTCTACGAGCAGCTCCGGTGAAGCGGACACCAGCTGGAAGTCAGGGCAGCGCAGAAAGCCCATGTACGGCGACGGATTGAACAGCCTAAGCCATTCGTACAGCTCTTCCGGTGACGTATCAATCGCACGGCTCTGACGCTGGGACAGATTTACCTGGAACACATCACCTTGGCCGATATAATTGCGAATCGCTTCTACGGCATCCATATACGCCTGCTTCTTGAACGGAGAGCTAATATCGTTCATTTCTTCTATGTCGATATGAAGATGATCCGCTTCAGTCAGCTTAAGGCGCTTCTCCTTGACCGTCTCCGCCTTGCGGCACGCTTTCTCTTCCTCGAACCATGTCAGCCAGTAGTCTGTCATCCCCTCAGCGCGCGACAGCGCACGATCATAGGCTTCCAGCAGCTCCTGCTCGCCGGCATTCGGATCAATAGGCATATGGACCGCGCAATAAACAACGGAGCGCTCATGATCAATAATCCATAGTTCATTCATTCGCATGAACAAGTAATCCGGCAAAGCGAGATCATCGTCGGCAAGCTCTGGCAAACGTTCTATCGAACGGATCACATCATAGCTCCAGTAGCCGACACAGCCGCCGATCCACTTCGGTCCATCAACTAGACGCGGTCCGACTGCGCCCGCCATCCATTCCCTCATCACTTCAAGCGGCTTGCCATGCCAGTTGCGCCGGCTCTGCTCCTCTAGCGATTCGTAGGTGACGGATTCAGCCGTCAGTCCTTTGCCCCGAATAATTGCATCCGGATGCAAGCCCAAATACGTATACTTGCCATCCTTCCCGCTCTCCAGGACAACGGCATACGGTGATGCGTCCTGCCATGCTTCTTCCCAAGAAGTGACTATGCCGCTATCACGACTCTGAAATGGCAATTCCTTAAGCAACGGAAGCGTCGTATATTTCCGCTCGGCGTGCCACCGGACCCACTGCTTTCTATCGGTGACCATCACCCTCAACCCCCGTTCATCTGACTTATTTTGCCTAGTATACAGAATAGCGCGGCAAAAGAAAAGGGCGCGGCCTCTTTCTTGAAAATATAGGAGTATATCGTTTCACTAATAGACTTACGCCTATATTTCACCGGAATGAAACGCGCTACACCGCCAAAGGACGGCGTCAGCCGTTTCACCTTGAGGACCCTGGCAGTAAATGGAGAAAAGCCTCCCACTCCGAGGAATGGAAGGCTTGAATTGCAGCTATCGTTATGGATTAGTTGTCGAAGTTGAAGAGCGGTGTGCTCAGGTAACGTTCACCGTTACTTGGAACAATCGCTACTACGCGTTTGCCTTCGCCAAGTTCTTTGGCAACTTGAAGCGCTGCGAAGATCGCTGCGCCGGAAGAAATACCGCAAAGGATACCTTCTTCTTTAGCTGCGCGACGCGCATATTCAAAAGCATCTTCGTTCTCGATTGTAATAACGCCGTCATAGATCTCACGGTCCAAGATGTCAGGCACGAAGTTAGCGCCGATACCTTGAATCTTATGAGGACCTGGCTTACCGCCGGAGAGCAACGGGGAAGCCGCAGGCTCAACCGCGTAAATTTTGATACCGTCGAAATTCTTCTTCAAGATTTCGCCAGCGCCTGTAATCGTACCGCCAGTGCCGATACCAGCGATGAAAGCGTCCAACTTGCCGTCAAGCGAGTTGATCGCTTCAACGATCTCAGGACCAGTCGTTTCGCGGTGAATCTTCACGTTCGCTTGGTTCTTGAATTGTTGCGGCAGGAAGTACGTAGGGTTCTCTTGCGCAAGCTCTTCCGCTTTGCGAACCGCTCCGTTCATGCCTTCCGATCCTGGCGTCAGAACGAGATCAGCGCCGTATGCGCGAAGCAGGTTGCGACGCTCAAGGCTCATCGTCTCAGGCATTACAAGAATAGCCTTGTACCCTTTCGCTGCTGCGACAAGAGCAAGCCCGATGCCTGTGTTGCCGCTTGTTGGTTCAATAATCGTATCGCCAGGCTTAAGTACGCCTTCTGCCTCAGCTACTTCTATCATGCTGATTGCAATACGGTCTTTCACGCTTGCGCCTGGATTCTGGTACTCCAGTTTCACGTAAACTTCTGCGCTGCCTTCAGGTACGAGACGGTTCAAACGGACAAGCGGTGTATCGCCGATTAGATCTGTAACACTATTCACGATTCTAGCCATGGAAATGATTGCCTCCCTATTCCGACTAAATTAGTAGGTTATTAAACTAATTCCATCTTAACAATGTCTTGCATCCGTTGTCAATAGCGACTTTATCTATATTTTGCCTGATTACTCAGCTATATCCCAGCAATCCCATTCATCGTCCTGATAAACGAGTGGCTACTCGTTCTTAACCGCTTTATATTTGACAAGCAGCTTCTCCTCTTGTGCACTCATCGGACCTGCTAGCTCCAAAGCAAGCTGCTTGCGTACCGTATCCTTCAGCCGGCTTTCGGTCATGCTCGTTGTCATTCTGCGCTCCACAAGCCGAATGATGGCGAACCCGCCGTCCACGGCAATCGGCCCTGCCATCTCAGCAATCTGCAGACGGCTCGCCGTATCCATCATCTCGCTGTCATAGAACGGGTCGTCCGCATCAATAAGTCCGAGATCGCCGCCGTCTTCCGCCGTGAACGAATCCAATGAATACGTTCGCGCCATCGTAACGAAATCTTCCCCTTCCGTCAGCCGCTCCAGCACCTCGTCAGCTTGCTGCTCGTTCTCCGTCAGTATCCACTGAAGATGCAGCTGTTCTTTGGGGGCGAACTCTTCCGGATGCTCAGAAATATACTGTTCCACCTCGTGCTCGGTAACATCGATACTGCGAACGACGATTTTCTCCATTAATAAGCGATATCGAACATCTTTCAACAGCTGATCCTGGGTATAGCCAAGCTGCTCTTGCATGACCTCATAAAACTCCGCTTCGCTCTCGTAGCCTTCAGCCATTAATTCCAGTTCTCTAGTCTGCTCCTGACTCGATACAGTCAAATTAGACTGAGCTGCTTCCAGCTCAATCGCTTTGTGGAGCATCATCGTCCGCAGCACCTCGTCGCCGTACTGCTTTTGCAGCTCGGCTTGCAGCTCGGCCATCGTAATTGGCTCGCCATCAACAGTGGCAACAACTTGCCCCATGTCCGAAGGAGAACTGCCGTCCGCATCGCCCACACCTTCCGACTCTTCATTCCCTTGCGTTCCGTCACCGACTAGCGGCTGCTGCGATGGCCACACTCTGACGACCACAACGACAGCAAGCACGACCATGCATACGGCTTGAAGGATGACAACGGCCTTCAGCACCTCGTATTTCTTCATTCCCCTACTGCCTCCGATTATTGGATCGGCTTCGGCTTCGCTTGATCGAGCAGTTCTTCTAGCTTATCCCGTTCGAAGATATACGCCTCGTTGCAAAAATGGCAAACGACTTCCGCTTTTCCGTCTTCTTCAATAATTTGTTGCAATTCAGTCGCGCCAAGGCTAATCAGGTTCCGCTCCATTCGCTCGATCGTGCATGGGCAATGGAATTCGATGTCCATCGTATCGTGAATTTTAAGACCATCCTCACCAACAAGTCTGATCAATATGCTTTCCGGCGTCTCGCCTTGTGCAAGCAGCGATGTAAGCGGAGGCATCCCCGCAAGCGCCTGCTCCAATCTCGTAATATCAGCATCCGTAATACCCGGCAGAAGCTGAATAATATAGCCGCCCGCTTGAATGACCGAATTATCGTCCTCCACCAACACGCCGAGTCCTACCGCTGTATTCGTCTGTTCGGATACCGCAAAGTAATAAGTGAAGTCTTCGCCAAGCTCTCCTGATACAATCGGTACGCTTCCAATATAGGACTCTTTCAGCCCCAAATCCTTAGTAACGTGAATAAAACCATTACGTCCTACTGCGCCTGCCACATCCAGCTTTCCTAGCGCGTTGCTCGGAAGCTGTACCTGCGGATTGTCTACATAGCCGCGTACTTGCCCCTTCGCATTGGCATCCACGACGATCTGGCCTACGGGACCGTCGCCTTTCACTTGAATGATCAGCTTCTCTTCGCCTTTCAGCATTGCACCCATCATCGCGCCAGCCGTAAGCGTTCGCCCAAGCGCCGCCGTCGTCGTTGGATATGTTGCATGCCGTATGCGCAGCTCTTCGACAAGCTGAGTCGTGCGCACTGCGAATACGCGCAGCTTTCCATCCCAAGCCGTTCCGCGCACCAGCACATCCTTCATCAGCTCATTCATCATGATCCCTCCTGATTGCGTTCATATATAATACGCAGCCCTTCAAGCGTCAGAAGCGGATCGACTTCTTCGATCGTCTCCGATTCGGCAGCGATCAGCTCGGCCAAGCCGCCTGTCGCCACAACGCGAGGAGATACGCCGAATTCCTTGCGAATGCGATTCACAATACCGTCAACTTGCCCGGCATAGCCGAAAATAATTCCAGCCTGCATCGACGTCACCGGATTGCGACCAATAACGCTCTTAGGTCTCACAAGCTCGATCCTCGGCAGCTTAGCAGCGCGCTGGTACAACGCTTCCGTTGATATCCCGATGCCCGGCACAATCGCGCCGCCTAAGTAATTGCCCGCTTCGTCAATATAATCGAACGTCGTCGCCGTTCCGAAGTCCACCACAATAAGCGGAGTGCCGTACTTCTCGATGCCCGCTACCGAATTCACGATCCGGTCGGCACCGACCTCGCGCGGATTCTCGTAGCGAATGTTCAGCCCCGTCTTTACTCCAGGCCCTACAACAACTGGCGTCTTGCGCAAATATTTGAGACAAAGCTGTTCCAGCGTACGCATCAACGGCGGAACGACAGACGAAATAATAACTCCGTCGATCTGATCCAGCTTCACGCCCGCGAACTGAAACAAATTGTGTATGTTAATACCGTACTCATCAACCGTAGCCGATCGGTTCGTGCTGAGCCGCCAATGATGAAGCAGCTCCTTGCCCTTGTATATGCCGAGCACAATATTTGTATTCCCTACATCGATGACGAGAATCAACGCTGCTCGCCGCCCTTCTTCTCATTCAGATCGAGGCTAATATCCAGCGCCTGGAACGAATAAGTCAGTCCGCCAACGGATATCACATCGACACCGGTGGCTGCAATGCCATGAACGGTAGCCAGCGTAACACCGCCGGATGCTTCAACGATAACATGCGGCGATGTTGCTTTAATATGAGCAACCGCCTCTGTCATACGCTCATTCGCCATATTATCCAGCATAATGATATCCGCGCCGACATCAAGCGCCTCTTGCACCTGCTCCATCGACTCGGTCTCTACTTCAATCTTCATCGTATGCGGAATTTGTCTCCGTGCGGCTTCAACAGCAGCTCGGATACCTCCTGCGCCCTTGATATGATTGTCTTTAATCATAACCGCGTCATACAGCCCGAAACGATGATTCGAACCGCCGCCTACCCGAACCGCATACTTCTCCAGCATCCGATGACCTGGCGTCGTCTTGCGCGTATCGACAAGTCTTACCGGCAAACCGGCAAGCGCCTCAACGAACATAGCCGTCTTCGTTGCGATGCCCGATAGGCGCTGCATGAGGTTAAGCGCTAGCCGCTCCCCCGTAAGAAGACTGTGCGTACTGCCCTCTACAACCGCAATAACTTTACCCTTCTCCACACGCTCGCCATCCTCTGCCATGGCCTGGAACACAAGCGATGGATCAACAACCTCGAATACAAGACGGGCAATGGGTAGACCAGCAATAATGCCGCTCTCCTTCACATGGATTACAGCTTTCGACAACGAGCCGCGCGGGATCGTCGTCTCTGTCGTAATGTCTCCGCTGCCTATATCCTCTGCAAGCCAAGCGCGAATCTGATCGCGCATGATCGCATCATATCCGCCTGTCGTCCACTCAAACATCTTCAATACGCTCCTCCGTAATGCCATGTAAACGGTGCAGCACCGTATGTTTGCGCCAATTCTGATCGTCCCGCTGCGGGAAATCCTCACGATAATGCGCGCCGCGGCTCTCTTGTCGCTGCAACGCCGCTTCAGACGTAAGCAGTGCGCAAGTAAGCAGATTCGCGAATTCGTATTCCTCCGCTTTCGTTAGTACCGATTGATAGATCGGAAGCTGACGCTTCAGCTCCTCGATTCCTTTCTCAAGGCCTTTGGCGTTGCGTCGCAAGCCGGCATACCTGACCATAATTTTTTGCAGCTTCAGCCTTTTCTCGACAATCGCCTGTGTCGGCGCGCTTACGCGGCCCGGCTCATTCTCGATTACAGCCACAACGTCGTTCTTCGGCAACTCGTTGATCCGTTTCACAATACGACGGCCGAAGACGATCGCCTCAGACAGCGAATTGCTGGCAAGTCTATTGGCGCCATGAACACCTGTCGAGGATACTTCGCCGCAGGCAAAAAGCCGCTTTATATTTGTTTCCCCATTTAGATCGGTTTTGACTCCGCCCATCATATAATGCATTGCCGGCGCAACCGGAATCCAATCTGACGTCAAATCTAGACCATACCTCAAACAGTATTCATATATTGTAGGAAAACGATGCTTCACCATTTCTGGCGACTCATGAGTAATATCTATGTAGACAAAAGTCGACTTCGTTTCTTCCATCTCGCTGACGATAGCTCTTGCCACAATATCGCGCGGCGCAAGCTCCAACTGCTCATGGTAACGTTCCATGAAGCGCTCGCCTTTAATATTGCGCAAATAAGCCCCTTCTCCGCGTACCGCTTCCGATATGAGGAAGCGCGGCGCGCCTGGATAACAGAGCGAGGTAGGATGGAATTGAATGAACTCTACATCTTGAATGTAAGCGCCGGCGCGATAAGCAATGGCGATACCATCACCTGTAGCAACTTCCGGATTCGTCGTATACCGATACAATTGGCCTGCGCCGCCTGAGCTGAGAATGACTGCCTTGCCCCTCACGAATACACGCTGTCCGCTAGGCTTCTGTACGATTGCGCCGCAGCATACGCCGTCTTGTGTCACAAGGTCGATCACGAAGTGATCGTCCCATACTTCAATCTTCGGATTGCTAACCGCGTTGGCCGACAACGCTCTTACAATCTCATAGCCGGTCGCATCCCCATTGGCATGCAAAATACGGCGCTGGCTATGAGCACCTTCCTTCGTGAGCGCGAACTCGCCGTTCTCCACATCGAACTGCGTCCCCATCGAGATGAGACTCTGCACACCTCGCGGCCCTTCATGGACAAGCGCATTTACCGCTTCTTCGGAGCATAAGCCTGCGCCAGCTATTAACGTATCTTGCAAATGATAGGCAGGCGAATCCTCGTCCGATATAACCGCGGCAATACCTCCCTGTGCATAGCGGGTATTGCTGTCGAGCAGCGACTTCTTCGTAATCATCAACACCGAGTTGTCCTCGCTAGACCGTATAGCGGTAAAAAGACCGGCAATGCCGGCCCCGATAACGATGACATCCTTATCCACAACAGGCAGCTCGTCCAGCTGCACATCAACCAAGTATCTAGGAATCATGATGACGCTCCTTTGAATTTGAGCATAGGAGTAGCGCATCCTACTTTACAAGTAGCATGCGCTCCAAGGACAAACGGGCTTGATCCGCAATATGCGGCGGTACGTAGATTTGTGGTTGCATCGTCTCTAGCGCTTTGACGAGCTTCTTCAAATTATTAACCTTCATGTTCGGACAAACCAAGTATTTCGAAGCAAAGTGGAACGTCTTGCCCGGGCTGTCGAGTCGAAGCTGGTATCCCGTGCCGTCCTCTGTGCCAACGATAAACTCTTGGCAATCCGATTCTTTGCAATATTTAATGATGGCGGTTGTACTTCCGACGAAATCGCCAAGCTCTACCACTTCTGGACGGCATTCCGGATGAACGACGAACTGCGCGTTCGGATACTTCGCTTTCATCTCTTCAACATCCTTGACGGTGAGCATGTCATGGGTGTTGCAGTAGCCTTCCCAAATAATCATTTTCTTGTCGGTATTCTGTTGCACGTAGTGGCCAAGGTTTTTGTCAGGCACCCAGATCACTTCATCGCCCTCTACCGAGTTAACAACCTTCACCGCATTCGCTGATGTACAGCAAATATCCGTCTCTGCCTTAATCTCGGCCGACGAGTTGATGTACGTCACGACCTTCGCGTTCGGATGCTGAGCCTTCAGCTTGCGCAAGCCGTCGACGTTAACCATATCTGCCATTGGGCAGCCGGCGCGTTCGTCCGGAATGATCACCGTCTTGTTAGGAGCAAGAATCTTCGCGCTTTCTCCCATGAAATGAACGCCGCAAAATACGATGACTTCTGCATCGGTTTGCGCCGCTTTCTGTGCCAGCAGGAAAGAATCGCCGCGGAAATCGGCTACTTCCTGTATTTCATCACGCTGATAGTAATGAGCCAAAATAATGGCGTTACGTTCTTTCTTTAATTGCAACAGCCTCTCACGCAGTTCCCGGTTTTGTTCCGCCTTGCGTTCCAGCGCTAATGCTTCCACAGTGGATCCTCTCCTCTTATGAGGGATGGGAGTCAATTCCCATTCCGATATGCGGCAAATGCTACTTTGTGAATTGATGCACATACTCAGAAAGTCGCTTGCCTATAGTTTAAACCAAAAGGGATAAATTCATTTGATTAAGATTTAATTTACACTTGGTAAATGGCTCTGTCAATGCGTAAACGCCTTTTTCTAGAACCATTTTTGAAATTGCTTTGTCGAGTGAGGTTTTCACTTTTGTTCAAGGTACGATTTGCTCCTATAGACCGCCAAAATAAAAAACTGTCTCTAGGTCCACCTAGAGACAGCCTTCAACATAACGAGGACGGAATTCATTACCGTCTAGCCGGATCGTATGGCTCGCCGAGCGCCGCAGGGGCATTCGAGCGGCCGATGCCGCCAGCGAGTACGATCAGCGTCAGCACGTACGGCAGCATATAGAAAAATTCAGCTGGAATCTGCTTCGAAAATTCGAATAGCTGGGCGAAGTTCCGCAGCGCTTGCGCGAAACCGAAGAACATCGCCGCTCCCACTACGCCAAGCGGATTCCACTTGCCGAAGATGAGCGCCGCCAAGGCGATAAACCCTTGACCCGATATTGTATTGTGAGCGAAGCTGCTTGTCGTCGTCAGCGTAATTGTCGCGCCGCCAAGACCGGCTAACGCGCCGCTTAGCATAACGCCGATGTAACGATACTTCGTCACGCTGATGCCTACCGTATCGGCCGAGCTCGGATGCTCGCCAACTGCACGCAGGCGCAGCCCGAACGGTGTGCGGAACAGTACAAAGTAGCTGATGCCCGCAAGAATAAGAGCTATATAAGTAGTAGGATATGAATTGAACAATCCGTTGCCGATAATCGGAATGGACGATAATCCTGGAATTGCCCATTTCTCGAAGACGAAGTCGAGCATCGTCGTTTGGCCCGAATCATTGTATAGACTCCTCGTCAAATAGATGGCAAGTCCGAGCGCTAAAATATTAATAACGACGCCTACAACCGTCTGATCCGAGCGAAACGTAACCGTTGCAACTGCGTGCAGGAGTGAGAAGATCACACCGTATATCGCTGCCGCGGCTAATCCGATCCAAGGAGCCGATTCTTCCAAGCCCGCTTGGATCGCATAATCAGTAACGACTGCCGCTGCGAAGGCGCCGGACACCATAAGACCCTCAAGGCCGATATTAACGACGCCTGACCGTTCGGAGAACAGACCTCCGAGTGCGGTGAAGATTAGCGCAGTTGAGAACACGAGCGTAATGTTAAGCAGTTGCCCAAGTACTTCAATAACGTTCATCCTACACCGCCTCCTTCCGTTTTTCTGCCCGTTTGCTTAAAAACGGCTTCAAGAAAAACTTCACAATGCCATGCGAAGCGACGAAGAAAATAACCGACCCGATCACGATCCGCACAATTTCCTGCGGCACTTCAGCGCCAAAGTTCATGCCGGCGGAGCCATAGGACAAGCCGCCGAACAAGATCGCGCCGAGCAACACCCCGACCGGCGTATTGCCGCCAAGCAGAGCAACCGCGATACCATCGAAGCCATAACCCCATGTTGCGGCCATTACGGTCTGATAACCGAAGACGCCCAATATTTCGAACACGCCGCCAAGCCCCGCGAAAATACCGCTTATGAACATCGACTTGATGAGTGTGCTCTTCACGTTCATGCCGGCATACAGCGCAGCGTCAGGATTGTGACCGACCGCGCGAAGCTCGTAGCCCTGCTTCGTGCGCCATAACAGGACATAGAACAAAACGACACAAATAATCGCCGCCAAAGTCCCCCAGTGCATACGAGCATTGCCCATCAGCTCAATGAGCCAATCAATCGACAATCTCGCTGAATCATGCACATTGGGCGTTTTCTGCTGGCCTTGCTGCACAAGAAACTTCGCCACGATAAAGTTAGATAGGAACAAAGCGATCCAGTTGAGCATTATCGAAGATATAACCTCGTTTACGCCGCGCATCGCTTTCAAATAACCGGCAATGCCTGCCCAGATACCCCCGAACAACGCCCCCGTAATAACAGCAAGCGGAGCATGAAGATACCATGGCAACTCCAAACCAACGCCGACAAGTGTCGCGCCGGTCATCCCCATCATGAATTGACCTTCTACACCGATATTAAATAATCCCGTACGGAAGGCGAAAGCAACAGCAAGTCCCGTGAAGATTAGCGGCGTAATCGCACGAATCGACTCTCCGATATCGTACGGGCTGCCGAATACCATCTTAACGAGCGAAGAATAAGCTAATACCGGATTATAGCCGCCCGCAAGCATAACAAGCGCTCCGCACAATAAGCCAAGTACGATAGCGACAAGCGGGATGCCGATCGATGACTTGACGAAAATCTTTTTGAAAGTATCCACTTGTCCTACCCCCTCTTCTCAAGCTGGCTTTGTTCAAGCTGATTGCCGGCCATCATCAGGCCAAGCTGTTGATCGTCGCGGTGCTCTGCGTCAACCTCTCCCATAATCGAGCCTTCATACATAACAGCTATCCGGTCGGATAGCGCGTACAGCTCATCAAGCTCGAAGGAAACGAGCAAAATGGCTTTACCTTCATTGCGAGCATCTACAAGACGTTTGTGCACGTACTCGATCGCACCGATATCAAGACCTCTTGTCGGCTGTACCGCGATAAGCAGGTCAGGATCACTATGAAGCTCCCGAGCAATTATCGCCTTCTGCTGATTGCCGCCTGATAATGCGCGAGCATGCGTATGTATGCCCGACGTACGAACGTCGAATTCATCGACCAGCTTCGTTGCCAGCTCATCCATAGCTCCATAGTCGATGAATATGCCGCGGCCAAACTCCGGTTCGAAGTAACTTCCTAATATCATATTTTCACTAAGCGTGAAATCAAGCACGAGTCCGTGCTTATGACGATCCTCCGGTATGTGTCCTACTCCTGCAAGCGATACCGTCCGAGGCGACTTATTCGTTAAATCCTGATCATTCAGCTTCACGCTGCCGCCGCTTACTTGCCTCATGCCTGTAATGGCGTAGATCAGCTCACTTTGTCCATTTCCGTCAACGCCGGCAATTCCTACGATCTCGCCTGCGCGCACGTTGAAGCTCACGCCGTTCAGCACTTGCTTGCCCTGCTCGCCTTTCATTTGCAACGAATCAACAGAGAGCACGGTTTTGCCCGGCATATTCTTTGTTTTCTCCACTTGGAACGACACATCTCTGCCAACCATCAGCTCGGCAAGCTTGCGCTCGTCCGTTACCGACGTGCTCACCGTCTTCACCACTTTGCCCCGGCGGATAACCGTTACCGTATCGGCAAGCGCCATAACTTCCTTCAGCTTATGCGTAATAATGATAATAGACTTGCCCTCAGCAGCCAAACTGCGTATGATCTCAATCAGTTCTTCGATTTCTTGTACCGTTAGCACAGCCGTTGGCTCATCGAAAATAACGATTTCCGCTCCCCGATACAGCGTCTTCAATATTTCGACCCGCTGCTGCATGCCAACGGTAATATCTTTAATCCGAACTTGCGGATCTACTTTCAAACCATAACGTTCGGATATGTCCCGAACCTTCTCATTCGCCAGCTTATAATTAATGGTTAGACCCTTCTTCGGTTCATTGCCGAGCACGATGTTCTCCGCTACCGTAAACGGCTGAACAAGCTTAAAATGCTGATGCACCATACCAATGCCAAGCTCAATCGCTTTGGCCGCTCCATCGATAACCGTTTTCTCGCCGTTCACGTAAATCTCGCCTTCATCCGGCTGATACAGCCCAAACAAGATGTTCATGAGTGTTGATTTACCTGCGCCATTCTCGCCTAGCAGCGCGTGTATCTCACCTTTTTTGAGCTCAAAATCGATCGAATCGTTGGCCACTAGCCCAGGAAATCGTTTCGTTATTCCTTTTAACTGTACAGCCGCCAAGTTCCGGTCCATTCCTTCATCATCTCCCCGGTCCATTCCCGTATTGAGTTCTATTTAACAAAAAGACAAGACCGGCCTAGAAGCCGGTCTTATATTTCTTCGTCTCTCTTGCCATATTATCTTCCTGCGGCCTGAATCTTTATTTGGCAGCCGGATCTACAGGCACTTTAATTTCGCCGTTGATGATTTTTTGTTTGAACTCTTCGACTTGTTTAAGAACATCTTCAGGAACGTTTTTGTTCGTCTCAGGCAAGCCTACGCCATCATCCTTAAGGCCAAGCTCTTGAATTGTGCCGCCAGCGAATTTGCCGTCGATCAAATCTTTCGAAATTTTGTATACAGCCGCTTCAACGCCCTTCATCATCGAAGTAAGCGTTACTTCATCGCCGAATTCAAGCGATTGATCTTTGTCGACGCCGATTACCCATATATCGTCGCCTGCTTTTTTGCGAGCTGTCGCTTCATTGAACACGCCATTACCAGTCGCTCCTGCTGCATGGAAAATAATATCGATGCCTTTGTCGTACATCGTTGCTGCAGCGATCTTGCCAAGATCCGGCTTGCCGAATTCACCCGTGTAGTTCACGTCTACGACGATTTCCGGTTTAACAGCCGCTACGCCTGCTTTGAAGCCGGCTTCGAACTTCTTAATAACCGGAATCTCCATGCCGCCAACGAAACCGATCTTGCCTGTTTTGGTCATCAGACCAGCCACCACGCCTACGAGGAACGAACCCTCGTTCTCAGCGAACGTAATGGATGCTACGTTAGGAGCTTCTACAACGCTGTCGATAACGGCCAGATTTGCATCCGGATTTTCTTTCGCTACCTTAGACAGCGCATCATTAAACAGGAAGCCGATACCCCAAGTGAGGTTGTAGCCGTCCTTCACGAACTTGTTCAAGTTCGGCTCCATATCCGCGTCGCCTTTGCTCTCTAAGTATTTAGTTGATGCGCCTGTTTTAGCCGTTAGATCCTCTAATGCTTCCCAAGCGCTTTGGTTAAATGATTTGTCGTGAACGCCGCCAACGTCGGTAACCATACCGATTTTGAAATCTTTACCGCTGCCGTCCGATTTCACTTCTTCTTCTTTGGCGCCGCCGTTGTTGCCTCCAGCACCTTCGTTGTTATTGCCTTTCGCTCCGCAAGCCGATAACACAAGCGTTGCAGCAATAATAAGCATAAGCATCAAACTAAACGTTTTCTTCATACTTGTTCTCTCCCTCGCACCTGATTTGGCAATACCTCGCAACCCCGCATACTTCTTTATTCTTGCTGATTTCGGCCGCTATTATTTCATTATAGTTACAAAAAAATAAACGTCAACGATTTAATGTTAGGTTTTATAACATTAAAATCAAGTAGACGCTTACATTGTAAGAGTTATGTCATATTTAAAAAGAGTGTTGTGAGTTTGAGGTAAGTTTTTGATGCTTTGGATTGAGATCACTTATCTAATTACAGGCTAATTTCAAACAATAATTAAAAAATATCAAACAGAATACTTTTAGTAATGCATTAATTCGTATTTCTATATCCGTTTATCCCTTATAAACCTTACTCAATTATTCATAAATGGATACACTTTTATAACATTATACGTTTACGAACGTAATAATCGCTAAATAAACATAAAAAAGGCAGATCGGAGTGATTAAACTCCAATCTGCCTTTTGAATCAGCATCTGCACAAGACAGCTGCCTATTAGGAATTGTTCTTATCCGGATCTTCTTCCGGCGTATCTCTCTTCTCAAGAACCGGCGCGTTCGTGTTAGCCGCCTCATCCTCGCGAGTCTGAATGCGTACCTTCACATCGCCAACCGTCTCAATGACCGGAGCAGAAGTTGGTTCTACTGCAACCGAATCAGATGAAGCGGAGCCTTCGCCCTTAAGAGCGCCCGTCTCGATCAAGGACTTGATTTGATCCATCTCAAGCGTCTCTTCGTTAAGAAGCGTTTGAGCGATCAAATGTACTTCCTTGCTCTTCTCAGACAATAGCTTCTTCGCACGAGTGTAGCACTCGTTCATGATCGTCTGCATCTCTTGGTCGATCTCGTACGCAATCGCATCCGAGTAGTTCTGCTCGTGACCAATATCGCGACCTAGGAATACTTGGCCTTGCGTGTTGCCGAATTGCATCGGACCAAGCTTATCGCTCATACCGTATTCCATAATCATGCTGCGAACAATGCTCGTCGCTTGCTTAAAGTCGCTGTAAGCGCCTGTACCGATCTCGCCGATGAATAATTCCTCGGCTACGCGTCCGCCAAGCAAACCCGTTACTTTATCAAGCAATTCTTGCTTCGTTACAAGCATACGATCTTCCTTCGGAAGCATGATGACGTAGCCGCCGGCGCGTCCGCGAGGAATAATCGTTACTTTGTGAACGGTATCGGCATGCTCCAAGAAGAAGCCGATAATCGTATGTCCAGCTTCGTGATAGGCAACGATCCGTTTCTCGCGATCACTGATGACACGGCTTTTCTTCTCCGTACCAACGATGACGCGGTCAATGGCCTCGTCAACCTCGACCATCGCAATATCTTTCTTATTGCGACGAGCTGCAAGCAGCGCCGCTTCGTTAAGCAGATTCTCCAGGTCCGCGCCTGTAAACCCTGTTGTACGCTTAGCGATAACATCAAGACGAACATCCTTGGATAGAGGCTTGTTACGAGAATGAACCTTCAACACCGCTTCACGCCCCCTCACATCTGGGCGATCAACCGTAATCTGACGGTCGAAGCGTCCCGGACGCAGCAAGGCTGGGTCAAGAATGTCTGGGCGGTTGGTCGCGGCAATAATAATAATACCTTCATTAGCCCCGAAACCATCCATCTCAACGAGCAATTGGTTAAGCGTCTGCTCGCGCTCGTCATGACCGCCGCCAAGACCGGCGCCGCGCTGACGGCCTACCGCATCAATCTCATCGATGAAAATAATACATGGAGCGCTCTTCTTCGCATTCTCGAACAAGTCCCGCACGCGCGATGCGCCGACGCCGACGAACATCTCGACGAAGTCAGAACCGGAAATGCTGAAGAACGGCACGCCTGCTTCGCCTGCAACAGCTCGAGCCAGCAACGTCTTACCTGTACCTGGAGGCCCGTTAAGCAATACACCCTTCGGAATACGAGCGCCTACCAGATTGAACTTACGCGAATCCTTCAAGAAATCAACGACCTCAACGAGCTCTTGCTTCTCCTCGTCAGCACCCGCGACATCTTCGAACGTGATCCGTTTCTTCTCTTCATTGTATAAGCGCGCACGGCTTTTGCCGAAGTTCATTACTTTACCGCCGCCGCCCTGTGCCTGGTTCATCAAGAAGAAGAACAGGACGAAAATGATGACGAATGGAATAATGGATGTAAGGAATGTGAGCCAAATGCTTGGCTGATCCATTTCCTTGCTCTCCATCTTAAAGCCGTACTTCTCTTGCCATTCTAAAATTTGCTCCTCGGCTCTAACGCTAATTCGGGATACGAATTGGTCGCTTTCGGCCTTCTCAGGCGCTTTAATATATTTACCAGTTACAAAATAAGTCTGGTTCTCATACTTCAAGCTTAATTCCGCTACATTGCCTGATTCAATAGCAGTGCGGAGCTCATCGTATCTCAAACCAACGGTCGTCTTATTCTGGCTGCTGATAAATTGAAAAATCCCAACGGTCACCAAAAAGATAATTAAATAAAAACCTGTATTACGGATGATCCGATTCATCCCCAACCTCCTCTCAGGCGCTTAAAATATTTTACCATAGCATGACTTTCCATAACAATAGAGGTAGATGGAGAGGGCATGTACGGTTAATCGCGTTGTTTATTATTCATAAACCTCAGGTTTAAGGACACCGATATACGGAAGATTCCGATATTTCTCAGCGTAATCCAGGCCATACCCAACAACAAATGCATCCGGAAGCGTGAAGCCCTTGTAATCCGCCTCGAGCTCGACCGTTCTGCGTGCCGGCTTGTCAAACAGCGTGACGATCGTAACCGACTTCGCATTGCGTCGCTCAAGTACATCAATCAAGTAGCTTAGCGTCAGACCGCTGTCGATAATGTCCTCCACGATCAGAACGTCGCGTCCTTCGACCGATACATCAAGATCTTTAATAATCTTGACGACACCCGACGATTTGGTCGATTGCCCATAGCTCGATACGGCCATGAAGTCAATCTCCAGAGGTACATCAATCTCCTTAACGAGATCCGACATAAAAATAAATGCGCCCTTAAGAACGCAAATAACGAGCGGATTGCGACCCTCGAAATCCCGAGTCAGCGTCTCGCCAAGCTCCTTCACCTTCGCCTGAATTTGTTCTGCATTATAAAGCACTTCCTGAATGTCGTTACGCAAAATACAGATCCCCCTACGCCTTAACTATGTTTATGAGTGTACCAGTGCATCTTATTCGTTAACCGCGAGTTGCCCGAATGTACAGTACGTCTTGCGTGTCAGGCGCCGTTAGCGCGTGAGAGGATCTCCGTATGCCGGGAATCCATAGCAGTCGTCCTGCCGTGTCGAACAGCAGCGGATAAAGTTGTCGCTCCGATGGAGCTAGCTTCTCGTCAACGAACATATCTTGCACTTTTTTCGAACCATTTAATCCTAAAACTTGAATTCTGTCACCGGGACGACGGTTGCGCAATACGAGCGGGTAAGCAAGCTGCGCTAGATCGAAGCAAGCTTCGTACCTTGAAGCCGGCTTGCGGCTATCGATGCCTCGAATACGTTCGAACTGAAAGCGCCAGCCCGTTACCGAGCTCATATCCAACACTGCCGCATTCACTTCAAAGCTGTATTCATCAGCAGCCCCCTCTTGCGACTGCTGCGAAGCCTGGACGAAACGAAGACTATCGTATTCACGAACGCATCGAACCCCAGCTCCCGCATCCATTCGCCAGGTGCTCGGAGCGTGAATCGCTGCGGCAAGCCGCATCGTTTCTACCTGTTCGAAGGATATGTTTTCCGTGTCCGTTGAAAGATACCTTAATATTAGTTTAATCAATCTCCTTTGTAAAGCGACGTGAAAGCCGCGTAAATCGGCACAGCTTACCGCATATTCTCCCTCAGAGCTAGTCACAATCTGCGAAAAAAGCGATGCCGTCTGCTGTTCCATCCATTCGTCCTCCGCTCCTGCCACATCGGCAAGCCGCTGCAGCGATTGAGGAAGCTGTGGATTGAACTGCGTGAGGTAAGGCAAAATATCCAGACGTATTTGATTACGAAAATAAGTGCGTTTGTCGTTGCTGCTGTCCATGCAGTAGGGTATGTTATGCAAGGCGCAGTAACGAACAATGTCTGACTTGTTCATACGCAGCATCGGTCGAATAAGTTCCACGTTTTTTTCGCGGCGTTTGGAGACCATTCCGGCTAGTCCGGTGAGCCCCGTTCCGCGCAGCAGGCGCATCAGCACCGTCTCTGCTTGATCATCGGCATGATGCGCCAGCGCAATGCGCGATGCTCCGAAGCGCTCTGCGGCTTCGTACAGGAATGCGTATCGCTGCTCTCGCGATGCCGCTTGTCCGTTCATTCTCGTTTCTTCTATATAAGCCGGCATATCGAGCGTTATCGCATCGAACGGCACCCCTAATTGCGCGGCATAGTCGCGAACAATATCATGCTCCCGCTTCGACTCTTCCACACGAAAGCCATGATTCACATGCGCGACGCTAATGCTCAGCTTGCCAGCCTTCATGAGCATCGACAGCATATGCAGCAGCGCCATCGAATCGGGTCCCCCCGATACGGCAGCTACAATGCGATCACCATTATTCCATAACTGCCGTTCGGCTGCCGCTCTCTCTAATTCCTGTTGCAAATTCATAGATATTGCTGCCTCCGTTTCTATCTCCTCGCCCTACCCAGTACGATATCACAGCATATTGCGAAGCAGCCAATATACCGACGTGACTAGCAAGACGGCCGATGCCGCTGCCAGCCCCTTGAGCCAGCCCGGGGTAGAAGATGTTCGATGAATGTCTCTTCGGTGCATAAGCACGCGCCAAGCTTCATGACCTTCCTTCGCATTCATGAACCCGCCGGCAAGCGCCTTGCGGATCCAACCGGCAATCGGCTTAAGAGCTGTACTGCCTTCCGCGATCTGCTGCAGCTCGGTGGTCGAGCGATTCTGTGGCAGCAGCTCCAGTGTCAACTGGTGCAGCTGCTTGGGTTCATGCAGCTGAATGCACAGCACTGCAAAGGAGAACAGGTCATACCTTTCATCTGCCGACCTAGGGCCGCCGTTCCAATAACCCCGGTCGTAGATCTCGGTGAATTGACGGACGCTTTTACCCTTCGCTGTAACTCCGCCGAAGTCGACTAGCTCGACATGCCCGTAATCGCCGACGAGCACGTTCTCGACCTTCAGATCGCCGAATACCCAGCCCGCTTCATGCAAATGAGACAGCTTTCCAAGCAGATTAAGACCAACGAGCGGAAACCACTCCGTTCCTTGCTGCTTGAAATAGTCGCTGAGCGTCAGCCCTCTCACATAACGCATGATATAGAAAGGATACTCCTTTCCATCTGGACCATACAAGTCGTCCACATCGTACAGAAACGGCTCCAACCCGTTTCGCTTCTGCTTCGCGATGGACTGGAGCACATTAATTTCCGATTGAAGATCGACGGCATCGGCGCCAACCTTCAGCGCATACCAAGAACGATCCCGCTGTACGAGATATACTTTGCCGTTAGCTCCCTCGCCAAGCAGCTTCTCCACGCGGTAGCGGCCTTGCTTCCACTTGCCGGTTACGGTCACGCCTCGCCGAAGCTCCCATTTAAACGACGTAGCCACTCATCATCCCATCCGTTTCGTCTCTGCTCTGTTTACCATAATCGCCTTGACGGTAAAAATCAATAACCTGCATGATCGCCGGTCCCGTCGGCGTCGTTCCGCCCATCTGCAGCTTCGGAAATATCGCTTGAACGCCGTTCAGATGCGTCGTCCAGCCTAGATCCATCACGCAGTCGTCGCCATGCCGCGATGCTGGAAAATGGAAGACCGATATTTCACTCTTGCCCTGCCGCGCCTGCAAGCTGAGCATCAGATCGCGAATCGCTTCTTCCACGGCCGCCAGCTTCGGCTTCATGCTGGCGCTGGCGTCTATCAGCAGCGCCACCTGAAGCGTTGACGTCTCGCCAAGCTCGTCGATGACGCGAACGACCTCGCCGCGCTTCTCCGGCGGCAATGACTCGATCGAACCGTTGCCGAGCACCTGCTTCAATTCCTTCTGTACAGCAAGCTGTATCGTCTGCACGACCGTCTTGCGCGTCATCATCTGCACCGTCTGCGACAGCTGGCGCATATTCACAAGCCGGCTTAATCCGCCACCGGCGCGTGCGATCTCATCAATCTCCGAAGCGCCAAGTTCGCCCGCATCGCCATGATCGAGCACGCCTACCACATTAACCGAAATGCCTTCCGAATGCGCATGCGCGGCCGCCACTACAGGACTGAGGCCTACGTTCGAGCATCCATCCGTTATCAATAAAATTTGCTTCATCCTAATCCCTCCTAAGAATCGCCTTTCTATCAGCTTTTCCTTTTTTGGGAGAGATAAACCGCTAGACTAGCAAAAAGGTTGTTATTCTCTCGAATCTATATGTATATCATCGGCATTATCCTGAATCCGATGAATGAATCCTAAAGCCTATCCTGCCTCAGCTTCTTTGCTTCGGTGCATATCTGCAATGACAACGCCAAAAAGCATGATGTCACGGCAACCGGCCTACACAGTCGCTGCGACATCATGCTCTTCGAAATGATTAGCCTGCCTAGCTCAGCTCACCGTCCTTGGACGTTCAACCTTCGAGATGCCCGGCCAGCGGAATGACGCCCACTCCGGCATATGCTTGTCGATGCGGGCGACAAGCACCGTCATATCATCTACGATCTCACCCTCGTGATAACGAACGACCCTCTCCAGCAGCGCATCGGCCATCTCTTGCGGATCATCCGTCTTCAACTCGCCAATAATCCGCTTCATCCACATCTCCTTGTTGACCGCGTGGCCGGGCGCATCATATATGCCGTCGCTCATCATCACGAGCGTATCTCCAGGCAACAGCTGCACGGAAATCATATCGACGTCGATGTCTTGCAAAATTCCTATCGGCAGGTTATTGGCTGTTATCAGAATAACCTCGTTGCCGCGCCTAATGAAGCTTGGCGTAGATCCGATCTTCATGAATGTCGTCTGCGCCGAATACAGATCGACGATCGCAAGATCCACCGTCGCGAACATCTCATCCGACGAGCGCAGCAGCAACACCGAATTGACCGACTTCACGGCCAGCTTCTCATCCATGCCCGACTGCAGCAGCTGCTGCAGGATCGACAGCGCCGCGCTGCTCTCCTCGCGGGCTCGCTCGCCGTTGCCCATGCCGTCGCTGATCGCTACCGCGAACTTGCCGTTGCCAAGCTCGGTCATCGTGAAGCTGTCGCCCGACAGCCAATCGCCCCCCTTCGCTGCGCCGGCAATGCCCGTCTCTACCTCGTATTGCTTTGCCGAGCCGAACATCACAAGCGTCGGCTCACCGCTCCTTAGCGGCGGAACTTCCGATTTCACCTCGATATGCTCGCCTAGAATATCGCTTAGCAGCGGCGCAATTATTTTGCGGCATTCATCGAACCCCTTCCCGAACGTGTGGTATACCTCGATATCTACATTTCCCTCCTCCAGATTCACAATGTCAATGCCTTGTATCGATAAACCGAGGCCTTCTACCGCTTCACGGATCTGCTCTTCCTGCAGATGCAGCGTCTGTCCCTCGCGCTTGATTTCCTTCGCCAAGTCCTCCATAACCTGCGACACGCCAACCAATTGATCAGCGACAAGCTGCCGCGAGTCGAATATTTGCTTCTTCCAGTGCATATTATTTTTGTAAAGCTCGTACTGCTGCTGCATATCGGAGAGCACGAGCGGCGCCTTGACGCAATGAGCCGTCCAAGACTTCGGCATATCCTTAGGGCGCGGAACACGATCCTCTTCCACGACCGTCATCATGTCGGTCATCATTTTATACGTATGAAAATACTTATCCTCCCAGCATGCGTCCCTCCTATGGCAGGATGCGCACGTTTTCTGCGCAACGGCGCCCATAAAGTGATTGATCTCATCATCGCGCTTCACCTCTCTCACGCTTTGGTTCAGTTGACCGAAGCTGCGCGACAGTTGGCGGAATACATCCGAGTATTGCGTTACGCGGTCGGCCGTCACTTCCCGAACCCGTCTCGCATACTCATGCTGCGACTTCGCATGCTCGTTCGTTCCCGGCACGTAACGCGAGATGGTGCGAATCATCGCCCGCGGCGTCAGCATCAGCATCGTAGCTGCGGCGACCGATTCCCATGTCGATGACATCACATCGGCCTGGCTGCCCACATAGATCGATAGGATCGACGTTCCGAGCAGCATCCCGAAAGCAGTAGCCATTTTGCCGCCTTCACGAAGCAAGCCCGCAAGCAAACCCGCGAACGCCAGCAGGCTCATCTGAACGATAGCGCCGTAATCGGCCAAGCTCAGAATAAGACCCGCTACAACGCCGACGGAGGCGCCAAGCGGAGCGCCGCCTGCCAG
Organism: Paenibacillus sp. YIM B09110; assembly: GCF_037167145.1. Taxonomy (NCBI): domain Bacteria; kingdom Bacillati; phylum Bacillota; class Bacilli; order Caryophanales; family Paenibacillaceae; genus Paenibacillus; species Paenibacillus sp. YIM B09110. The sequence goes on along the minus strand of NZ_JBANSP010000022.1, from coordinate 60,321 downwards.
CGCGAACAGCAGCAGCATATACCGAGACATGACATGCTCCGCGGACAAGCCGTAGATCATCCACCCGACAGCGCCTGTCATCACCGACGCCAGCAAAATCATCAAACATATAATTTCCTCGTTTTTTAACGAGGCTGATTTCTTCGTCATCGTAAGCACCGGTATCGCCTGTATGAACACGAGCGTAAGAACGAAGCTAAGCGCCGCCTCGACGACGACCATCATGAAGTTGTACCAACTGAGCGAATCGCCTATGAATACGCCGAACAATTGGACAAGCAGCGTCGCCGCGAACACGACGATCGGAGCCGACGACAATTCCGCCCGTTCATACGATTCCAATCCTTTAACAATTAAGAACAAGACCGCAATCTCCATCGCTATCCACATCGGCGCAGGATCGGCTGCGAACCAGCTGCCGGCAACGAGCGATATAGCTACCCACAAATAGATATCTCTCCGCAAAAAATAAATAACCGCGAAGTACGCTGCCGCGAACGGCATCAAAGACTCCAGAATGACCGCCCTTCCAAGCAGAAACGCCACGCCAACGAGCAGGAATGTCCACTTCTTCGCCAAGAGCACCTGGATGAAATGCCGCGCTGCCGCCCACTCTCTCCCTTTCCGCATCATGACCTGAATCAGATTTGTACGATTTCCTTTGGGAAGCTGCACCACATTTTCCTTTTCCACTAACCGACACCACCATTCCGAGTTTATTGTGTTTCTCATTATAGGAGGTTGTCCGAGTGAAGTTTGTCAGTTAACGTAACAGGGAAAAAAGTTTTTTCCGACAAAAACAATTGCAAGCGCACTCATTGTCATGACAACCGCAACACCAGCGCCAGCAAGGCTTTGCCATGCTATTGCAGCCTGCCTCTGACAAAATCGGCTCAACAAAAACCGTCGCCAGTTACGTCGCATAACTGTCAAATGGTGGGTGTAACCTGTCGGTATTGACGGAGGATCGGAGAAAAGTTTTTGGACAAGCCGACGGGCAGACGCAATCCGACAACCTTGTCCTCTTCTCTAGAACAAGTGCCTACAAAGCGCGTAGATTAGGACGATTGTCTTACCTAGAAAAGCAAAAAAGCAGAACCATATCGGTTCTGCTTGTGTGTATGATAGGATAACGATTCAGCTTATACCCGCTTGGCTCCGCGTCCGCCGCGTTTGCCCTCCGTGTTCTTCTTCAAAGAGGAGATGCGTTCTTCGCTATCTTTCAGGAAGCGCGACATTTTATCCTCGAATGACGGTTTACCGTAAGCCGGTCTGCCAGACGATTGCTTGTTGAAGGGACGTCCGCCTCGGTCTTGTCCTCCACCGCCGCGGTTGAAACGTTCTCCACCACCACCGCCGCCTGCACCCGGTCCGCCTGTACGCTCACGTTGTGGCGGAGGCTGTTGGCCTTCTGGTCGGTCAATGGCTTGCTTAATGGAAAGTCCGATCTTGCCGTCTTTGTCCACGTTGATCACTTTGACCTTCACAACATCATCGATCTTGAGGTGATCCTTCACGTCCTTGACGTAATTATCAGCGATTTCCGAAATGTGAACGAGACCTGTGACACCTCCCGACAAGTCGACAAATGCCCCGAAATGCGTAATGCCTGTCACTTTTCCTTCTAACTTCGCGCCCACTTCAATTGCCATAAAATAAAATGTTCCTCCCTAAAAGTTTTGCGAAACATAAAGCTGAATTCGATGGTAGTCGAATTGGGTGTAGCAAAACTCGCTTCGAAAGCATAAACCTAAGTTTTGCGAAACATAAAGCTGAATTCGATGGTAGTCGAATTGGTGTGAAGCAAAACTCGCTTCGTAAGCGTAAACCTAAGTTTTGCGAAACATAAAGCTGAATTCGATGGTAGTCGAATTGGTGTGAAGCAAAACTCGCTTCGTAAGCGTAATATCACTTTCATAAAATATGATTCTTAAGAATCAATTTTATTAGAAAAGTATCGCTACTACCGTGATTATAACCGAACGGAAGAAGTAAGGTCAACAGACGTTCACCCGATTTAGCCGCCCTATCTTACAACCTGTATCTGTGTCTCGCCCTTGTATACCATGCCATGATCCTTGGTTGCAAGCTGCGAAATATATTCTGGATCGTTCAGTCTCTCGATCTCCTGCTTCATTGCTTCGGTATCGGTCTTCGCCGTTTCCAATTGCTGCTGAATAGTCGCCAACCGCGAATTCGTCGCATGCTGCTCCTGCAGCTTGCCAACGAGCGTGTAGGTCGCCCAGCCGATAAAGAGGACTACGAATAACAGCCACATCCTAATCCGGCGCTTCGAGCCAGCATTTGTTGTTTGCTTGTTCACTGCAGCAGTCGTCATGTACGCGGGGGCCTCCTCAACCATTTGCTCCACAATTGGGTAATCGTAAATCCGAGCTTGCTCGCCCGTTCCCGAAGTCGCCATTTGACTATATAAGGACTGAGCCAGCGCGCCAGCGGGCGCACGGCCGGGCTTGTCATCCAAACAAGCAGCCGCCAAAATGGACGAACCAATTGTAACACAATTTTTAGCAGGAAAATAGTGAGCGCAGACCCAAATCCTAAAATTACCTTAACCAATTTGTAGAGCAAAAGGAGGGGTTTTACAATGATAAAATCCAATAGTTTAAGGATAAACGCAATGATCGCGCGCACTGCGCGAACGAGCCATTTGACAATGGCGATCACCATTTTGCTCAGTAAAAAGTAATATACGATGACGCCGATAGCTAGTCCAATGAATACGTACGCCCGCACCTCGCCATTGTTGCTTGCGTACAGTACCCGAAATACGGCCAGCGCCGCGGCCATCCAATACACGATGTCGAGCACCGGCAGCCACCAGCGAGGGAACTTCAGCTCGTTCGATACGACGCGATATCCGTCGAAGACGACGCCCATTCCAATCCCCGACAGCAGCATGGCGGCCATCGTCATCCATTGCACGGTTAAGGTCACTTGAACAGCTTGCCGAACAAGCCTTTGGTCTTCGTAGAGGCGTTGCCGTCCAGATAGGCGAGCGAATGGACGAGTCCCTCGATGGCTACAAGGCCTTGCTCAAGGCTTAAATGCTTCATATGCAGGTTCTGTCCCTTGACCGTCAAGAAGCCTAGCTCGGTCTCCAGCAGAAACTCTTCGCTATCAAAGCTCTCTACGTTAATGACGCCGGTCAGCTCCAGCAGCTTGCGGTTTAACATCTTCACTTCCTGACGCTTCTGGCTCTTGCTTTGGTCCACCATAGACTCGTCCTCCGCTAATCGCTATATTTTAAATTCTAATCATTTACAAGTTTCACACTTATAAATGTCATAGAATTCACCGCGAAACGTTAGCCTTTGCCGCAGAAGGACAGCGACAGCCGTTTACGCTTGAGACTAGCTTATGGGCGTGGGACGAGTTTTAGAACTAGCTTTGACATGCTTAAGCTGGGCCACGATGATGACGCTGATGACGATGAGCAGAAACCAGGAGCTGATCTTGCTCACATGGACGATCGTCCACGCCTTCTGCTGATCGGGGTATGTCCATGCGCCCAGCAGCGTTGATATATTTTCGGCAATCCATATGAACAGCCCGATGAGAGCGAATGACAACACCATCGGCATCCGATAGATTCGTTTATCCACCGTATAGGAAACCGTCGTCCGCCAGAACACGAGCAGAAGCGCCGCCGTCAGTAGCCAGCGGAAATCAGGTAAGTAATGATGTGTAAAAAAGTTAGCGTAAATCGCTACGCAGAGCGGTACAGCCAAGTAGGAGCGCGGCCAGCGCGTGACCTTCAGGTCCAATCGTCTCCAAGCCTGGCATAGGTAGCTTGCGACGCTCGCATACATGAACCCCGAATAGAGCGGCACGCCGAACAGCTTCGTCCAACCTTCGTCGGGGTATGACCACGAGCCCATATGGACTTTATATAGTTCAAGGGCAAGACCGATGAGATGAAATACGCATATGACCTTCAGCTCGTCGAACGTCTCCAACTTCGTAAGCACCATAACCGCTTGCATCAATAGGCAGACGAGCAAAAGGAAGTCGTAACGAGGGATGTACGGGACATCAACCACCTTCGTGAATGCCATAGCCGCAAAAATCACGACCGGAAACAAACAGGACAACGCCTCCTGCCAGCCAAAATGAACGAAAAAGCGAAATGCTTTTTTAATAGTCTGCATGGTTGCTCTGCTCCTCCTTTTCTTACATGCTTACGCTGTTCCACAAGTAGGGAGTACGCTGCGTAAGGGAAGAAGTCGCATTTTTTGTGGGAGGGGAGACCGATTGGCTGGTGGCAACGGGGTGACAGCTGAATTTTAACTTTAATGGCATTTTGGGCAACTAATTGGGGGTATGCGGTTGGCAGCTGTCGTTTAGTTCGATTTGGGGACGCTAAATTCGAGTTCTTCGGCTTAGTAGGCGGGAAAGTGAAAATTAGTTCGATGAAATGCAGCTATTCACCGCATATTTCGAATTCGCTCTAGTTTAGTTCGACAAAATGCCACTACAGAGACTTCGGCGCTTGGAGGTATAAAAAAACCGCCTGGCAAACGTAAAGTTTACCAGGCGGTTCCGTGCGCATAAGCGCTTATCGTCTTATTTCTCCCACTCAAGAACATTCTCGCGCGGGCGCTGCTCTTCTTTCACCAAAGTGTACAGCTCTCCGGCTTCATCCTTCCGGGTCGATTCCGAGATTCGCTCAACGCGTACCGTCACAATCTTCTGCCCGTACTGGATTTGGAGCTCATCCCCCACCTTAACGGCGCTGCTTGCTTTCGCTTCGCGGCCATTGATCCATACGCGACCCTGCTCGGATACATCCTTCGCAACGGTGCGGCGTTTGATCAATCGGGACACTTTGAGAAACTTATCAAGGCGCATTAGACTACTTGATAGCTTCTTTCAGCTTGTTGCCTGCTTTGAAAGCAGGGATTTTCGCTTCAGCGATCGTGATTGGATCGCCAGTTTGCGGGTTACGGCCAACGCGGCCGGAACGCTTGCGAGTTTCGAAAGTACCGAAGCCGATCAATTGTACTTTGTCGCCGCCAGCAAGTGCGTCTGTTACTTCGCCAAGAAAGCCGTTAAGCACAGCTTCTACGTCACGTTTAGTCAATCCGCTTTTTTCTGCAATGTTGTTGATCAGGTCTGTTTTGTTCATCATTAAATCCTCCTAATTTCATACCGTTATTTGGGGTCAGCGTTCTGCACGCCGCCATGGTTGGAAATTTTTACTCCACATGCAGAATACATATTCTGCTCGAGAGCAAAAAAATCCTGCCGCTATTTGAAATTTTTTTGTACATAGTGAGGAATAAAGGCGATTTGTGACGAAACAAGCTATCGTTTCGCGTAGAATTCTATGGCAATTATGAAAGCTAAGCTTGTAAATGCATAGAATTCGAGCGTAAACGGCTATGCCGAATTTGGCGGCATAAGCTATCGTTTCGCAAGAAATATAAGCACGGTATAGACACCAAATCTATACTTTCTCTTATATTCGAGAGCTATGATTGGCGCTTTGCCTCTTCCCACCAGCGATCCATTTCTGTTAAATCAGTTTGGTCAAATTGTTTGCCGCTTATACGAAGCTGCTCCTCAATATACGAAAATCTGCTATAAAATTTTTTGTTCGTACGAGAGAGAGCCTCCTCGGGATCGGCATGGATGAATCGCGATGCGTTCACAACGGCGAACAATAGATCGCCGAGCTCCGCAGCCTGCTCCTCCTGCGACTTGTCCGCAATCGCTTCGCGAAGCTCAGCGAGCTCCTCTTCGATCTTAGCAAGCACAGGGCCGAGCTCATCCCAATCAAAACCGACTTTAGCCGCTTTTTTCTGCAGCTTATAAGCCTTCATAAGAGCTGGAAGATCGGACGGAATGCCGTCGAGCACCGATTTGCGGCTAGTATCGGTCCCTTTCATCCGCTTTTCTTCAGCCTTCATTTGCTCCCAATTGCCTAGCGCTTCCTCGGCATCGTCCGCGTTCTCGTCGCCGAACACATGCGGATGGCGGAATATGAGCTTCTCGTTCAACGACTGGATCACATCGTAAACGGAGAACGCGCCCATCTCCTCTTCCATCTGGCTATGCAGCATCACTTGGAGAATAACGTCGCCGAATTCCTCCTGCATGCCGTCCGGGTCGTCGTTATCGATCGCTTCAAGCGCCTCGTAAAGCTCCTCGATAAAGTTTTTCCGGATCGACTGATGCGTCTGCTCTCTGTCCCATGGACAACCTCCGGGACTGCGAAGAATCGACACGATCTCATGCAGCCGCTCAAACGAGCGGTTGCGAAGCGAGGCGTCGTCCGAACGCGGTATCCAGATGAGCGACAGATTGCCGAAGCCCGGCGTGCGGTCAAGCTCATAGAGCGGAACACGAATGATCTGCTGCTGGCCGGATACGCCAAGAGCATGGCCTACGACGACTTCAAAATCGTCGGGATAGCGCTCCATTAAGGCAAGCTTCACGTCGGAAGCAGTAAAAGCATCATACACTTGTCCAATAACAGTATGCAACTGCGGCTGCACCATTGACGGCTGCAAATCGGTCGCATCGAGAAGCGCGAATCCTTCAATCGGGTCGAATCCAAGGCTCACGAATGCTTGGTCGAGGAAGCTCTCGCCTCCTAGAATTTGCAGCTCAATACCTGCTTGCGGACAGTTCTCGCGCAGCAATTGAACGGTACGCTCGGCTACCATAGGATGACCGGGAACGGCGTATACGATCGGAACTCCCGCACTCGCCTCGCGTATAAGCGTGTCGGCAATGGCTGCGTATACATCCGGGAACGATTCAAGCTGCTCGTAGATGGAGTCGAATGACTCGAATTGGATATTGTTATCTCGCAGCATCGCCATCATCGGGTGCTCAGCGGTACGGACATAGAGGCGCTCCGCTTGCTGCAGCCTGCGGAATGCGCCGAGCGTCAGTTGATCGGGATCACCCGAGCCAAGCCCGATGACCGTAATTGAAGTTGTTGCCATATGTATCAGCCTCCTAAGTTCAGATCGTATTGTGAAACGTATGGTGAAGCGGCAACGATGGTCAACACCCGCTATTGATGGCGGATGTAACTAGTTGTCGCTGCGTGTCGGTGATGGTGATGATGGTCGTGCTTGACGGTAAATAGCGAAAGTTTGTTTCGTTATTTCGGCTGAGACAGCTCGGCTGGGCGGAATAGCGCTAGCGCGCTGGCGGGATCAGCCGCCAGCGCCTCAGCCGGGCGGCCCATTCGCCGCCGCCCGGCAACGCGCGCCATTCGCGCGCGCTAACAGCGCCGCCGCGCAATGCCGCGGCGCCGAAGGCGCAAGCGCCGACGGCTACGCACGTCAGCGCAAGCGCAGCCGCTGCCGCCCGAGGCGGCAGCAAGCTTCCGAGCGCGGCGCCCAGCACGCGCTCGATCAGCACGAGCGCCGCGGCCATGACCGCGAGCGCGAGCATAAGGGCGGCGGCGGAACGCACGCCGTCCCTTGTCCTTGCTGCGCGCGCCGCCGACATCGGCGCGCTGCCTGCGCTTCCGGCGGCGAACATTCGCCAGCCGATCTGCGCGCCTGCTTGCGCGGCGGCATGGCGCACCGCAGCAGTGCTCAGCAGCGCCGTCGCGCCAAGTGCGGCAATGCCGGCAGCTGCCGCACCTTCTGCTCCATATGCGGGCACAAGCGCCGCATTAAAGCCAACCTTGAACAGCGCTGCGGTTAACAGCAGCAGCGCCGGAGCCCGCACAGCGCCGAGACTTTGAAGCACCGGCGCAGCTACCGCATTGACGCTGCCAGCGAGCGCCGTAACGCTTACGAGCATGAATATAACCGTTCCTTTCGAATCGGCATACAGCATAACATTAAGCGGCTCTGCCAACAAGACTAGACCAAGACAAGCCGCAGCTCCTATTCCCCAAGCCGCGCGCATGGTTACGGCAAGCTGCTGGCTTAACTGCCCATACGCCCCGCGCATTCTGGCAAGCGCCAAACCCGGCACGATTGCCGCTGCAGCCGCTCCCGCCATCATGACAACGAGCTGGACGAGCGGCTGCGCTCGACTGTAGACGCCGAATACGCTCATCGCTTCCGCCTCGGACATGCCGCTCTCATGCAGCAATCTCGGTACAGTGAACGCGTCCACCACGCCAACCGCCGGCACAACGATCGCGCCTAACGCCGCAGGCATTGCAACAACCGCCAGCCGCTTCATATCTCGCCAAAGAGTTCCGCCTTCACGCGGAATCCGCTTCTTATTTCCGTCGCGCCATGCGTACAACGCCAGGAACAGAAGCGCTGCGAGACCTCCAACGGCCGAACCGCTCATCACACCCGCCGCGATATCAGCTTCTCCCCACCCTGCCGTCCAGCTCAGCCATAATACGAATACCATAACGCCAACACGAATAAGCTGCTCTACAAGCTGCGACATCGCCGACAAAGACATTCGGCCATATCCTTGAACGTAACCTCGCAAAGCTGCAACAAACGGAACGAACAGCAACGCAGTCGACACCGCGCGGATCGCCCTCGCCGTCTCCCTGTCTCCTATCAGCAGGGACAGCTCGTCCGCTGCCGCCCATGTCAGACCAAATACGATAATGCCCGTACATCCAAGCAGCAGCATCGCCGCTTGCAAAATTCCCCGTACTCTGCCGATATCCTCGCCTCTGCGAAGCCTCTCTGCAATTAGCAGCGATACAGCCGTAGGCAGACCCGCCGTTGCCAGCACAGCCGCAAGCTGGTAAAAAGGATAAACAGCGTTATAAATGCCGAATACCCTGTCCCCTGCGATATTTTGCAACGGTATTTTCTGAAATACTCCGATAAGCTTGGATAAAAGGGCCGCCCCGGCCATAAGCATGACGCCGTTCTTCCAAAACCTGCCGGCCGGCTTACGATCCATTGTTCCACGCCCCCGCCTGTCGATCCAGTATAGTTAGTTAAAGCCTATTATACCTCACAAAAGGGGGTTATGAGCAAAGCAACAACGGTTAGCCGAACGTCTTTTTCATGAAATAACAGGAATATCCCCTGTTAAAATCAGGATTTTCCCTCCTCCGATCTACATTAGCTGGAATATATCCTGTTATTTTCTGCAAAACTCAACCCTAACCCGCCACGTAACCATGTTAACTGGACCATTTCCCTCTATTATTTAATTCTTAGCATTTTCTCGATAAATAACAGGAGATTTTCCCGTTATTTTATCGCTTTTCAGCAAGTACCGCAGCCGCTTTCGCAGCCAACCCAGCCCTTTTTCAAAGCTAAATAGAAAAAAAAGCCCTCCGGCTCAGATTGCTCTGTTCCGAAGAAGCTGTTCTCTCGCCCGCTTATGTGCTTGTACGCCGCTTTCTATTCTGTATAGCCCCCGGCCACCATCCAGCCAACAAGGCTGACTATGTTCCAACCCTCTGCCTAGCTGTAGAGGAGCCGCTGCTGCTCCATCTGCAACCCAGAGAGGCTGGGCTACTGCTGCTACTGCTCCATTTGTTTTGCTAGGAAGCCCGCCGCTGTCTCCGCCATCTTCGTTTCCATTTGCGCCATCTTAACCGATTCGTCCTTGCTGAGCAAGACAACCGTGCCGATCGGATCGCCGCCCGCGATGATCGGTGCCGCTACGATAGAGGTATATGCCTCCTGCAAATCCTTCACAACTTCGAATGTGCCTCCGCTCGCTTCAACGAGCGTTTTCCGGTTTTCCATACAGCTCTCCAGCACCGAGCCGATCTGCTTGTCCAACAGCTCTTTTTTAGACGCGCCGGCCACGGCAATGACCGTGTCTCTATCGGTAATCAACGTTATATGGTTCGTGCCCTCGAACAATGACTCGGCATACTCCTTCGCGAAGTCGCCAAGCTCGCCAATCGGCGAATACTTCTTCAATATAACTTCTCCATCTCGGTCTACAAATATTTCCAGAGGGTCTCCCTCGCGAATACGCAATGTACGGCGGATCTCCTTCGGAATCACCACACGCCCGAGATCATCGATGCGACGTACAATTCCAGTTGCTTTCATTTCATGTTGCCCCGCTTTCCTTAGAGGATTTTGAGTCTACTGGACATCTGCTGCTCGTTTATAACGAAGAGGAAAGATCCTTGAAAGTGATTTTGAATCTGACCATAGTATTCATCGACTCCCATATTCTTATGCACGCCGCTCGGTTGCAGCCAATGGCCCCATATTTCTGCAAAAGGCTCGATTTAAGCCTGTTATCACGGCTTTATTGTCTGGATTAGTGTGCTGGAAAATCAAGGCTTAGCGCTAGTACAGCCCGCCTAGGGAAGTCACTTCGATTTATCCTGCTGTGAAACCTGCTGATCCCGCTTATCCCCCGCATTGTGCTGTACCTGCTGCTCGTTCCTCACCATCAACTTCCAAATGTGCTGCGCAGCTTCAAGCACCGTCTTTGGCTTCAAGCCGCCTGTGCCCTGAAGCACGCGGAAGGGCCGCGCAAGCCGCGGAAGATGAAGGTCGGCCTTCGACAGCAAGCTGTCGTCGAATAGCAGATCGGTCGTCCCTTCGGCCAGCAGTCCGCCGTCCTTAAGCAGCAGCACACGTTGCGCCCATTCGGCGGCAAAATCAACATCATGAGTTGCGACGATAAGCGTGATGCCTGTTTCATGCATCGCTTCAAGCAGCTCCTGAAGGTCATCCCTGCTTTTCGGATCGAGGAAGGCCATCGGCTCATCAAGCACGATAATGTCCGGCTCCATCGCAAGCACGCCTGCAATTGCCACCCGCCGCTTCTGACCGTAACTGAGCTCGAACGGTGACCGATGACGATACTCCAGCATATGAACAGCTCCTAGAGCCTTCTCCACACGCTGCCTGATCTGCTCATCCGTCAGCCCCATATTGCCCGGACCGAATGCTACGTCCTCCTCGACGGTAGTCGAAAATATTTGATCGTCAGGATCCTGGAATACAACGCCGAGTCGGCTTCTAAGCCGCTTCACTCCGCCTTCGGCCAACAATTCTCCCAGCAGCCTAACCGATCCCTCAGACGGCTGCTCAAGCCCGCTGAGCAAGGATATGAGCGTTGACTTGCCCGCTCCGTTAGGTCCCATCAAGGCAACCTTCTCCCCTTGTTCGATACGGAAGCTGACGTTATGCAGCGCCTCTACAGCGCCATATCGATAGGAAACGCCGAGCACCTCAATAGCCGCCTCCTTGTCTCCCCTCTCCAGCATGCCCCATCTTCCCCTTTCGCTTGCATCTTCATGGCCGGCGAACCCGCCGCGCGCTAGGATTGAGCGGTATATCCGCTCACTCCGTCCTTGCGAGCGAAGAAAAAGGACGCCGAGCAGCTCTCCGAAACGCTTATACGTTCTACGGCTCCATAACCAGCCGTCAAGCACAAGACCTCGTGAGCGCTGCGCCTTCACCATGCTCTGGGCCTCCGCTTTAAGCAAGTAGAAGTAGCGCAGCATCAGACTAATAATTTCGATTAGCACAGCCGGAATGCCGACAGCCCTCAAGCTCTTAATCAATAGAAACTGAGGCGTCGTTGCGCTCAAATACGTAATGAGCAGATTAGCGCAAACAATCTTCAATAAAATCAATTCCGCTTGGCGAATGCCTTCCGTGCTCGCTGTCTGACCGAATAAAGTGAACACCGGCTCTCCAGCCGTATGGAATGGCAGAAGCACGACCGCGCCAAGGCCAAAAGGAATAATGAGCAGCAGCCGCTTCACGATTGTCCGAAGCGAGACCCCCGCCCAGAGCAGCCCAAATAGAAAACATCCTGCCGCCCCCATTAGAGCCGCAGGATGTCTCAACAATACAGCTACAACTAATAACCCGAATACCGTCAATAATCTCCGCTTTGCCTGCCGTAAAGTAGATCGTGTTGCTTTAGAGCTGTCTCGCTCCATCTCCATATGACTGTGCATTCGCTTTCCCCCTCCGTGACGCCAGCCCCTTCATGGAAGCCCACAGAACGACGGCCATAATGCCCGCACCGATCACACCTGCTAATCCAACACGAACCGCCGTCCATGGAATGCCCGCTACCTCGTAATCAGGAATCGGCGCCCATTCATGCACAGCACCCGCTTGGTCAATGAATCCATGGTCTTCCGCCACCCGCTCCAGACCGTCCGGATGCGGCGATGCCCAAGGCGACAGCAGTCCCGCTATAACGAGTGTAACGACGAGCAGCACGATCCACTTGCTCTTACTTCCCGTAATTTGAAATTCGCTCATTGCAATGCCGCTCCCTTCACTTGCACTTTGCTGCGCTCGAGCAAATAGCCTGTTACGAGCGTCGTAATGAGACCTTCTCCGATGCCGATCAGCATATGCCAGCCAACCATCGCTTTCAAGGCTAAGCCAAGCTCAAACGTGCCAGACCAAGCGAGCAGCAGCCCTACCCCTGCCGAAGCCGCTACGATAGACAACCATGAAGCGATGAACGTAATGAATATCCGACCTTTGCCGCCAAAGAGCTTCATGCCTGCCTTATATACGCCATAACCGACAAAACAACCGATGAAGCCCGTACACAAAATGTTCGCGCCAAGCACCGTAATGCCACCGTCTTGGAATACAAGGGCCTGAATAATTAATACAGCGGCCATGACGATCGTCCCGATCCAAGGCCCGAACAAAATACTCGTTAACGCTCCGCCCAGAAAATGCCCCGACGTCGCACCGGCAATCGGGAAGTTGATCATTTGCGCCGCGAAAACAAAAGATCCAATCAGCGCCACCATCGGCACCTGCTTGGACGACGATACCGCTAATTTTGTTTTATTCAAACTGTAGGCTACCGCCGCAGCCCCTACCGCTGTCGTCGTAATCCATGCTTTTGCGTCCAAAAATCCGTCAGGTATATGCAATTGAAATCCCCTTTCCAGTATCGGCATGTCATCTTTCATGACACCCTTCTTTTTCCTTATTATCAGATAGGCGGATTTTTTCGTCAAGATATATCCAAGTGGGGAAGTCTGAGCCGAAGAAGCCGCATCTATTTCATTTGAAACTGAGGGAGTAGAGGAAAGATAGTCTGACATTATGAATTAAATTCGCACATCGCAACTTATTAGGCTAACCTCGCGTCTATACACGTATCCAATTTTGTTAATTTAAGGAGACCACATGAGAAAATTATACGTACTAATCGCTATCCTTCTTTCAGCCTCCTTGCTCTCTAGCGGGTACAGCACCATTGTGAACGCCGCGAAGACAACGATGATCACCGCAATGCCACTCACTGGCATCATCGATATCGATGACCGAAGCCATGCCGACAATTTCTACGCGCTTCAAAACGACGGAACCATTTGGATTGGTAACGGCAGCAAACCAGCCATAAGAGGCCCGCAAGTTCCCGGCGCTGTTAAAATTTCCGGTCAGCTTATTCTTACCTCATCCGGCGAAGTATGGACATGGGAGAACGCCGGGGATACGCCGAAGCGTATTGTCGAATTGTCTGGTATTAAAGCTATAAGCTCACGAGATGCCAGCATGGCTATTAACAACAAGGGGCAGGTTTACGTTTGGGGCAATACTTGCCTTACTTCTCTCATAAGACCTGACTTTGAGGATAATTGGGGTCTATGTGCTAACGCCTACCACAACAGCCCAACTCCGGCCGATGATAAGCTGGCGAGCATACCCAAGCTTGCCATTGAGGGAGCGAAAGGGATTAAAGCATCCCTGCAATATATAATGATTCTAATGGCCGACGGCAAAACGGTTAAGGTGTACGGGAATACCACAGGTATGAGTTACGGCATGTATGAACGTGTTTTCGATAAACCGGTCGTCGATTTTGACGGTTACGACAAAGATTATACCGGTTACTCCACCTACATCACCATTCCTAATGACATCTCGAGTAATGCGGGTAACTATGTACAGGTGAGCCAAGGCTATGGAGGCAGCTATAAGCTTCTCTTGCACAAAGACGGTACCGTATGGGGAGATTCGGTCTGGAGTGAAGATCCTGCACGGCGCATAGCTCCGCTCAAGGATATCATTAAGATTGCGGCTGTCGCCTATAATAGCGGTACGGCTTTGGATAAATACGGAAAAGTATGGACATGGGGCGCCCGCACCAACATTCCATACCAAGAAACGTCAGAGAAACTGCTGACTAACGTCAACGCTAAGCCCTCTCAAAAACAGCTGTCCCTACGGATCAACGGCAAGTTCATCGTTTCCGATCCCGGCCCAATCCAGACGAAAGGGACGACTTTCGTGCCGGTTCGCTCTTTATTCGAATCGATTGGCGCGAAGATCGGCTACAGCTACGATAACGTCACCGTCTCTTACCGCAAGCAGCTGCTTGCCTTCAAAGTGTACGACACGAAAGCGACCCTCGATGGCAAGAGCGTTGTGATGCCTGCAGCGCCGCTCTCCTATCAGGGCAGGACCTACGTGCCTCTCCGCTTCCTGGCGCAAGCGTTCGGAGCCAAGGTGCAATGGAACAACAACATTGACGGCGTCGATGTGCAGTTCCCTGAGGCGGGCTAGCTTATCAATTCAAAAGGCGCGTCTGCGCATATTCCGCTTGAAGCGGAATTAGTGCAGACGCGTCTTTTTCATTAACCTTCCAGCTTCAGAATGACAATAACCTTGAACAGGTCTCCGTCTGTCTCGATAACGAGACGCCCCTCATGGAGATCCACGATTGACTTGGCGATTGCCAGACCAAGCCCCGAGCCCTCCGTATGCCGGGACGTGTCGCCGCGTTTGAACCGTTCAAGCAGCTCCTCGCCATCCTCGCTGTATTCGTATTTCGATATATTTTTGAACGTGACATGTGCGTGTTGATGGTCTTCTGCACGTATCGCTATATATGCTCGCGAGTGGTCCAATGAGTACTTCACCATATTGCCGATCAAGTTGTCAAACACGCGCCATAGCTTCTGTCCATCCACCCTCGCATACACCGGCGTTTCAGGCATAGAAATGCGGAATTGAACGCTGGAGCCTTCGATGACATCGTTATATTCACCCAGCGCCTGCTGCAATAACTGGACAAGATCGGCCTGCGCAAGGGTCAATTCCACGTTGCCGCTTGCCATCTTCGACACTTCGAACAGATCGTCGATCAGCACCTTCAGCCGCTTCGACTTCTGATCGATGATATCGATGTAAGCCAATCTCTCCTCGCTCGATACGTCTTCCGCTTTCAATAGTCCCGTATACGTAATTATCGATGTAAGCGGCGTCCGCAGATCATGGCTTACATTCGTTATTAGCTCTGTCTTAAGCCGCTCGCTCCGCGCCTGTTCATTCTGCAGCGTCCGAACGCCTCGTTTCAATATGTTCATATTGGCAGCCATCGCGGCGAGCATCGATTTTCCGGTTACCGGCAGCTCCTGTCCCATGCTGCCGGCTGCCAACTCGTCTGCCGCTCTCGCTACTCGGTTCAGGTAGCTTACTTTCTTCACGAGAACAATAACAACGGGAATCCCTATGAACACAAGCAGAGCTAAATAAACAGTTGCCGTCGCGGAATCTAATTTAAAATAGCTGCCATAGAACAGCAGGTTGCTGGCGGCGCCCAAACCAAATACAATCAGCAACAAAATCATGAGCAGCACGCCTGTGCTTTTGATGAGAAAGGCATCTTTCATACCATTATATAGGTGTATGACGTAAGATTTCACATGCTTGCCCATCCGGTACGACAAGCCTTGCTTCCATTGATGCTTGACACTCTCTCTATCCATTCGCTCTGCCGCCAGCAACTGCGCTTGCATGATTACAGCAGCCCAGCATACGGAGGCAATTATGATAATGACGGTAAGCTTCCTGCCGTAGATCCATGGCTGCTCGAATATCATTTGGAATTGATCCGACACGGCAACGGGCAGCCCCATTGCGAGTAACCCCGTTGCCAAGAGCAGCAGACCTTTGGCATCGATAGGCAGCTTGCTGTAATAGAGCGCCCAGCTTCCTTGCTCTGCCGGAATTGCCTTCACCTTCTTGAAGTGATAGACACATCCGATAAACGCAGCTAAGCCGAATACGGCATAGAGTAGCAATAGGATTTGCTCCTGCCGATAACGATCTGCTTCGTCAACAAAGCGACTTTTATCCGACACCCCTACAATGCCTTCATACGAGTCGAGTGGGAGTTGGATCAGATCATGGTTCGAAATCCATTCATGAAAGGATAGATTCGAAGATACCGTATAGCTGGTCGTGAACCTCTTATCGTCAGCAATCATCTTGCGGTTAGCTAGTTGTTCCTGCAGAATGCCAAGATTCGTAACAACTTTTCCGTTCATGCTATTTTTGAAGAAATAATCGAACTGCATCTTGAAGTCGTTATATTCGCCGCGGAAGTTTTCCCGCTCCTCATAATAAAACTCAATCCTTTGTTCCTTTTGTTTCATGAGTACCGATCTGACATACTCGTCATCTTGGAAGGCCCTTGTGGCTTCTTTTATTCTCTGATCCCGCTCCGCCGTGTAGAAATCCACCGCTTCTTGATTGTCGGCCGCCAGCGCTTCTTCAATCCGAGGCCCGTATTCGAGCTTAAGATTAGCCATCGTATCAGTGAACGAACCAAGCCCGTTGCGATACTCGTAAATCTCATCCTCGCTAACCGCAATAGACGACTTCGCATCCTCGGGCGATACCGCATTCAGCTCGAACAAGTTCAAAAATTGAGCGAACCCGTCCAGCTGTTTTTGAAATTCCGGCGTATGGTAATAATCGCGATACACATAGTTGTCGCTCAAGGAGATCAATGTCAACGGTCCGCTTAGACCGACAATGAATAACAGCGCGTAGACAAATACGGTTAATCTACTTCTCCATTTTGTATCCAATTCCCCACACCACCTTCAAGTATCTCGGATTTTTGGGATCGATTTCGATTTTTTCGCGGATTTTGCGGATATGTACGGCAACCGTATTTTCAGCATTGTAGCCTTGCTCGTTCCATACGCGTTCGTAAATCTCGTTAATGGAGAAAACCCGTCCGGCATTTGTCATAAGCAGCTCCACAATCTTATATTCGATCGGCGTCAGCTTGACCGGATCACCGTGAACCGTCACTGCCTTAGCCTCCTTATCGAGGCCAAGTCCATTCAATTCAATCGCTTTGCGTATACCTTCGTAAGCCCCTAAGTTCACATATCTGCGCAATAGCGACTTTACGCGGGCTACAAGCTCCATAGGATTAAACGGCTTCGTCACATAATCATCCGCCCCAACGTGAAGCCCTAATATTTTGTCGACATCCTCGCTCTTAGCGCTCAAGATAAGAATCGGTATATTCTTTTTATCGCGAATCTTATAGGTAGCAGCTATTCCGTCCAATCTAGGCATCATAATGTCCAAAATAATAAGGTGAACAGGATGCTCATTAATTACATCCAGCGCTTCCATACCGTCCTTCGCCTTGCGTACGGAGACGCCCTCGTTCTTCAAATAAATCTCGATCGCATCGCGTATTTCCTGATCATCGTCCACAACAAGCACAACGTACTGCTCCATGCCCTTCCTCGCTTTCCCCGCAGCTATTCTCTTTCCATATTTTAATAGTAATCGAGATTTCTTAATATCCCTTCACAATAATTATGAAGAACTTCTTAATATTGGCGGCAAAAAGAAGCGTCCATCGATTCCCTTCGATGGACGCTTCTAAGTGATCTCTACGCTATTCCGTATGCACCGCATGCTCGCTTTTCTGCCTGAACTCCGAAGGCGTCTCGCCGTATTTCTTGCGGAATAGCTGGGAGAAGTGACGAATATCCTGATATCCAATGCGTTCCGCGATGTCGGCAAGCTTAAGCTTCCGATTAAGCAGCAGCTGCTTCGCCTGCTCCATTCGCAGTCCGATGACATATTCCTTAAAGCCCAGGCCCGTCTTCTGCTTGAACAGCTGGCTGAAGTAGACCGGATTCAAGTAGACGATAGACGCCACCTTCTCCAGCGACAGATCGGCATGGTAATGAGTCCGGATATATTGCTGGGCGACTTCAATGGCTTGATCGCCGCCGCTCGCATAATGCTCATATACCTGTGTCGAGGAAGCCTGCCTCATCCGGTGCACCTCGGCCGGTATCGCATTCACATCCTCGATCTGCTCCGTATGCATGATCTGGAAAGGCACGCGCAAGTATTTGATGAGGTGTGAGCGCAATTCCTCGAGCAGCGAGGCCAGCGTATGCCCCTCCTCAAGCGTAATGAGACCAAGCAAGCTCTTATTATCATGAATAGTCACGAAACCCTTACCGTAACGACCAATCAGCTCGCTAAGCACATTCTCGATAATGAAATGCTCCAAGTGGACTACCTTCTCGCTATCCATCTTCACCATAATGAGATGAAAGTGAGGATGGCTTTCCATGAACGGGTTTACATCGATACGCCCAATGTCGAGTCCCGATGCCCATCGCTGGAACACCGCCTCGCGCAAGTAGTTGCGGTTCACTTTCAGAAGCTCGGCGTCCTGCGTCAATTCCTTCTCACGCATAATTTCCTCGCTCAGCTTTTCGATCATCTCAATCAATATTTCTTTACCGATTGGCTTCAGCAAATAATTTTTTGCGCCAAGCCGAACCGCTTCCTGGGCATATGCGAATTCGGAATGAGCCGAGATGACGACCCACTTCATATGCGAATAGCTGTCTGCAGTCAGCTTCATCAGCTCCAGACCCGACATGCCCGGCATCAATATATCGGTTAGCACGACATCGATCCGATTACTGCGCAGCCGCATCACCGCTTCTTCCGGGTTGCTTGCCAGAAATACGGCATGTTCTTTAAAGTGGTTCTCAAGCGTCCGCTTGATCCCCTCCCTAATCACCTTCTCGTCGTCTACAATCAAAATATTCATCTTACCATCCTCCTTCCTATAAGACGGGAAGCGGCATAACGATTACAACCGTCGTCCCTTCCTCTTGTACGCTATCAATGCGAAGCCCGTAAGACTCGCCGAACATAATGACCAGCCTATGATGAACGTTCGGAAGGCCAATTCCCCGCCTTACCGGCTCGATTCCCGGTTCGCTCTGCGTACTTCTGCCGAATACCGGCTCTTTAATCAATCGTCTAATATGTTCAAGCGTTTCCTCGCTCATGCCTATTCCGTTGTCAGATATAACGATGCGCAGCTCTCTAGCTTCCTCATCCGCCTCCGCGTATACCCGCAATATACCCGGCCGCCCCTGATCAAGCGGTTCAAGACCGCTCTTCACCGCATTCTCGATAATCGGCTGCAGCGTCATCTTCGGCATCGGCGCGTCCAGCCACCGGTCCTCGACATCGATCTCCGTCGTCACCCGACCTTCAAGTCGATTCTCTATAATCGTCATATAATGACGCATCTGATCAAGCTCCTGACGCAGTGTCGTCTTGGATGCTTCCTCCCAGTGGCTGCTGTAGCGGAACATTTGCGACAAAGAAAGAATCACGCGCCCGAGAAGGTCATTCTCGCGCTCGTCCAGCATCCAGTAAATCATATCAAGCGTGTTATATAGAAAATGCGGGTTCACCTGCGACTGCAGCGCCTGCAGCTCTGCGTTCTTCTCACTAATGGAGGAGAGAGTTATTCGTTCGATCAATTCGTCCATCCGCAGCACCATCCGATTGAAGGACGATACGAGGCTGTTGATCTCCTCGTACGAATTGACGTTCACCGCACCGCGAAAGTTCCCCATCTCTACTTGTCTCATCTCACGAATGAGCAGCTTGAGGGGCCTCGCGATATTGCGGGAGATTAAGCTTGCCAGCACTGTAGACAGAACGATGACGGCCGCTATAACGATCAATAAATATAGTCTAGTCTGTGCAAGCTCCGCGCTTATATCCGCTTTCGGGGTTAATCCGAATACGGTCCAATTAGCCATCGCCGCGTTAGCCGATACAATAAGCTGATCCGTTCCGTTGTCGATGACGATTTCATTATCGGTTGGCCTAGGCAACCCGTTGAAGGACGGATACCGCTTCTGCTTATCATCATCGGTCGAGATACCTGGATCGGTCGTCGCAATGACACGATTATCAGGATCTACGATATAAACTCTACTATTGGGACTGATTGTAACATTAGACAAGGCAGACATAATCGGCTTCGGATCGGTCTCGATTAGAAGGATGCCGATTGGCTTGTAATTGTTGAAGTCATACAGCTGACGACCAAAAACGAATACGGTATCCTGCTGCAAAATGCTATTAATCAACGATCCCTGCGACAACCCGAGCCAAACCATTTTCCCGTTCGATTCGACGAGCTTCCGGTACCAATCGGTCGAGCTGTAGTTCCGATCGACGATGCCGGCGAATCGGCGTTCATAGCTGTATACCTTGCCGCCCGCCGATATAATATGAATGCCGATAATATCATCCCGCGAATAATACGCCGCCCCGAGCAAATTCGTAATCGATCGTTCGCTAATAAAGCCAACCTCGCCGTTAACGTCTTCCTTATCCTTCTCCATAATGAGCCGTGTCAGCTCGGAGTTGCTGCTCAGCGACTTCGTGACGCTGTCATAACCCTCCAACAGCAGATTGAACAGTCCAACCGTCTGCGAAATATTTTTCTCAGCAAGATCGCTGATCTTGGAATGAATGATTTGGGTTGTCTTCTGGTAATATAGCACGCATACGAGGATGAGGAGGGTCATCGTCGATATGAGAAATAACAGAAACAGCCGGCTTCGAATTGAATGCCGGTTCCACCTTCGCAACATGTCCGCTCCCCCTCTCTATTGCTGTAATATCCAACGTATTGAACATAATTTTATACTATCTTATATTTGCACGAAAGCCGCACGACATGTGCGACTCGCAGTCTTGCTGAAACGACAAAAACGGCGAAGGGGATTAACCCTTCACCGCACCTGCTACCATGCCCTTCGTAATCTTGTCGGCAAGCAGGAAGTAGATAATGATTACCGGCAACGCGCCGAGTACGAGGAACGCCCCGATGGCACCGTAGTTGACGGAATATTGGCTAACGAAGCTGTTCACCCCGAACGGCAGCGTCTTAAGCGCTTCGGACGAAATGAATGTGGATGCGAGTATATATTCGTTCCAGATGTTGATGAACGTTAAGATACATACGGTCATCATCGGCGGTATCGATACCGGCAGGATGATGTTCCAAAAAATTCGGAACACGCCCGCTCCGTCGACAACGGCCGATTCCTCGATTTCATGAGGAATGGTTCTCATGAAGCCGCTGAGAATGAACACGGCAATCGGTGTTTGGAATGCAATATACGGCAAAATGATCGATGCGTGCGTATTGAGAATGTGGATGTTTTTGAAAATCAACATCAGCGGTAGAAGCGTCGCTTGCATCGGAATCATCATCCCGATCAAGAAGATCAGCATGACCGCCTGCCCGTATTTCCAACGGAAGCGGCTAATTGCGAACGATACGAGCGAGGCTAACAGCAATACCCCGACCATTGTAATGGTCGTAACGAACAAGCTGTTGTACAAGTATTTGAAATAATTTCCTGATTCAATTGCATTGGTGAAGTTGACCCACTGCGGCGATGCCGGAAGGGCGAAGAAGCTGCCCGCCAATATTTCCTCATTACTCTTAAGCGAATATATGGCTAGCCACAGAAGCGGATACAACTGGGTAACGAGCAGAATGCCGAACAAAATATACGATACGATTTTGCCGATACTAAAGCTCCGTTTCCCTCTCACTCTCGCCTGTGGTTTAATTGCGCCGGCCCCGATTGATTGACTCATGGTTGTTCCCTCCTTACGTGTATTTCCGTTCTACTTTGTTGAAGACGAAGTTGATAATGAACGTTGCGACCAAGCAGACAAGCACGAGGAATGCCGCAATAGCACTTCCGTAACCGTACTTCATCGACAGGAACGACATGTTGTACATGTGTGTCGAGATGAGGTCGGTCGCATGCGCTGGACCGCCGCCCGTCATAACCATCGTCAAGTCGAACGCTTGTAGGGAACCTATAAATGCAAGAACGATCGATATCTTAAAGATCGGAATATTCATTGGGAAGGTGATGTACCAGTCGGCTTTAAGCCCGTCGGCGCCATCGATCTTAGCCGCCTCGTACACATCGGCCGGAATGTTCTGAATACCAGTAAATTGAATGAGCAAGTGGTAGCCGAAGTATTGCCACAAAGCTACGAAATACAAGCTGTACATCGCAATGCTCGGATCCGTGAGCCAAGCCTGCGTCCAAGAGCCTAATCCAACTGCTTCTAGAACCTGATTGAGCATACCGCCCATCGAAGCCGGGTTATAGATGGTTTTCCATAGCTGCCCGATAATAACGACCGACAAAATAATCGGCAGAAAATAACTCGATACGAGGAAATTCGGTTTTTTCACATAACGGTTCAACAATATAGCAATAAACAGCACGACTGGAATCTCCGCCATGGAGAATACGGCGAACATCAAGGTGCGGCGCACAGACGGCCAGAATACGGCATCGTCAAAAAACATCGTTTTAAAGTTGGCCAAGCCAACGAACTTCGATTCTCCAATACCGTTCCAATCCAGCAAGCCGCTGTACATCGATACGATTATGGGTACAAATACAAGCAGTACGTATAGCAGCAAACATGGCAGTACGAACAGCGCAATTGTAAATTTAGAAACCTTCAGTACGTTCATCTCGCGCTCCTCCTTATAAAAAAATGACAAAAACAATCATCACAGTTATGGTTCGCTTACTGGCGAAATGTGTATACACGATAACGGAGGGGGTCTTAAGCAAGAACCCCTCCGCTCCGCGTTATCTCTACTTTTTTTGTTCAAAGCTTAATCTTATTTCTTGTTGCTTTCGTAAGCCGATTGATGCTCTTTGGATACTTTTGCGGACTCCACTTTTTGAACGAACAGGTTTTGGATGCTAGTCAAGTGGCCTTGAGCCGTACCAGGGTTCATCGTGTTATCGAACGCAAGGTCTCCGCCTTTAACGTCTTTGAACATGCCCAGAACTTCCATTGCCATGTCGGAGTAGCCGGCAGCTTTGAAGTCGCCTTCTACTTTTTGTGCAAGACCTACTGCGCCTTTAACTTCGAAAGCTTCTTTAGGGAAGTTCAGCATGAAGTAGTTCAAGAAATCTTTTGTTTCTTCCAGGTGTTTGCTGTCTGCGGCGATCGCGAACCCGCTGCCTGGTGCAAGCATGAATTCGTTAGGATCGCCTTTGCCGTTTACAGTAGGGAATTTGAATACGCCCACTTTGCCGTTAACGGACGAAGTTTCGATACCGCCAGTTGCCCAGCTGCCCATGTAGTACATAGCCGCTTTGCCTGTTTTGAACAGGTTCTCGCCGGCATTGTAGTCGAACGATGTAGCGCCTTCTTGGAATGCGCCAGCTTGGATCAAGCTTTGGAAAGCATCAACAGCTTCCGTGAATGCTGGATCTTCGAACGTTTTCTTGCCGTCAACAACTTCTTGCAGGAAGCCAGGGCCGTTCGTACGTAACAATACGTTCATGAACAAGAACGAACCTGTCCAAGTGTCTTTCTCGCCGATTGCCATTGGCTGAATGCCTTTAGCTTTCAAATCTTTAACGACTTGTACCATTTCTTCGAACGTTGTTGGCACTTTTACGCCAGCTTGGTCGAACAGCTCTTTATTGTAGTACACAAGGCCGATGTTGTTGCCATCCGGCAAAGCGTACAGGTTGTCGTCGAACGAGTAGAAATCAAGAATACCTTCTTGGAACGTATCCTTCAGGCCATTCTCTGCTACCATGTCGTTCAGAGGAGCGAACAGCTTCGCTTCTACGAAAGGTTGCATTTGCGCAGCAGGGTTAACGACCGTAATGTCTGGAACTTCACGCGAAGCTGCTTGTGTTTTGAGCTTCACTTTTTGTTGGTCCGTATTTAGCGAGTCGAGTTCGATCTTCACGCCCGGATGATCTTTTTCGTATTGAGCTACGATTTTTTTCATCATGCCGTTTTTCGGATCGGTAGGGTCCGGATAAATGTTTTGGAACGTGATTGTAATGTTGTCTTTCTTGCCGCCGCCGTTGTCAGTACCACCGTTCGTGCCAGTGTTCGCGCCTTCGTTGTTGCCGTTGTTAGCGCCGCATGCCGCAAGGCTAAGTGCCAGCGTACCTGCCATAGCAACTTTCAATATGCCATTCATTTTGTTCATTTGTGTATCCCCCTTATTTGTGGATGTGTTCATTATGCTCTGATCTGCAACCCCTTACAATGCGCGAACTTAGGATAAGAGGTGTGTTTTCTTTAGGTCGACTTCGGTTTCCCACATACACCTAAATAGTATTGTTGCGGGGCCTTTGCAATATGCGGAAATAATGTAATGCTTGTCCGCTCCAATATTTGAAAATAAAAAAGACAGGTGACCGATTAGGTTTCGGTCACCTGTCTTCTCATTCAATTTCAAGCTTGATGCTCATCATCTGAATCGCTCGGAGGCATAGGAGGACGTACAGCCTTGAGCCGGCCTGCCTTACCTAACGCCTCGCGCAGCAGAAACTCTATATGGCCGTTCACACTGCGGAATTCATCCGCAGCCCACAGCTCAAGCGCGCGATGGAGTTCGGGATCTAATCGGAGCGCGAATGCTTTCTTTTCTTTTCCCATTCGATTAGCCCGTTAGGTGTAGAGCGATCCCGTATTAATTACCGGGGTAGCCGAACGATCCGATACGATCGCTACCATCAGATTGTTGACCATTGCCGCGCGCCGCTCCGTATCAAGCTCGATTCCGTTCTCCTCCAACTGCTTAAGCGCCATATCCACCATACCGACCGCCCCTTCGACGATCTTCTGCCTTGCTGCTACGATAGCCATTGCCTGCTGCCGCTGCAGCATGGCGCTTGCAATTTCAGGCGCATAAGCAAGATGCGTAAGTCTCGTCTCCAGCACTTGTACGCCTGCAACAACTAGCCTTGTTTGCAGCTCTTTAAGCAGCTCAGCCGCTACTTCATCCGCATTGCCGCGCAGCGATAACACGTCATCCGTGCCGTAGGTGTCATACGGGTATTGAGCCGCAATATGCCGCACCGCCGTCTCGCTTTGAATCTCGACGAAGCGCTCGTAATTATCGACGTCGAATGTCGCGCTCGCCGTATCCTGTACTTTGAAGACGACGACTGCGCCAATCTCGACCGGATTGCCTTCGGCATCATTGACCTTCAGCGTCTGGCTATTAAAGTTGCGCACCTTAAGCGACACATTCTTCTTGTTCGTTAGTGGCAGTACCATCCACAAGCCGCTCTCCACAACCGTTCCCTTATACGTACCGAAGAAAGTAACAACCTTAGCTTCGTTCGGTTGCACAATCATTAAAGATGACAAACAGATTATCGCAAAAAAAACAAGAAATACTCCGATGCCGATCAGCAGTTCAGACGGGTCATCGACAGGTGCTTCATTAACGAACAGAACAATGCCGCCAATCACAGCTATTATCGAGACCAGCAATGCCATATATCCGCTTACGTACCACGACTTTTTCTCTTTCAAAAGCGCCACCCCTTGTGATCATATTGTTTTGATATTTTTATGATATCACTTTTTACAAATAGTTGCAAATGATTTGGTTGAACAAATTAATTGCTGGTGAATAGCGTAAGGGGTTTCGCTATTGCGGCCAAGGCGGGTGCTCGGTGAGTAGTTAGGGATCGATCGCGCGCGAATAGCGAAATTTTGTTTCGCTATTTCGGCGTAGAGGCTTGGGTTAGTGCAAATAGCGAAAGGGGTTTTCGCTATTGCGGCCAAGGCGGGAGCTCGTTGAGTAGTTGGAGCTCGATTGCGCGCGAATAGCGAAATTTTGTTTCGCTATTTCGGCTTAGAGGTTTCGGTTGATGCAAATAGCGAAAGGGGTTTTCGCTATTGAGGCCAAGGCGGGAGCTCGGTGAGTAGTTGGAGCTCGTTTGCGCGCGAATAGCGAAATTTTGTTTCGCTATTTCGGCGTAGTGGCTTCGATTGGTGCAAATAGCGAAAGGGGTTTTCACTATTGTGGCCAGGGCGGGGGCTCGGTGAGTAGTTGGAGCTCGATTACGCGCGAATAGCGATATTTTGTTTCGCTATTTCGGCGTAGTGGCTTCGATTGGTGCAAATAGCGAAAGGGTTTTTCGCTATTGTAGCCAAGGACGGGCTGGAAGCGCGATTGGAGCTCGATTGCGCGCGAATAGCGAAATTTTGTTTCGCTATTTCGGCTTAGAGGTTTCGGTTGATGCAAATAGCGAAAAGTTTTTTCGCTATTGCGGCCAAGGCGGGGGCTTGGTGAGTAGTTGGAGCTCGGTTGCTCGCGAATAGCGAAATTTTGTTTCGCTATTTCGGCGTAGTGGCTTCGATTGGTGCAAATAGCGAAAGGGTTTTTCGCTATTGTAGCCAGAGCGGGAGCTCGTGTGCAATAAGTGACGCCGATAGCCGGCAAAAAAATCTGTTGACCCTGACATTAATGTCAGCGTTTATACTTACATTAAACCATTCCAGGCATGAGGCGTTTTAGATGCCTAATTGCTTGGAACGTCATACCCCGGGGGCTTTTTATGATGCAAATTGGTCAATTATCGCGTGAGACGGGAGTCAGCATCCGTTCCTTGCGCTACTACGAGCAAAAAGGGCTTATTACGCCTATCCGCCAAACAAACGGCTATCGCGAATACTCACCGCTTACCGCCCAAACCGTTGAGACGATCAAGCTGTATTTGAATTTAGGCTTGTCGACGGAACAGATAGCCAGCTTTCTTACGTGCGTCCTTCAGAATAAGGAGGCGTTCTGCACACAGGTGATGCCGATCTATCAGCGTAAGCTGGAAGAAATCGAGCGTCAAATTGTTGAGCTTAATCAAATTAAAGCGAATTTGATCGATCGAATCGCTTCGCTTCAGCAGGATACAACAACAACATAACCATCTTTTATTGAAAGGAACGTGATTACAATGGGGCTTCTGAATGCCGAAAATGAAACCGTTCTACGCGAAACTATTAACGAAGGAGTTACTCTTGTCGACTATAACGCACCTTGGTGCCCGCCCTGCAAACCATTGATCCCTATATTGGAGGAGCTAGACGTAGCCTACGCTGATTCCATCCGCATCATAAAAGTAAACTGTGACGATCTACCCGGCGCCGCGTCGGAAGCTGGGGTGATGAGCATGCCGACCGTTATTCTCTACAAAGACGGAGTGCCGATGGAGAAGCTGGTTGGGCTGCGGCCGAAAGCTGCCTATCAAGCCATTATCGACAAGCATTTATGATCAGCTTCCCCAAAAAAACAAAGAGCGCCGCTCCAATCCAAGGAGCGGCGCTCTTCCTATTCTCACCATGATTATACCGTCAAATATTTGCGAACAACCTCGTCATTCAAAGCATCCAGTCCGCCTTCCCAAGCGATAGCGCCCTTCTCCAAAATGTAGAAGTAGTCACCGATGCTCTTGACGAACTCCAAGCTCTGCTCCACGAGCAGCACAGCTGTCTTGCCGTCAGACTTGATCGAGCGGATAACGTCGCGAATATCATCGACGATTGACGGCTGAATACCCTCGCATGGCTCATCAAGCAGAAGCACTTCCGGCTTAGAGGCCAGCGCCCTTGCGAACGCAAGCTGCTGCTGCTGTCCGCCGCTTAGATCGCCGCCGCGGCGCGTGTACATGGTAGGCAATATCGGAAATTTCGCAATCGCTTCTTCGGGAATCGACGTCACCTTCGTCTTCGACGCTTCCAGTCCAAGCAGCAGATTCTCATACACCGATAGCTGCGCGAATATTTCACGGCCTTGCGGAACGTAGCCAATGCCGCTTTTCGCCCGCTGCCCGGGCGCACGCTTCGTCAGATCCGCTCCATTATAGGCAACAGAGCCGCCGCGCGCTTTTAACAACCCCATAATGCTCTTCATTAGTGTCGTCTTACCGACGCCGTTGCGGCCGAGCAGACAAACAACTTGCCCCGGCTTAACCTTAAGCGTCACATTGCGCAAAATAATGCTTTCGCCATAACCCGCCTCAAGCTGTTGAACGGCTAACATCGGCATCCCGCCTTTTCCCTAAATACACTTCCGCTACCCGGTCATCGCGCTGTACCTCATCCATCGAACCTTCCTTGAGCAGCCTGCCCTCGTGCATAACCGTCACCTTGCTGGCGAAGTTGCGGACAAACTCCATGTCGTGCTCTACAACTACGATTGAACGCATGCGGGCAATCTCATGCAGCAACTCGCCCGTCTTATCCGTTTCCTTATCGGTCATTCCGGCTACAGGCTCGTCAAGCAGCAAAATCTCCGGCTCTTGGAGCAGCATCATGCCGATCTCCAGCCACTGCTTCTCTCCATGCGACAAGCCCCCGGCACGCCAGGACGCCTTGCTCTGCAGACCGATCATCTCTAATTGATGATCGATCCGCGATCGCTCGTCATCGCCCATCTTCGCGAACATTGTTGCAAACACAGATCGTCTCTGGCGCATCGCGATCTCTAAATTCTCGTGCACCGTCATGGAAGGAAAAATCGATGGCGCTTGGAACTTGCGCCCGATGCCGAGCTCGGCAATTTGATGTTCCTTCTTCCTCGTAATGTCGACCTTGCCGTCGAACGTCACCTTGCCGCTGGACGGGCGAACTTTGCCGCAGATCACATCCAGCATCGTCGTCTTGCCCGCTCCGTTAGGCCCGATCAAGAAACGAAGCTCTCCCTTCTCCAGCTTGAGGTCCATTCCTTGAATCGCCTTGAAGCCGTCAAACTCCACCGTCACATCATCACACTGCAGGATTGCGGACTCCTTCATGCTCCTTCTCCTTCCTTTTGTTGCGGAATTTTATTTGGCTGATTAAGCCCGAAATGCCTTTTGGCATAAATACGACGACGATAACGAATAATCCACCCATGAAGAACAGCCAGCCTTCCGGATATGCGGTACTGAATTCGCTTTTTGCCCAGTTCATGACGATAGCTCCCAGCGCAGCACCGATCAAGGTGCCCCGACCGCCAATAGCTACCCATAGCACCATCTCGATCGACGGCACGATGCCAAGCATGGACGGAGAAATAATGCCGACATGAAGGATGAACAGCATACCTGCAATACCTGCGATGCCCGCAGAGATCGTGAAGATAACCATTTGGTAAATAGCCGGATTGTAACCGATGAACCGTACGCGGTTCTCACCGTCACGAATCGCGCGCAGCACCTTACCGAAGCGGCTGCCGACAATATAACGGCATAGGATAAATACAGCGATCAGCACGGCTGCCGTAATCCAATACAGCACACGCTTCGTATCCGCAGATCCAAGGGATGCGCCCAGAATCGTCGAATAACCCGTAATCCCGTTCGTACCCCCTGTGTAGGCTTGTTGTCCCACGAGCAACGTCGTCGTAATAATAACGAGCGCTTGGGTCAGAATCGTAAAGTACACGCCTTTAATCCGATTACGGAAGGTAACATAGCCGAGCACAAGCGCAAGAACCGATGGAATGAGTATGCCCATGGCGACCGCAAAGCCGAAGTTCTCGAACGGTTTCCAAAATAACGGAAGCTCTCGCAGGCCGCTCCATCCCATGAAGTCAGGCGGCTTGCCCCCGCTTGCCTCCAGTTTCAAGTACATGCCCATCGCATAAGCGCCAAGACCGAAGAAAATGCCGTGACCGAGACTTAAGATGCCGGTATAGCCCCATATGAGATCAAGGCCGAGCGCCACAATCGCAAAGGCCAGAAATTTCGCCAGTAAGTTGAGTCGAAAATCGCTTGCGAACATCGGAGCAGAGAATAACGCCGCTGCCGCTGCTGCGTATCCGACTAATAACCAAATGCGCTGAGGTGTCCATTTTTGCTGCAGCATATGGTTTCCGCCTTTCTATCCGTATTTAATCGAGTGAGCGCGAGCGCATAGCGACGAATCCCATTGGTCTCCATTGCAGGAAAGCTACGATGCAGACGAACACGAGCACTTTGCCTAGCGATGCGTTGGTCCAATATTCGAACAGTGTATTGAACATGCCTATTCCCATTGCACCGAGCACCGTGCCGACCAGCTTGCCTACGCCGCCAAGGACGACGACCATAAAAGCATCGACGATATAATACGTGCCGAGGGAAGGCCCAATCGAGCCCATCAGCGTGAGCGCACAGCCTGCAATGCCAGCAATACCCGAACCGATTGCGAATGTCATCGCATCTACACGGCGGGTCGATACGCCGAGACAGGCAGCCATATCGCGGTTCTGCATAACCGCTCGCATTCTTCTGCCTTCATGACTGCGATAAATATAGAAGTACATGGCGACGAGGCAGGCAATAACGAGCCCAATAATGAACAGCCTCTTGTACGGCAACAGCGTGCCGTCCATAATCTGCAATCCTCCATCGAGCCAGGAAGGGCTCGTTACAGCAACATTCGGCGCGCCAAAGATCGAGCGAGCGAGCTGCTGCAGCACGAGGCCGACACCCCATGTAGCGAGCAAACTATCGAGCGGCCTGCCATATAGGAAGCGAATAAGCGACATTTCGAGAATAAGGCCGAATACGAATGCGATTGCGAAGCTTATCGGAATGGCAAGCACGAAGTACCAATCGAACATCGACGAAGGGAGATAATCCTTGAAGAGATTTTGGGTTAAATACGTGGAATAAGCGCCGATCATTATAAGCTCGCCATGCGCCATATTAATGACCTTCATAAGGCCGAACGTAATCGCGAGCCCAAGAGCGACCAGCAGTAGAATCGAGCTGATGCTCAGCCCATTGAATAACTGCAGAAGATACACATCCATAATACCGCCCCTTGGTTGTCATCTTGGTTATTAAAAACAGAGGGGAAGCATTCGAAGCTTCCGAATACTCCCCCGTGTACTGCTGCGTCTAAGCATAGAAGACGTTACTGATACCCTATTCGGTAGGTTGTATGCTTGCGGCCCAAGCGTAGCCTTTCAGGTATGGATCCGGTTTAACCGCTTCGCCCGAGTTCCACAGTTCCTTGAACTGTCCATCCGACTGAACTTCGCCAATCCGCACCGTTTTGTAAATATGTTGCGTCTCACCGTCGATCTTCACTTTACCTTCCGGAGCATCCCACTCCAGATCCTTCGCCGCTTCCTTGACCTTGGCTACGTCAGTTGAGCCTGCTTTCTCAACCGCTGCTGCCCACAGGTAAACGGCTGTGTATCCCGCTTCGATCGGATCCGCTGTTACGCGCTCGTCGCCGTATTTCTTTTTGTAGTTCTCAACGAACGTTTTGTTCGTTGGCGTATCTGTCGTTTGGTAGTAGTTCCAAGCAGCCAGATGGCCTTCCAGCACATCGACGCCGATACCGCGAATCTCTTCCTCAGCGACCGATACGGATAACGTTGTAATATCTTTCGATGTAATGCCTGCATCCTTAAGCTGCTTGAAGAAAGCTACGTTGCTGTCGCCGTTAAGCGTGTTGTACACGACATCCGGCTTCGCTTCCTTAATCTTGCTGATGATTGTTGCATAATCCGTATGGCCGAGCGGCGTATACTCTTCGCCTACAAGCTCTCCGCCTTCTGCTTTCAATTGCTCTTTAATAATGAGGTTTGCCGTGCGAGGGAATACATAATCCGAGCCGAGCAAGTAGAATTTCTTGCCGCGATTCTCGAGCAGCCACGATACCGATGGTACGATCTGCTGATTCGTCGTAGCCCCTGTATAGAAGATGTTCGGAGAAGCTTCAAGACCTTCGTATTGCACCGGGTACCAGAGAAGTCCGTTAAGCTCCTCGAATACCGGCTTCATCGCTTTCCGGCTTGCCGATGTCCACCCGCCGAATACGGTTGCTACTTTATCTTCTGAGATGAGCTTGCGGGCTTTCTCTGCAAAGGTCGGCCAATCGGATGCGCCGTCCTCAAGAACGGGAATGATTTTTTTGCCTAGTACTCCGCCTGCTGCATTGATTTCATCGATTGCCATCATTTCTGCGTCGATTACCGAAACTTCGCTTA
This sequence comes from Paenibacillus sp. YIM B09110, assembly GCF_037167145.1. Taxonomy (NCBI): domain Bacteria; kingdom Bacillati; phylum Bacillota; class Bacilli; order Caryophanales; family Paenibacillaceae; genus Paenibacillus; species Paenibacillus sp. YIM B09110. Next base: position 28,500 of record NZ_JBANSP010000022.1, on the reverse strand, counting down.
TTGCCATCGTGCCGCTCTGGGAGTGAAGAATACCAACTTTAATGCCATCCTCTGCCGCAGCCGGAGCATTCGTACCCTCCGACGACCCTTCATTCGTCGCAGCCGGCTCATTGTTATTGCCGCATCCTGCCAGCACCAACGTCAATGCCACTAATAATAAGCCGAATTGATAAAACAACCTTTTTTTCATCTCTCCACTCCCCAGTTCTCTTTAATTTTTCTCTATTTTCCGAACGTTTCCATGGATTTGATTTCCATCGTTCGCATCCTTATCATAATATGGCCTCAGCTTTGATGTCAATATAGTTTACATTAAAAGTTTTAAATGAGTCCAAGTTACCAAAAAAGGGTGCTGATTGCTAATGAAATGCTTAGTTTGTGTAATATTAACTAACATATATATGACTTCAGTCGTGGTTGTATGATCAAATTCCGAACGATCGTGTATTTGTAAGCGCTCATTCCTATACAGCCACACAAAAAAAAGCTGCCCCATGATATGAAATCATGGAACAGCTCTATGTGGCTTATTCTATTGCATTATTATTTCGCTGCTGGAGCTTCGGTTGCTTTCGGAGCATCCGTTGCTGCCGGTGCGTCACTTGCCGCTGGAGCGTCGCTCGTTGCAGGAGCATCGCTTGCCGCAGGCGGTTCAGGAAGAGTTACCTTCACTTCGTAGCCAGGCAATTCATCCGTCATGAACTTGTCCATATGCGCATATGCGACAGCGTTCTTCACGGAGTCCTTCGTTGTTTCGTCCAGTTGGTCGAATGTTTTCACATCGCGTTTCTCAACTTGGATCAGGTGGTAGCCGTATTCAACCTCAACCGGTTCGCCAAGCACGCCAATCTCTTGCTTGAACGCCGCTTCCTTGAACTGCTCTACCCATTTGCCTGCAACCTCGTTCTCATACAGGCCGCCTGTTTGATTAGAACCGGGATCGTCGGAATATTCCTTCGCAAGCGCAGTCCAATCTCCGCCAGCTTTAAGCTTCTCTTTCACTTCGTTAACGCGTTTAAGCGCCTCTTCCTTCGTGCGAAGCTCTTTCTCCTCGCCAGTCGTTTGATCCTGCGTCGTTGTAGCCACTAGAATGTGACGAGCGCTGATCGTCGTGTAATCAGCCGTATTCGCCTCATACTCGGCTTTCGTCTCTTCGTCCGTTACTTTGGAATTCATATGAGAGACAACGGTAGCCGTCAACATTACGTATGTGGACATATCGTCATCGGAAACTTTTTGCTCTTCGATAGCGGTTTTTAGATCCGGATTATCTTTCAATGCCGTCTCATAATCCTTCATTTGCGTAGCGACATCTTCGCGAGCCTTCTTAAGCGTGTCTTCGGAAGCCTGCGAAGCAATGATCTTGTACGATACGAATTGTTCAAGCAGCTGCTCCTTGAACGGCTGGTAAGCATCGATGATCTGCGCGTAAGTAGGCTGCATAATTTTGAACACAGACAAGTAATTGTCGAACTCTTCCGCTGTAACCTGGCCGCCATCCTTATAGGTTGCGACTACGTCACCTTTACCTGCTCCCTTGAATTCCAAGGTATAATCGTCGTTTTTCTTGCCGCATGCCGCCATAACCGTCGTAGCAAGCACCACTGAAATAACGAGCAGTGCGCTTCTGCGCCATGCCGATTTGCGTGAACTTTGCAACATGTTGAATCCCCTTTCAAATTATGAACTTGTTTGTATTGTATCAGAAAAGGAACTCAAAAAGCGAATTCTCCCCTATGGTGTCACATTCTGCAACTGTACTTGCGCGCGAAGCACGTCCTTGAATGCCTGCAAAAATTGTTCCATCATATGAAGCTTCTGCTCCATCGCGAGACCTTTGCCCCGCAGCATGACGGTCGGATATTCATCCTGCTCCCCGCCTTGCTTGAAGCGGTTCTCGAACGTATGACATAACTTGTCGACCTTCGTCCGATCGATACGCCGCTTCTCGCTCGCAGCGAACCTAAGCGTCAGATCGTCGCCCTTCTGACTAATCTGCTCAATGCCGTACAGGCTGCCGTATACCTTCAACCTTGCGACAGCCATTAAGTTCTGAACAGCCTGCGGCAAGTCGCCAAAGCGGTCCACAAGCTCGGCATCGAGATCATCCGATTCCTCGAAGGAACGAATCGTCGCCACCTTCTTGTAGATCTCGATCTTCTGAATGCTGTCGTAGATATAATCTGAAGGCAAATACGCGTCTATGCTGACATCGATCAGCGTGCTGACCTGCTTCTCCTCTACGATCTCAACGCCTTCCATCTCCGCCTTACGCTTGGCAATCTCATCCGCCAGCATCTGCGAATACATATCGAAGCCGACCGATGCAATGAAGCCATGCTGCTCGGCACCTAGCAGATTGCCCGCTCCGCGAATCGACAAATCGCGCATCGCGATCTTAAAGCCCGAGCCAAGCTCGGTGAACTCCTTGATGGACTGCAGGCGCTTCTCCGCTACTTCCGTCAGCACCTTATCGCGCTGATAAGTAAAGTAAGCGTAAGCGATTCGATTGGATCGGCCTACACGTCCGCGCAGCTGGTACAGCTGCGATAGACCCATTTTGTCCGCATCATGCACGATAAGCGTGTTGACATTCGGAATGTCGACGCCTGTCTCAATGATACTTGTGCTTACCAGCACGTCGGATTCCCCGTCAAGGAAGTCGAGAATCGTCTTCTCCAGCTCCTGCTCGGACATCTGTCCATGGCCGACTGCCACTCTAGCATCCGGCACAAGCGCGTTAATCTGCTCAGCCATCTGATAGATGCCTTGTACACGATTATAGAGATAATAGACTTGCCCGCCGCGCGCAAGCTCGCGCTCGATGGACTCCCGCACAAGGGCAGGGCTGTATTCGACAACATAAGTCTGCACCGGAAAACGGTTCTCAGGCGGCGTCTCGATGACCGACAGATCGCGCACCCCAAGCATGGACATATGCAGCGTTCTCGGAATCGGCGTCGCAGTCAGCGTTAGCACGTCCACATTCGTCTTAAGCTTCTTCAGCTTCTCCTTATGGGACACGCCGAAGCGCTGCTCCTCATCGACGATAAGCAAGCCTAGCGATTTGAAGATTACATCTTGCGACAGCAAGCGATGCGTCCCGATCACGACATCGACTCGGCCGTCCTTCAGCCCTTTCATCGTGTCGTTCTGCTCCTTGCGGGAACGGAAGCGGCTCATAACCTGTACGTTGATCGGATAGCCGGAGAAGCGCTCCTTGAACGTCTCGTAATGCTGCTGAGCGAGGATCGTTGTCGGAACAAGCACAGCGACTTGCTTGCTGTCCATCGCCGCTTTGAACGCCGCGCGGATCGCAACCTCTGTCTTGCCGTATCCGACATCGCCGCACAGAAGACGGTCCATCGGCTGGCTCTTCTCCATATCCTTCTTAATCTCTTCGATTGCTCGGAGCTGATCGCGCGTCTCATCATAAGGGAACATCGCTTCGAATTCCTGCTGATAAGACGTATCTTGTCCGAAGGAATAACCAGGCGCTGCCTGACGCTGCGCATACAGCTTGATCAAATCATCGGCAATATCCTGCACCGACGCTCTGGCTTTATTCTTCGCACGCGTCCATTCGCTGCCGCCAAGCTTATTAACCTTCGGCTCCCGCTCCTCCGAGCCGACATACTTCTGAATCATATCTACTTGCTCAATCGGAACAGACAGCTTATCGCCGCCAGCGTATAGAATATGGAGGTAATCCTTATGAATGCCGGCAATCTCAAGCGTGCCGATGCCAACGTACTTGCCTATCCCGTGATTCTGATGAACGACATAGTCGCCGACCTTAAGCTCTGTATAGCTCTTAATCCGCTCGGCGTTGTCTACCTTCTTGTCAATCCGGCGCGCCTTGCGCTGCTTCTGCGAGAACATCTCGCCCTCTGTAATGACGACCAAATGCGAAGAAGGCAGCTCGAAGCCCGATTGCAGGTTGCCCTCAATGAGCATCGGCGGCTCAATGCTGTAATCTTGCAGCACGCGGCGCATGCGATCCATCCGCTCGGCGCCTCCGGCAAGCATAATCACGTTCGCACCGGTCTTCTTCCAGCGATCCATCTCCGCCTTCAGCACATTCATCTGACCGTGGAAATTCTGCATCGAACGACTCGTCATATTCAAAATGTTCTGCGGCTGCGTGTGCGGAATTTGGCGCAGGAACAGCGATAAGAACAAGGTAGGGAACGGACGGGTATGAAGAATCTCTTCCGTAGCGCGCGCAAGCGAAAGGCCAGGCAACGACTTGCCGTTCTGCAGCAGATGCAGCGACCATTCCGCCTCATCCCGCTCGAGCTGCTTAGCCGTCTCTATTAACCGCGTCGGCTCGTCTAGCAATAGCAGCGTATCGCTTGGCATATAGTCAAGAATCGTCTGACGTTCCGGGTACAATAACGAAATATATTTATAAATTTCAGGGAAATACACATGCTCGCGCAGACGCTCCAGCTCGCCGCCAATCTCCGCGCGCAGACGTTCCTTCGCCATACGGTCAGTCATCTTAGCAAGCTGCTGCTCAAGCAGCCCTTGCGCATGGCGCTCCGCCGCTTCCATCCGCTTATCGTCCGCCAATATTTCTTGGCAAGGCGGCACGATAAACGCTTGCAGCCGATCCTGTGAGCGCTGGTCTGCGGGATCGAACGTACGGATCGAATCAATATCGTCCCCGAACCATTCAATTCGGTACGCCTGGGAGGTCGTTAGCGGATAGAAGTCCACAATACCGCCGCGTACACTCATCTCGCCGCGCGACTCTACGCGATCGGCGCGCACATAACCGAGCGACATCATTTGACGCAGGAACGCCTCAAGAGGAATTGAATCTCCTACTTTAACCTCTATTTGCGCTTCAGCCATCACACTGCTGATCGGCAAGTAGCGGCGAACGCCGGAGAATGGCACGACAACAATCCCGCGATAGCCTTTGGACAGCTTGATCAGCACATCCATGCGCTGCGCCAGCGTCTCGGGACTCGAGATCGCTGCTTCGGCAGCCATAAGCTCATTCGCGGGATATAACAATACTTGTTCTTGCGAGAGACATTCTTGCAGATCCTCCGCAATCTTCTGAGCGGAGAACATATTATGTGTCACGACCAGCATCGGGCGGCCCACATCTTCCTGCAGCGCTGCAATGAGCACCTGACGGGAAGATCCGGCTAGCCCCGAAATCATCTGTTCGCGCATGCCTTTGCGAATACCGGAAATAATTGACTGTACATCCGAATCCGCGGCAAAAGCTTTAATCAGCGCTTTCAACGTTTGCGGCACCCCGTTTCTATACGCGATCGGCTGGCCATGAAGCGCTGAGAGGAACGTGATCCGCTCAACCTGCTTCAAACCTCCGATTGCATTAACACAGCAGACTTGCAAGGAATGAGTACGCATCTATAGTAGATGACAGCTGCAGCCGTCTCTACAAGCGCTCAACATGAATTCAACCCTAAATGACTTCGCCGTCATATAGGCGGCGAAGTGATTGTCTTGAATATGGAGCATCAACGACAATTGCCATTGACGTCATGACCAGAAAATATAAGTCTGGTTATAAGACGAAAAATATTTCAAAAAAAAGCCTTAACCATGGTCAAGGCTCTTGTCTGTCTCATCTACAACCAATCAGCCAACCCATTATTGCAGCGGGCTCGTTACGAGAGAAAGCTCCGGGTTAGCATCAAGCGCCTCCCGGCAGTAATCACATACGACCTTAACGGTTACATCCCCGCTTGGGTCATACGCTATTATATCGCTGCGCTCCTCGGGGGTCAAGAAATGGAAACCGAGCTGCTGCTCCGTTATTTCCGCCGTCGATATGGTGCCGATCGATGTTTTGCAATGCCGGCAAATATAGTTTACAGCCATATGTATGCCTCCTGAAGAGTCGTTATTACCCTTCAGTATGCCCAGCAGGGGCAGATTCTAACAGGCTAGCGGTTAAACTTTGCCATCGTCTCCTCGAAGGGAGCCTTAAGCCCGAACTCAACAGCATCGCAGGTCTGCTCAATCATCGCTGCCAGCTTATCTTGCTCGCTCTTCGGGAAATTGGACAACACATAATCGGCAATGTTCATTCCTGGCTGCGGACGCGATACGCCCATGCGGATTCGATTGAATGATTGTGTGCCCAAGTGCTGAATAAGCGACTTAATGCCGTTGTGTCCGCCTGCGCTTCCTTGATAGCGAAGCCTAATTTTGCCGATCTCCGTATCCAGGTCATCATACAGAATCAATCCTTCTGCCGGATCGGCCTTGAAATAGTCAAGGAACCCCCGTACCGACTCCCCTGACAGATTCATATACGTCATTGGCTTAATAAGCACAACCTTCGTGCCTTGCACGTTACCTTCTCCGATTAACGCCCTGCATTTGTTCGTCGTGACTGAGATTCCCCAGCGTCTAGCCAGTTCATCGATAGCCATGAAACCGACATTATGGCGTGTCCCTTGATATTGCGTTCCAGGATTGCCTAGTCCTACGATCCACTTCATCGTTAGCTGTACTCCTTTATCTCGAAACCATAATAGCGATAGCCCAGCGTAAACGGCCCTTTTAAACGAATCATAAGATTATTTTCACGTTTACGCAAGCTATCGTATCGTTTTACTATTTCATTAAGCTTTCTATGCGCATGAAAAAACTGCCCTGAGCATTACCCCAGGACAGCTTCTTGAAGCCGTAAACAACTAGAATGTTTTCAAATCCTCCAGTTGCGCTTCCTTCGATCTCGATTCCGCCTCGGCCAGTTCGACCGCCGCATCCTCTCTCTCTTCCTCGCTTAGCTCTTTCTGAGGCGCAAGGACGGTCACAACGACCATCTCCGGCTCAGACTTCGCCTCTACGCCTTGCGGAAGCTGCAGATCGCGTACGAGCAAGCTCTCGCCTACGCCAAGCGACGAAATATCAACCGTAATCGTCTCCGGAATATCTCCCGGCAAGCATTGCACCTCTAGCTCATGAAGAATGACTTGCAGAATGCCGCCTTCGCGAACACCCGTAGAATCGCCTTCGGCTTCAATTCGGACATGAGCCCTTACGTCCTCATTCATGTTGACCTGATGGAAATCGACGTGAAGCAATTGACGGTTCAGAGAGTCTCTCTGCACTTCGGAGATCATCACGGAATGTTTGCCTTGTGCCCCAATCTCAATTTCCACAACCGCATTCGGATGCGTGCGAAGCAGTCCGTGCAGCTCCTTCTCATCAACCGCCACAAGTGCAGAAGCGCTCAATTGCTTGCCGTAGACAACGCCTGGGACTTTACCTTGCTGCCGCAGCTCGCGCAACTCGCCTTTCGTGGAAATATTCCTTTGGTCTGCCTTCATTGCTATCGCCATATGGGTATCCTCCTAAAATGGATATTCCATATAGCTTTACCCATTCATGCCGTATATTAATCACTAAGAAGAAACGCTTGACGGCGTCTTTTCTATAGACGCCATCGTATCGTCGAAACGTATAGAGAAAGTATGGGCAAACTCATATACTTTCCTATACGTCAAGGTGAAACGGCTGTCGCCATCCTTTGGCGGCGCAGCGCGTTTCATTCCGGAGAAATTACTTCTGCGAGCGTTCCTTCTTCGCTTTCGCGCGCGAACGAATCTTCTCCGCATAACCCGGCTTATTCTCCTGGCGCGCTCTTGCGATAGACAGATCGCCAGCAGGCACGTCATGCGTAATCGTCGAGCCGGCGACGACGTAAGCTCCCTCGCCGATCTTCACAGGAGCGATAAGGTTCACGTTGCTGCCAACGAACGCATTGTCGGCGATCTCCGTAACCGCTTTGTTGAAGCCGTCATAATTAACCGTAATCGCGCCGCAGCCGATATTAACGTCCTTGCCGACCTTCGCATCGCCAACATAGCTAAGATGCGATACTTTGCTTCCGTCGTCCAGTGTCGCGTTCTTAAGCTCGACGAAGTCGCCGATCTTACAGCCGCGTCCAAGCTTCGAGCCGGGACGCAGGTTCGCATAAGGGCCAACCGTGCTCTCATCGCCTACAACCGAATCGGCAACTACCGAATATTTTACCGCTGCGCCGTTTCCTAGCACACTATTCGTAATGTCTGCTTGCGGTCCAATGACGCAGTCTTCACCGATGACCGTATTGCCGCGCAGCATCGTACCTGGATATAGAATCGTATCCGCGCCAATTTGAACGCCAGCCTCAATATACGTCGAAGCTGGGTCGATAATCGTTACGCCGCCAATAAGGTGCTCACGATTAATTCGCGAACGCATGTAGCCTTCAGCCTCGGCAAGCGCCACGCGATCGTTCACGCCGATGGCTTCCGCCAAGTCAGTCGTGCAGTAGCCTTGCACCGACTGTCCCGCTTCGCGGAAGATACCGATCACATCAGTCAAGTAATATTCGCCTTGCGCGTTGTTGCTCGTTACCTTAGACAGCGCATCGAACAGCTTGCGATTGTCAAAGCAATACGTCCCCGTGTTGATTTCTTTCACTGCCGCTTCAGCCGGCGAACAGTCCTTCTGCTCCACAATGCGCTGTACGGCGCCATCTTCGGCGCGAATAACCCGACCATAGCCTGTCGGGTCGTCGAAGGAAGCCGTCAGCACCGTTGCCGCTGCGCCGGACGACGCATGCAGCTCCAGCATCGCTTCTATCGTAGACGCCTTCACGAGCGGCGTATCGCCGCAGATGACGATCGTCGTGCCTTCTTCGCCGCCAAGCAGCGCTTCAGCCTGACGAACCGCATGTCCTGTGCCAAGCTGCTGCTCCTGCAGCACGTATTCAGCCGCATCGCCTAGATACGACTTTACGGTCTCCGCGCCGTGACCAACAATAACAACCGTCCGCTCACAGGAAGCTGCCTTTACTACATCAACGACATGTCCTACCATCGGTTTGCCGCATACCGGATGGAGCACCTTATATAATTTCGATTTCATACGTTTGCCCTGACCAGCAGCAAGCACAATCGCCATAACCTTCAACGTAAACAACCTCCCAAGCCTCATTAACAAACTTCTTTTATGACTATATCCCATTATACGAATGCCGACAACTATCGCTCACAATCCAATCCGACAATTAGAACGGCTAGTATACAAAAGAGAAGAGAGCCGTATGGCCCTCTCCTCCAAAAAAAATATTAATTGTGAAGCCCCTTGATTAAGCGCCTTCTTCGATTTCAATAACAACTTCCTCTGCTGCACGCTCGTATTCAGCCAATACGGCAGCTTGGATTTTCTCCCGGGTGGTTGAAGAGATCGGATGAGCGATATCCCGAAACTCTCCGTCCGGAGTACGTTTGCTTGGCATTGCGACAAACATACCATTGTTGCCATCAATCACGCGGATATCGTGAACGACGAATTCATTGTCAATGGTAATGGAAGCGATTGCCTTCATACGCCCTTCGGAATTTACACGGCGGAGTCTGACATCAGTAATTTGCACTTGTGTTCACCACCTTTGCCTATCAGAGACTTGGTGTATACTTCCACGTTTTTGTGCAAAATCCTTCTATTTTTTTGGTAAAATCATGCTAATTTAAAAATATTTTTTTGTACATGAATGTTTTTCGTTGTCATTCGACATTTGTCGATGAAATGACTTCGATTTCGACAAGAACATCCTTTGGAAGCCGCGCCACTTCTACGGCCGAACGCGCTGGCTTATGGTCGCCAAAATACGAAGCATAGATGCCGTTGACCGTTGCAAAATCATTCATGTCCTTCATAAATACGGTCGCTTTCACTACATCATTGAACGTTGCTCCAGCAGCTGCGAGCACCGCTTCAAGATTGCGGAACACTTGATGAGCCTGTTCCTCAATACCGCCTTCGACCAATTGGCCGGACGCATCGAGAGGAATTTGTCCGGAAGTAAATAATAGTCCCCCTAGCTTGATCGCTTGCGAATAAGGGCCAATCGCCGCAGGAGCTTTATCAGTAGCTACTACTTGCGGTACTTGTTTTGCAGTCACGCTTGTCACAGCCTCTCCGTTATTTGAAATAGTTGCCCGGAAGAACCGTCGTCTGCTTCGTCTTCATATCCACAGCCGTCAGCTTCGCCAAGGAAACATAGTCTTCGAGCAGCCGTTCCTCGAGCTCAACCTCGCCTGATTCAACGAATACGCCGACACCGGCTACTGTTGCCTTGAACTCGTAGAGCAGATCCATCATTCCTTGGATCGTGCCTCCCGCCTTCATGAAGTCGTCAATAATAAGCACGCGCGATTGCTCCTTGAGCGCTCTGCGGGCAAGCGACATCGTCTGAATACGCTTCGTCGAGCCCGATACGTAGTTAATACTAACAGCAGACCCTTCCGTAACCTTGTTGTCGCGTCTAACGATTACAACCGGAATATTGAGACAGGATGCCGTCGCGTAAGCGAGAGGTATCCCCTTCGTCTCGACTGTCATAATGACATCGATTCTGCGGTCGGCGAACGCTGTTGCGAACATTCTGCCAACGTCAGCCAGCATCTCCGGTTGTCCGAGCATATCCGTCATATACAAATAGCCGCCGGGCAATACCCTCTCGGGTTGTTCCAACTGACGGCAAATACCATTCATAATCGATAAAGCGGTCTCTTCCTTCATCTTGGGCGTATACTTCACGCCGCCTGCAGCCCCGGCATGCGTATGCAGCTCGCCGAAACCTTCCTCTTCGAACACTTCTTTAATAATGGCTAAGTCTTCACTTATCGATGACTTCGCCGACTGATAACGATCAGCGAAAGCTGTCAACGAAATTAACGTGTGGGGACGACTTAGCAGGTATTGGGTCATTTCTACCAATCTTGCGCTACGTTTCAATTTCTTCAAACACATCTCCCCCCACTAAATCCGAATAATATAATGTCAATATAACATTTTTATACGGATTTAATCAAGAAGAACGTCAACCCTATGTAAGCATTCTTACCACATAGACTTCTTTGCAAAATCCGCGCAAGCCGTTATAGATACGAGGAAGCTTAGCTTCCTTCGATACGAGTCCGAATACGGTCGGTCCGCTTCCCGACATCAGCACGCCGTCCGCACCAAGACGAATCATGCTTTCTTTAATTTGTTGTACTTCCGGATGAACCTCCAGCGTCACGTCCTCCAGAACGTTGCCAAGCCCTTCACAGATGTCATTAAATGAGCCTCTAGCAAGCGCATCTCTCATATTCGGAATCGAGGGATGGACCTTCAGCTCATTCGCTCTCAGCCTGCCGTATACATCAGCCGTCGATACGTTAATCGGAGGCTTCGCCAGTACGACCCAGCATTGCGGCGGGTTGTCGATATGCTCGAGCAGTTCGCCTCGACCGCGGGCTATGGCCGTTCCGCCTGTTACGCAGTAAGGCACGTCCGAGCCAAGCTCTGCACCCAGCTCGCGCAGCTCCTGCTCGGAGATCCCGAGCTTCCATAGCCTGTTCAGCCCGCGCAGTGCAGCGGCTGCGTCACTGCTGCCGCCGGCGAGCCCTGCAGCAACCGGTATTTTCTTATCTAGATGAATATAGACGCCCTTACGCACGTCATAACGGTCTTTAATCAGTCTTGCCGCTTGGAAGGCAAGGTTCTTCTCATCTAGCGGTATATAGCCAACCTGGCTTGATATGATGATCGTATCGCGCGGGAGCTCTTCCATCTCCAAACGGTCCGCAAGGTCGACCATCGTCATAATCATCTCGACCTCGTGGAAGCCGTCCTCGCGCTTGCGAAGCACGTCGAGCACTAAGTTTATTTTAGCAGAAGCCTTCTCATATATTTTCATAAAGGTGCGTTCTCCGTTCGTTCGTAAGCTTATCCCTCATTATAGCAAACGAACGCAATAAAAGCTAAGCTCTCTAAGCTAGCCATAGACTGGCCGCAGGAGGCTTAGCTTTAACCGGGGCGTGAAGCGTATTACGGCCGATTGGACTTGGCAGCAGCCTGCTCCGCAAGCTGAATGGCCCGCTTGACCATATTACCCGCATCTTTGGCCTTGATACCTCCCCAGCCTTCCTGCTGTACCGTATCGTAGAAGCCCAAATCCTTCGCCAGCTCATATTTCAGTTCCTCCGACATGACGCTGCGTCTTCTGCGGCTCATTCGCTACCCCTCCAAGTTGTGAATATGATGAACTCCAATAACGTCCCGCGTTACGACAGTAGTATGCTTCAAACGGCTGAAGCTCATTCGGCATACAGAGCGCCTGTCCATCGTCCATAAAACAGTAGGCAAAAAAAAGACGCAGATGTGATCTGCGTCAACTAGCCGATTACGGCGTAGATATATCAATCTATTGTTGAAGATAAGCGATTCGGACTTGACCTAGGCCTTCATCATTGCACACGGTCACTTCAACCGATTCGGTCAGAATATCCGCATAACTGTATGAGACACGCTTGAACGCGTGCTGTTCTTCATCCAGCTTGACAATGAAAACAGAAGGGTAGATTTCTTCTAACGTTCCGGTTCGTTCGATGGTCTTTCGTCGGCCACCGTTAGCTCGAAGACGGATTTTGGAACCAACATGAGCTTCCAAACTGCGTTTTATATCCAATAGCGCATTTTTTGCCATTGTCCACTACCACCTCTTTCCTTGTCCATTATAACCAAAAAAAGAGGGTTTGTCAAACAAAGCAAAATATTATATCAGCCTCATTATTTACTTGTCAACGGTGTTTTCACCCATTTTTTAAAAATCCATGCATAAATTATTTGGTTTTATCCATATTAAGAAGTTGTCGTAAACGCTGCGCATCAGAAATATGCCTCAAAAATCGCCGTGAAGAAAAAAATTATGGGTTCAATGTCGCTCCGACAGAAGTAATCTTGGGCTTCGGCAAGCCAACGCGAAAACGCCCTAATGTCTCAATGCCGCCTACGCCGTCTATGCCGCTAATCGTGCCGTGTATGACATCGGACAGATTAACCGTGTCGCGTATCGATGTATAGCTCGCCTTGATCGCGATATAGACCGGATCGAGCGCATGAATCAATATGCGGCCGGGAGAGCTTGCGAAGTTCGAGCCTGCCTGCAGCAGCGCCTCGAAGTGCGATTGGCATGCCCCGGCAATAACAACAAGGCCGTCGCGGTTCTTCTCGTATTCCCGCGCGACGCGAACGGCATTTACGAAATTTTGCGAGTTTTTGTAGCTGCCTAGACTATATAGGTCCTCTTGCATCCGATTTTTAAGCACGCCGTCATGGCCGGTTATAACGACGATGTCCGGCTTCACTTGGGGAAGCAGTCGGTACAGCACGTCAGCCATCTGAGATTCATGGACGTGCAGACCATGTGAGGGCACATGCATCGTGTTATAAAGCTGCATGCTCTTCTTCAAGTAGTTGTTGTCCCCATCCAGGTGCAGCACCTTTCCGGGCACTTCGAAGAAGGGCTGGCTCTCCTGCGTTGCAAGCCGGATATTATCGACGGTCTCGACCGCCTGGCGTTCTCTCTGATTGTGCATGCGCTGCAGCGAATCATTAACTTTGATACGAACTTGCTGAACCGCTCTTGTCGACTCCGGATCGCGAACGACCGACAGATCGGGAATAGGCGCATCCGCAAGCAATCGGTAGTCCGTGCCTTTCAGGACGGCATGATGTGTTCGAACAGCTTCAACTCGGAACAGCACGTCACCGCCATACGATTTGCGGACGACCAGGTCCCCTTGCTTCATGGGTAAATCACCTCTTCGTCTATCCTATGGGCAGACAGGGCGAATGGTGAGTATTATTATGCGCTGAGGCCGACAGATCAGGAGAGAGGCTTAGCCTCTCCAGCCCGCTTCCAGCATCGCGCGGCTAACGCTTGCGAATTCCTCCAAGGACAGCGTCTCTCCGCGGCGCGTTGGGTCAATTCCAATACCTGTGAGCAGCGCCGTCAGCGCCTCACGCTTGTCCTTGCCAACGAAAGCGGTCAAGTTGTTGAACAGCGTCTTGCGGCGCTGTGCGAAGCTGGCTTGAACGACGCGGAAGAAATGATCCTCATCCGGCACGTCAACAGCCGGCTTCTCGCGCAACGACAGCTTGATGACCGCCGAATCGACGTTCGGCTGCGGAATGAATACCGTATGCGGCACAATGCATACGACCTTCGGCACGCAGTAATATTGCACGGCTACGCTGAGGCTGCCATATTCCTTGCCGCCAGGCTTGGCAGCCATCCGATCGGCGACCTCCTTCTGAATCATAACGACGATATGCTCCAGCGGCAGGCGCTCCTCGAGCAGCTTCATTAAAATCGGCGTTGTCACGTAATAAGGCAGGTTAGCAACGACGCTAACGCCGCTTACATCGCTAAAGCGATCCTGAAATACTTGCTTTAGATCCAGCTTCAGCACATCGCCGTGAATAACCTCCGTATTCGTCTCTTCTGACAATACGTCACGCAGAATCGGAATAAGACGGTTGTCGATCTCGACTGCCGTTACAGTACCCGCAGAAGCGGCTAGCCTTTGCGTGAGCGCACCGATACCCGGGCCAATCTCTAGCGCGCCCTTCGTCTTGTCGAGCTCTGCTGCCTCGACAATCTTATTTAATATATTTTGATCGATCAGGAAGTTCTGACCTAAGCTCTTCTTGAACGAGAAGCCGTACTTCGCAATAATTTCCTTCGTCCGCTTCGGTGTTGCCACTTCAATAGCCGCTCTGCCTGACGCCGCGGTATTTTCTTGTCCGTTCATATCGCTATCCCTCCAGTTGCTGTTCCATCTCGCGCATAGCTTCGTCGAACTCTGTCTTCGAGATGCGGAAGCTTGTACAACGCTTATAAAATTGCTTGCCGTTCGCATAGCCAATGCCAAGCAGCTTGCCTACCAGCAATCTGCGATTCGCCGCATCGGGATGCACGATCAATCCCGCTTCCATTAAGTGCTCCCAGGTCACCTCGCCAGCCGTATCCGTCGTCTCCGTTCGAAGCTCGGAGAGCGCCTGACGAATAGCTTCGGGGCTTGCGTTCTCAATGCCGATATCGCCCTTGTACAGCGCCTTCTCCTGCGGCAGGAACGCATGTTTGCAGCCCGGCGCATGCCTAGCCACAATCTTACGGATGCGTTCCCCCGCATGATCGGGATCCGTAAATATAATTACGCCGCGGCGTTCATTCGCCAGCGCTATACGGCGCAGCACATCATCGCCGATCGCCGAGCCGTTCGTCTCGATCGTATCGGCTTCTACAGCGCGCTTCACCGCAACAGTATCATCCTTGCCCTCTACGACAATGATCTCCTTAATCACTAAGATCATTCCCTTCCTCATTTACTCAAGCGTAAACGGCTATCGCCATCCTAAGCGGCAATAAGCAAACGTTTCGCGGTTAAATATAGGCCTAGTATAAGTGTGAATTTTATACTTTCCTATATTTTAAATAGCTGCAACAATTGCTGCCTGAATTGCGTCAATAAAACTACAAAAAGAAGAGGCTAAGCCTCTTCTTATGATGGCATATTTAATTGTACATTACGATAAGATGATGATAAACAGTTAGCTGCCGATAAAGCACTAAGTGGATGACGGTTTGTTCGGTCCAATAACGTACACGGTGTAACCCTTCTTGCGTCCGAACTTCTCCGCAGTCTTCTGACTGCCGAAATACACGTCGATCTTATTGCCCTTTATTGCGCTTCCCGTATCCTCTGCCCGGCGGAATCCGATGCCTTCGATGAAGACCCACCAGCCGATCGGGATTACCTTCGGATCAACCGCGATCGTTCTTCCTTCCGTCACTTTCGTTCCGGACGCCGTAATGCCGTATTGCGGGTGACTCTCGTCCTTGCCCGTCGATTCCACGCCTGCAGAATACGCAGTTAACGTGACGTTCTTCAAGATGCTCTTCGCCTTAAGCGTTACACCGTTCTTCGTCAACGTCTCCACAGTAGGACTACTGTTAGAGAGCACGGTTACCTTCGGTTCAGGCTTCTTCGTACCGACTGCCACGACTTGATCGACTGCAGCGGTCTCGATTACTTTGCTGACCATTTGCTTAGAAACAAGCACGCCATCCTCGTACTGCTTCTGAATATGCTCAACGATAAGACCTTGCTTCCCGGTCTGGATCAGCTTCTCCTTGCCGACCTCCAGCGTCGGATCTTCTTTCTTCACGATAGAGAATGGCATCGCCCGCTCGCTCTCCGATACTTTCGTATCGACGCGTACAACGGTTACCGACATATCCTCTTCGACAGATGAGTTAAGCGACGGTACTACTTTATCATGATTACGAACAGAAATATTTAATTGCTCGATCGCCGCTTGCACAGTTCCTTCTGTCGTGTACACCGTTGATGTCTTGCCATCCGCCGTTACATTGACCGCCACCGCATGATTAATTTCAACGCGATCGCCGTCTTTAATGGCTGCATTCAGAGGCACCGAAACCTCGTCATGCTCGCCAATCGTAATAGCTTGTTCATCCAGTAGGCGTTGCAGGACCCATTGCTTTGTTTCTACAACGGTTTCTTGTCCATTCACTACTACGGAGACGCTTTTGACAGCCGTTCCGTACAACAACACCAGTAACATGAAAGTCATAGCGATTGAGATAATAGCACTGAGTAGTATCAAACGCAAATTTTCATGCTTCCATCGCATTGCGAAAGACATGCTGGATGATCGTTTCCCATGGGTGTCCTTTACCTGGATTGTGCCCATTTCATCGGTCCTCCTTCATAGCCCCGCCGCCAAGTGTTACGCATGATTACAACTGACGCGACTATAGTATATTGGCGTGCGAGCACGCAATCCAGTAATTCTACTTCTTTTCTCGATCCTCTCACCTCCATGACTAACCCTATGACGACGATTTCCCGATTATTCGAAAATAAAAAGAAGCCGTCGACAGAGGATCTGTATCGTGGCTTCTCGGGTGTCTACACGAGATATCATAAAAATGGGTGCACGAGGTTGATCGCTCTCTATGAACGCTTACGAGGTTAGCTGTCGGATTCGGGCAAGAGAGCTGCCCTATTCGAAATCGCAATGCTCATGGCAATGGCTTCGAAATTCACCCCTGAAAAGATCAAAGCGCGGTCCTTCAAATACCCGCACTTGGGTCCCCCGTTCTCCTTCCGGAGATTAAGCGCAAACTGGAAATCCAATACAAAAAGTAATAACTCTGAAATGAATCATACCTTCACGGACGGTCTGTTGTAAAGAAGCGATAAAAGACGATTTAAGCGAAAAAGCTGGTTAAAGTCGGAAAAGTTTATAGATTTCTTGAACAAAATCCAGTTTTATCGCCCAAAAGGTCATTGGATCTCTCGTTTCCTACCGTTTTTAAACAATACCAAAACATTTTTTACCGTTTTCGGTCGTGATTTTGGCTATTTCTTCCACGGATTTGCCCAATAGCTCGGCTGCCGACTGGGCGACAAGAGAGACGTAAGCGGACTCATTTCTCTTCCCTCGGAACGGGTGAGGGGTCAAATAAGGGGCGTCCGTTTCGATCAATAATCGGTCCATTGGAACTTGCTTCAGCACCTCTTTTGGCACACGTGCATTTTGGAATGTAACCGGTCCCCCGAACGAGATATAGAAGTTCATATCGAGGCAGGCTTTGGCCGTCTCCCAACTGCCGGAATAGCAGTGCATGACGCCTCCAACCTCTGCAGCATTCTCCTCGCGCAAGATCGTAATGATATCCTCATGCGCATCCCGATTGTGGATGACGATCGGCTTCTTCACCTTTCGAGCCAGTCTAATCTGCTCCCGGAATACACGATGCTGCACATCCTTAGGAGAAGTGTCCCAATGGTAATCAAGGCCTATCTCGCCGATTGCGACAACTTTCGGATGATCGCATAGCCGTTCGATCCATTCCAAGTCGTCTGGCGTCATATCGATGCTGTCGACAGGGTGCCAGCCAACTGCTGCGTAGATAAAGTCATAAGCTTCCGCAAGTGCAATCGTTGTAGGGATCGTCTCCCTGTTAAAACCGATATTGAGCAGCAGATCAACGCCCGCTTCTCTCGCTCGCTCAATTACCTCTGTACGGTCCTCGTCGAACTTATGTGAGTCTAGATGGGTATGCGTATCAAATAAGTATGTCATGTTGATGTTATACTCCTTCATTAAGCTGAAATAGTTGTTTCAGATGAGGACTAATCCGCGAAATATTCATCCTTAGCGGCTCCTCTGGAAAATACAAATGATACTGTCCCTGATGCAAGCCGGTGATCGATCTAACAATGTCGGATTTAGCCGATATTTCACTTATTTCGTCCTGATGATCCAGCAACAAAATCGGCGCTTTTTCTTTCTTTTCTCCCTCTTGTCTGTCGGGACGATAAACGTCGTAAGGCAGATCGAATGGGAAATCGAGCTCCATATGGTACTCCGGATTCATGCCGATCGAGAGGAACAGCAAACGTATTTCTTCTAATAAAGTAGGCTCAGGATCATTGATCGTTATGTACTTGTATAATCGACGATTCAGGAAGCGGTCGCATAGGTCGGCCAGCAGTGAATCGTCCTCTTCGGCCCATTGCATGAATGCCGTCTGCGCAAGCGCTTCATCCAGCTTCAAATAATCGCTGACGGCCATCGTATTATCGAGCAGCCGCTTGACCGATTCTGGCATCCATAAGAAGGAATAACCCTTCTCGTACAGTTCCTTCGCCCGGCGGAAAATTTGCCTCAAAATGATTTCCGAGCTCCTCGTAACCGGATGGAAGTAAATCTGCCAATACATCTGGTAACGCGACATCAAATAATGTTCCACCGCATGCATGCCGCTTTCCTTAACCACAATTTGCCCTTTGTAAGGCCGCATCACACGCAAAATGCGCTCCAAATCAAAATTTCCGTAGTTTACTCCCGTAAAATAAGCATCTCGGAGCAAATAATCCATTCGATCCGCATCCATTTGACTTGATATCAAGCTGACAACAATCGGCTTTGGATATTTTTTCTGAATGACGGCAGCGACATGGCTCGGAAAATCTTCGGATACGGCTCGCAGCACTCGATTGATTTCCGTATCCTCGAGTATAATTTTGCACGTCCATTCCTCATGATCGGTATCGAATACCTCTTCAAGCGAATGGGAGAACGGACCGTGACCGACATCATGAAGCAGCGCCGCGCATAATGATACGAGCCGCTCCTCCTTCGGCCAGTCATGGAAGCTATTGCGTTCGAACTGTGAAATAATTTTTCTCGTAATTTCATATACGCCCAGCGAATGGGAGAAACGGCTGTGCTCTGCGCCATGGAATGTTAAGTAGGACGTCCCTAATTGCCGAATTCGGCGCAAACGCTGAAATTCTTTGGTGTTAATAAGGTCCCAAATCGTTTGGTCTTGTACGTATATATAATGGTGTACGGGATCCTTGAATACCTTCTCTTCCTGAAGCGGCTCTCTCATTTTATGATCATCTCCTTCGTTCATATTTTCGACACATAATGTCGAATTAATGTCGAATAGTGTCGTTTAATAGTTTCCAAATTGTCGAAGCTGTTGTATTCTATTACAGAGTAGTATGCCCCCATTTCGTAGTCAAATGCCCGTAATTACGGATATTTATAGTAAATTTTTAGGTTGACTATTTTGGGAATCGTTGGTATTATTATAGACATAAACCTAAGAAACATGTCGAACGATGGCGAAACAATTTATCTAAGAGAGGGATTGATAGATCATGATGAAATCAACAGGGATTGTCCGTAAAGTGGACGAATTGGGACGAGTTGTTATTCCGATTGAATTGCGCCGTACGCTAGGAATCGGAGAGAAGGATGCGCTAGAGATTTACGTGGACGGAGAGCGCATCATGTTGAAGAAATACGAGCCTGCATGTATCTTCTGTGGCAATGCAGAGAACGTATCTTACTTCAAAGGAAAAATAGTTTGCCATATTTGTTTATCAGAAATGCCTTCTCCTGTGACAAAATAAAAAAAATAGGTTATAATCATTTATATCCACATGTTAATTCTAACCTTTTTATACTCCTTGATGCCTTCCTGCGCTAGAACCCGGCCAGGAAGGTCTTTTTTTGTCCACTTATCCACAGTCCCGATTCTAGCGATTAACCTCGTTATAGACATCCCGCTTCGGCAAGCCGCGATCGACAGCCGCTCTCTTAATCGCTTCCTTGCGATCCATGTCTCTCTCATAATGCGCAACATGCGCGGCAATATCAAGTTCAGACCACCAAGCGCCTTCTGCTTCTTGTTCACTCGCCTCAGATTCGCTTAAACCTGCAATAACGATTACGAACTCACCGAGCGGCGGATGCTCTGCGAACCAATCTATACATTCGCTCACCGTTCCACGCACTGCTTCTTCATGACGCTTCGTCAATTCGCGAACTAATGCAATCTGTCGATCACCAAGACTGTCCAATATGACGTCCAGCGTCTTCGTAACGCGATGCGGAGATTCGTAGAGCAGCAGTGTGTCACGCTTACCGCCCCGCTCCTGCAGCCACTTCGTAAGCGATTTGCGGTCACGCGGAGGAAACCCGGCGAATGTGAAGCTGTCCGTCGGCAGCCCGGACATAATAAGCGCCGAGAGCGCAGCATTAGCGCCAGGAATCGGAATTACCGCTATACCATTATCGATCGCGTCGCGCACAAGATCGGCGCCTGGATCGGATATGGCGGGCAGCCCTGCATCGCTGACCAGCGCAATGGACTGTCCATCCTGTAACAGTCGGATCAATTCCGGTCCGCTCGCGTTTTTGTTATGCTCATGGTAACTTACCGTTCGTGTGCTGATTTCGAAATGCGTTAGAAGCTTTCGCGTCTGCCTCGTATCCTCGGCTGCAATAAGCTGTACTTCCTTCAGCGTCCGAATTGCACGATAAGTCATATCCTCCAAGTTGCCGATTGGCGTACCTACGAGATATAAGCTGCCATAAGGCCGTTTGGCACTGTCCGTGCCAAAGCTCTTCTGTACGTTCATACGATCTGCACTCCGTTCTCATACACCATTATCGGCGGCAAAAGCTTAATATCAGGCTTCCCGTCACGCATTGCTTCTATTAATATCATGTTCGCCTCCGCATTCGCGTGAGGATGGACGAATTGTACCCGTTTCGGCTCCAGCTTCCACTTGCGCATCGTCTCTACAATATCAAGCAGCCTTGATGGACGATGTACCATCGCTACCTTGCCCCCAGGGCGCACCAGCCTGGCGCTCGCCTTCATCACATCGTTCAACGTGCAATGAATTTCATGCCTAGCAATTGCATAGTGCTCATTCTCGTTCTGGTCACCTGCTGTTACAGGCATGTACGGCGGATTGACCGTAACCGCATCGTAGACGCCATTACCCGCTTCCTTCGCATACATCCGCAAATCCTGCTCGATGACCTGAATCTGCTCCTGCAGCCCGTTCATCTCTATACTCCGCCTTGCCATATCAGCCAATCGCGGCTGAATTTCGACTGCATCGATCTGTGCTTTCGTCCGTGTGCTTAGCAGCATCGGAATAACGCCATTACCTGTACACAGGTCTACAATCTTGCCTCGTTTCGGAATATTGGCGAAGCGTGACAGCAGCACCGCATCAAGCGAGAAGCTGAACACTTCTCTGCTCTGTATAATTTTTAACCCATTCTCCGTCATTAAATCATCTAGACGCTCATTAGACGCCAAGATTACAGATTCAGACACGTCAATGCCTCTCCTTTATTAACCCTTAAAATTTAAAGTACTCATTCGGATGTGGTAATAAAAATGCCGCCCTTTGCGGTAAGGACGGCTTGTCAATACGGATTGCATTATTTATTTAGAAAGGATAGACAAAACAAGCAATCTCCCTCGGTCCGCAAATGCCCGTAATACACATTGCAAATATGGAAGCCCTCATGATACAGCCGCGCTAAATTATCGTGGCCTTCTCCTACAGCGTTGCCTGCCGCAATTAGAACATCCTCATGGGCAGTCTGCGACTCGAAGAGTACAGGCTCACGTTCAGCGCCGACAGGCTTCAGAAGCGCTTCTCGCGCTGGCGCAGTTTCGCGCTTAAATACTTTACGGAGCTGGTGGTTCTCCATGCTTAAGCGTTTATTCTCCTCCAGCAGCTCTTTCATCTTCTGCTTCAGATCATTCAGCTCTTCATGGAACTTAGCGAACCTTGTATCCAACTCATCGATCTGTACGATTATATCTTTCTTCTCCAAGTTCCCACCCCAGAGCTTCCAGCATAAGCATCCCTGGCAGCCTATGCCTTCTATTTAATAACGACATCGTCAAACGGCAGTTCCTTCGGCTTGCCCGGTGTATCAAACAAACTTACGAATACACTCTTCGCTTGCGCATTAATGCCTGTTACTTTTCCTTCACCAAGTGAGGTAATGACGATTTTCCCTATCGCCGGCAGCTCCTCGCGAACACTCTCGTAATTGTCATGCTCATATTTCAAGCAGCACATGAGGCGACCGCATAATCCGGATATTTTCGTAGGATTGAGCGATAGGTTCTGGTCTTTGGCCATCTTGATGGATACAGGCTCGAAATCGCCTAGCCAAGAGGAGCAGCATAGAACTCGTCCACACGGACCGATGCCGCCAAGCATCTTCGCTTCGTCGCGGACACCGATTTGTCTAAGCTCGATTCGCGTGCGAAACACGCTTGCGAGATCCTTAACGAGTTCACGGAAGTCCACTCTGCCTTCTGCCGTAAAGTAAAAAATAATTTTGTTGCGATCGAAAGTGAACTCTACGTCAACCAGCTTCATTCTAAGCTGATGGCCTTTGATCTTGTCCAGGCACGTAGTGAATGCGTTCTTAGCCGCTGCACGATTCTCGTCGACGACTTTGGCATCGACATCGTTAGCAACGCGTATCACTTTCTTAAGAGGAAGGACGACATCCGATTCACCAACTTGCTTCTGTCCCACCACCACTTTACCGTATTCGATCCCCCGCGCTGTTTCAACAATAACATGCTGGTCCTTGTTCACGGGATGCTCGACCGGATCAAAGTAATAGATCTTGCCCGCTTTCTTGAAGCGGACACCGACGACATTATACAAGGATTAGCCCTCCTGTAGGTTTACCAATAGTTGCTCAAACGCGAGCTGAGGCGTAACATTCGCTCTTATACGCTTGCTCGCTTCAAGCGTATGCTCAATGCAGGACACCCAGCCTGCAAATGATCGATGAAAAGCATTCTTGCCAATCCAATCCAACTGATCTATAAAAACGATATTTCCTTGCCTTCCGGCTTGGAACTGTATCAAATCTTTAAACCATAATACAAACATCGACAGCAGCAATTGTGTATGCTCTGTAAGTTCTGTCTTAAATAACTGTTGCTGGGCAGTGATCATCGCCGTGGTGAATCGGGTTGAACTCTCCTTGCCTAATTGTATCACTAGATTTCTTATTTCTGCAAACTGATTCTGCTGGAGAAATTGTCTAGCGCCGTCAAGTCCAGAGCTCATCTGAACAGCCGTCCGCGCAAGCAGAGCAGGCGCCCCTTCCGCAACTAGTGCTTCCAGCATAGCCTCTGGTGACATAGGTAGAAAAGGAACCCACTGCGTCCGTGAGCGAATCGTAGGTAATACGGCTTGTCCATTATCGGTTATTAATATGGCCACAACAGGCGATACCGGCTCTTCAAGAAACTTAAGCAAGCTGTTAGCAGCCGCCTGCGTCATCTTATCTGCCTGCTCGATCATATAAATCTTCCACTTAGTACCGCTATTGCGGTACGACATATCACGCTGCAACTCGCGAATCTGTTCAATCTTAATGGATTGACCGTCCGGTGCGATCGTAATGAGATCCGTCTGATTGCCATGCTCGAACTTACGGCATTCCAAGCATAGTCCGCATGCATCATCTCCGTCTGACGTGCAGAATAGCGCTTTGGCGAAGGCGCGAGCCATAGCCATGCGTCCCGTACCGGACGGTCCGTGGAACAAATACGCATGCGATATTTTACCGCTCCCTAGGGCATGCTTTAGAATACGCAGCGCTTTCCATTGGTCGCTCATTTGATCAAGACTCATAACGACTCCTTACCTTTCTATTAGAACAACAGGTTAATCAGTATACCGCGAATCTCGCCGATCTTACTCAGAAGATCAATTCGTCCTTCCTCGCTTTCGAGCAGCTCTTCGGCCATCGCGATCAGAGACTCATCAATCTCGTCGAGAAGCTTATATCGCTTCACGCGTCCTCTGCGATCGAACCCTTTAATTTCTTTCAACACGACTCCGCGTCTGACCGTATCCTCTAGAAATGACTTCACCATCTGGCGGTAAAGCTTGAGCTCCCGCACTGTCATTAGCTTAGCAAGACGCTCGCCTTGGCGATGAATGTCCTGCAGCTTCTGCTGCATCTGCTCTTGCGTGCGCTGGTCGTTCTGCTGCACCATCACATCACCGAAGCTCTTCGCCTGCACCGGCTTAGAAGTTTGGTCCGCATTCGTTCGATTCTGTCCGACGGGTCGGAATCCATGATCTATCTTCATCGTTTAATCACGCCCAATCAGAAATGTTCGAATCGCTCGACCGGTATGACGAATACTGCTGCGCCGCCAACCTGTACCTCAACAGGGAATGGGATGTAAGAATCCGTTGAGCCGCCCATAGGCGATACCGGCGTAACCAACTGATCGCGCACCTTACAGTTCGATCCAATGACCTGCAGCACCTCATGAACACGCTCGTCCTCGATACCGATCATGAATGTCGTATTGCCCGCTCTCAAGAATCCACCCGTACTTGCCAGCTTCGTCGCTCTAAAGCCTTCACGAACAAGAGCATTCGACAGTCGATTGCTGTCCTTATCCTGAATAACCGCAATAACTAATTTCATCTTCATTCCCCCTTGATTACTATTAGATTACGTTATTTCATACTTATTGATCTTCTTAAAGTTTGACATCGGTTGCAAAAAATCCTTCAAAACGACGATCAACGACATCCAAAACGTCCATAAACACATTTTCAGGCGTTTGTTCGGCATTCACTCGCACCATACGATCCGGGTACTTCTGCAACAACTGCATATATCCCTCGCGTACACGTTCATGGAAAGACTGCTTCTCCAGGTCGAGCCGATTCACTTCTCTCTCCGCCGATTGCGCGATCCGTGCTAGACCTACTTCCGGAGAGATATCCATGTACACCGTCAAATGCGGCATCAAATCTTGAATAGCGAAGAGGTTAATGTTCCATACCTCGTCAACGCCAAGTCCCCGTGCGTAGCCTTGATACGCAAGGCTGCTGTCAACAAACCGATCACAGATGACGGCCTTGCCTGCTTCAAGCGCTGGCAGCACCTTTTCCACCAAATGCTGACGACGGGCTGCTGCGTAAAGCAGCGCCTCCGTTCTTGCATCCATCGCTACGTTGCTCCGGTCCAAAATAACGGTGCGGATCTGCTCGGCTATCGGGATGCCGCCAGGCTCGCGCGTAATGACGACTTCCTTCCCTCTCTGCAGCATCGTATGCGCCAGCCGTTCAATCAGTGTCGTCTTGCCGGCGCCTTCGCCGCCTTCTATTGTAATGAATACACCTTGTTTCAATCTAAGGCTTCTCCTAACCATAAAATAATATTGTTTATCCTAACAGCGGCATATTGTCCGCTTCCTTCCATTCTAACAAAGCGTTCCAGCCAGTACAATGAACAATTACTCATATACGCCTATTGTATTCATAACCGGATCAACCGCACCTTGAAACTTAGCTCCTGCAGTCGCCAACTTCGCTATCTGATCGATCAACGCTCTTGTAAGCTTCTCCCCGGGATATACAATAGGAATACCTGGAGGATAGGGAATGACCATCTCCGCTGCCCTATAGTTCTCCGCCTCGCTTAACGATATACGTTTTTGCTTCGCATGCTTAGGTATTGATCTTGCCAATGAAACCGGTAGTGAGATACGTTCGGCCGAATCAGATGTATGCACCACGCTGTTAGGCGGTGTGTCGGGCTTCTTATGATCTGTATCGTCATCGGGTAAGGATAGCTTGCACAGCTTGGCAATCGCTGATATAGCCTCTTTCAGCCTGCTCGTATGCTCATGAGAGATATGAATACCGAAAATAAGGACTACGTGTCTCGGATCGGCCATCTCAGCCCAACAGCCATGCTGCTCCAATTGCTTCAGCAGCTCGAATCCGGTCAAAGTGCCGCTGCGATCGTACATAACGATTCTAAGAGGGTCGCTATAGCTTATTGTAGCGGTATGCGGATCTCTATCCGTCAATACATCCAATACTTCTATAGGAGAGCCATATTCCCTCGCCCAGCTACGGAATAACAAAGCTTGTTCCAGCGCCCCTGCGAATAGAGAAGGGCCGAAACGATCAATCATTGCTCGGGAAATATCGAGCGAAGATAGGATTGGAAACGATGGGCTAGAGCTTTGAATCATCGCCAGCGACTGCTTTAATGCTTTCCTAGGCAAACGTTCCCCCTGTACATGGAGCATCGCCCCCATCGTAAGCGCAGGCAATGTCTTGTGCGTGGATTGCACGACCGCGTCAGCGCCAGCAGCGATCGCCGAAGAAGGAAGCTCAGGATGCAATCCATAATGCGCTCCATGAGCTTCGTCGACGATTAACAGCTTATCGCAGCGATGTACAGCTTCAGCATAAGCGCTTAAATCTACGCCCATCCCGTGATAGTTCGGATTAGTCAGAAACACACCTTTTGCGTCAGGATATTGCTGAAGCGCCCGTTCAACATCTTGGAGAGAAGGTATTACTGCTAGAGCAGAATACTGCTCATATTGCGGCGTCAGGAAGATCGCTTTTGCTCCAGCAAGCTTCAACCCATTTATAACAGACTTATGTACATTGCGCTGAACGATGATTTCATCGCCCGGTTCACAAATAGCAAGCAACAGCGCTATATTGCCAGACGTACTGCCTCCTACAAGAAAGAATGTCTCCTCCGAGCCGAAGCAACTCGCTGCAAGCTGCTGCGCTTCTTGAATAGAACCCTCAGGATGATGCAAATCATCGGTAGAGGATAGCTCCGTCACATCGAGCTTCATTATTTCATTATAATAAGCTATATATGACTGATCATTCTCATCGCTATTAATCATCCCAGCTATCGCTTTGCCGCCCCGATGTCCGGGAACGTGCAGACTGACAGGATCTGTATTGGCATGCTTCCTTAAATTTTCAAATAAAGGCGCAATAAATGGCTTCA
This sequence comes from Paenibacillus sp. YIM B09110, assembly GCF_037167145.1. Lineage (NCBI taxonomy): Bacteria > Bacillati > Bacillota > Bacilli > Caryophanales > Paenibacillaceae > Paenibacillus > Paenibacillus sp. YIM B09110. The sequence continues at coordinate 1,434 of NZ_JBANSP010000022.1, read as the reverse complement.
TTATAATAAGACGATCCTTTCCATTCAAAGATGTTCGATTAAAATGCTCTATACGCTCTATTGTAGCTTATCGGTACGCAAAAAAAAGAGCAACTCTCTGTAGAAAGAGACTGCTCATGCATTTTTTTCAATAAAGATTTGCTTCATCTGGTGAATGAAGAAAGGATACTTCGCATCCTTCACGTCTGTTCTCACCATTTCGTTCTCACAGTCGGTACAAATAAATTCGGATACAATTCGAATTCCTTCGCCCTCGGCCTTATGTTGACCGCAAATAATGCAATGAAGATCGCGATTATCATTCATTATAATCCCCGCTTTCTGATGCCTGCCTATATAGCTACTATTATGTCGCATAATCTATCTTTTTATACTTGTTTCATAGCCCATTTCAAATATTTATATATCGTATGCGCCCACTCCGCAGATGGTTCCGCCACTCAGTCAAAAATGTTTAATGCTCGCTCTCCATATACGCGCGCAAAAGGCCGATATAATAACGAGAATGTATGATTCGCACCGAAAGGACGTTCGTGAATGCGCCAATCGTTAACTGATCAACGAAACGCTACAATTTATCAGTATATGCTCGTTAAACGCCAGGTTATTCGACCTGAGCTTATCATGAGCCACCTACTTATATCAGGCTTATTGCTCGCTTTCCAAATGCTCATGTATCAAATAGACGGGCTCTTCTCATGGCTATTCGGCTTCGCCGTCGTACAAGTCTTGCATATCGTTATTATGCTGCTCACGTTTATTAAAGTAGAGGAAGCTGCCGATCGCAAATGGATCTGGAGAATCAACCCGCCGTGGATTGGTTTCAAGCCCGCTAGCGATATTACACTGCTGGTCTACCGGCGCGTTCATCGTCAAATGTTCTGGCTAGGCCTCTGCATCATCGGCCTCTTGTATCCGTGGATTAACGAATCGCTAATGATTAGCATCGTATGCTGGCATCTATGGCTTCTGATACCTAGGCTAATGTTATCCTTCGCCCTTCGCAAGCAACGCAAGGACGGCGTTGTAAGGCTCGACTCCAAGGAAGCCTCGTATTATCATCGTTAGTTCATGTCATGCCCCGGGGACATTTGGTCCCCTTTCTGGCTAACGAATCCAGGTATCTCTATTCATCGGTTTTCTACTCAGTTGAGTACTTAATGAATCTAGAGGTAGCTATTCTCTAGCTTTAAAGTAAATTAAGGAACTCAGAAGACCAATAAGGCTATCAAAGTTCTTTAGCATGCTCAGATAAGCTTATTTAGGACAATTAGGGTTTGTAGGGTTCGTTAGCATTTACTTTAACCTTATCCGTCTGGGAGAGATAAGTCGCCGCTTCTGCGCACAACAAAAAACCAACCGCATCACATGCGGTTGGTTCCTCGTGCTTGGCGACGTCCTACTCTCCCAGGACCCTGCGGTCCAAGTACCATT